>CAZIFW010000001.1:0-115758 GCA_964538275.1 uncultured Bacteriovoracaceae bacterium
TTGGCGATCAAATGAGCGCTGTGAATATTGAATTTGAAAAATTAGACGAATCTTTTAAGGGTGTTTTGGATTACATCGCGAACTGGCCTCACGAAAGTGTTCCTGTAGGCAAAGGTGCCGAGGGAAACAAAGAAGTTCGCAAATGGGGAGAAAAACGCATGTTTAATTTCGCTCCTAAAGCACACGATGAAATTGGCGAAAAGTTAGGGCTCTTGGATTTTGGAAGAGCAGCAAAAATCAGTGGAGCGCGCTTTACTTTTCTTAGAGGTGGGCTCGCACAATTAGAGCGCGCGCTTGTGAATTTTATGTTAGATACTCATCGCGCAAAGGGTTACGAAGAGATCGTTCCTCCTTACATGGTAACGGCACAAACTTTTTATGGAATTGGTCAATTTCCAAAATTCAAAGAAGACGTTTATAAAATCCAAGACGATGATAAATATTTAATTCCTACTGCGGAAGTTCCCATCACAAGTTTTTTTGCAGACGAAATTATTCCCGAAGATATTTTGCCTAAAAAGTTTATGGCTTTTTCTCCTTGTTTTAGAAGTGAGGCGGGAAGCTATGGAAAAGACACTAAAGGACTGATTCGTCAGCACCAATTTCATAAAGTTGAAATGGTAAAGTTTACGAAGCCTGAAGACAGCTTGAATGAACTCGAAGCTATGACTCAAGATGCAGAAGCTATTTTGCAAGCTTTGAAAATCCCTTATCGCGTAATGCTCTTGTGCACGGGCGATATGGGTAACAATGCTCAAAAAACTTATGACATTGAAGTTTGGCTTCCAGGTTCTGTCTTTGAAGGAACTGAACGCGGTTGTTATCGCGAAATTTCTTCTTGCTCTGATTGCAGTGACTATCAAGCAAGACGCAGTAAGATTCGTTTTAAAGGAAAAGATAAAGGAACTCGCCTTGTTCATACTCTTAACGGATCAGGTTTAGCAGTAGGCCGCACGCTAGTAGCGGTGCTTGAAAACTATCAACAAGAAGATGGAAGCATTGCAGTCCCCGAAGTTTTACAACCTTATATGGGTGGCTTGAAAGTTATTAAGTAAGAATGAAGCCTAAATGGAGCCCGGAGCGCGATTGGCTCCCCTATATGCAAAGAGCCTTAGAGCTTGCTCGCGAAGCAGAAGCTAAGGGAGATGTTCCTGTGGGAGCTTTGTTATTAAATGCAGATGGAAAAATAATTGCAGAAGCTCATAATCAAAGAGAGCTTATTAAAGATCCAACGGCTCATGCAGAAGTTTTAGCTATTAAAGCGGCTTCACAAAGCGAAGACTCGTGGCGCTTACGCGGTTGTACTCTGGTTGTAACTCTTGAGCCCTGTGTGATGTGCGCGGGTGCTCTGTCGCTCTCTCGCTTAGATAGAGTGGTTTTTGGATGCCGCGACCCACGCGCGGGTGCTATGGGATCACGGTACAATATTCATCAAGACAAATGGCTTAATCACGAAATTACAGTTGTAGAAGGTATTCTCGAAGATGAATGCCGATCAACTCTGCAAAACTTTTTCCGCTCCAAAAGAACTTAAGAGTCGTTGTCTTCTCTTTCTACATCTAGATCGGGAATGTTTGTGAAAGCTATTCTGAGAGGAGCACTTCTCTGCGCCTTGTGTGCGCCTGCAAAAAAAACAGAACTGCGGCCATATTTTTGCTGAATGCTATCTAGGGTTTTAGATAATTTTAGTGACTTATGATCTTCAAAAAAACCGCTGTTATGTTGTTCGTTTGGAACAAGGTCCGTAAGCCAGAGTGAAACTTTTACGGGCATTTTATTAGGAGGGAGTTTCCAAAGACTTTTGAGTGCTGCAATAAGGGTAAGGTCGTCTTGGCATTCAATTAAACTTGTTTCATTTTGCCATTTACTACCATCAATAAAGCGAACAGACACAGAAAGAAAACAGCACCAGTAATTAAGTTTTCTTAGGCGAACACCTGCTTTATGGATGAGCTTTTGTACTACGGCATATGCGCCTTCTTCGCTTCGTAAGTCGGGTGGTAACACATGCGAGTGGCTAAAAGATTTTCTTTGTGTTTCGGGGCGTGCGACATTCTCGCCTCTTAGTGCTTTGTAAAAATATTCTCCTACAATTCCTCCCCAAACTTTTCTTAATTTTAGAAGATCTGCTTTGCAAAGTTGCTCGGTTGTATAAATTCCAGAGCTTATGAGCCTATCTTCCATAGCTGCACCAATGCCAGGAAAATCACGGAGTTTAAGGGAATGAAGTTTGTGTGGAAGCTCTTCCTGACGAATATAGGTTAATCCATCGGGTTTTTGCATGTCTGATGCAACCTTAGCTAAAAATTTATTGGGTGCTATTCCAATAGAACATTTTAAGTAAGCGCCTACTTTTTCAGCAATAGTTTTTTTTAGATTGAGCGCAATCTTTCTAGAGTTTTCTTCTTTAATCTCTCTTCCCATCAATCGGCAGGCAACTTCGTCAATAGACATAACTTCTTCAACGGGAATACAGAGATCAATGGCGGCTAATATTTTATGATGAAACTCAATGTAATTTGTATGGTCTCCAACCACGAGAATGAGGTCTTTGCAGCGCTCTTTGGCTTCACTTACGCGTGTCCCGGTTTTAATTCCAAAGGCTTTGGCTTCGTAGCTCGCAGCTATGCACGAAGTACTGTCCGCTAGCATGGGCACTACCGCAACAGGTTTTCCCCTGAGTTTCGGATTGAGCTGCTGTTCTACGGAGGCAAAGTAGGAGTTGAGATCCAACACCAAATACACACTTTAAATTTAGCGGAGAGTGAGATTCTTGTCTTTAAGTATTATTTGAAGTCATTTCGCCTTTGGCGCAGGCTCCACCATTCTTCAAAGGTAGCGGCCTTTAAAAACGGATTCCACCAAAGTTCCATTTCCAAAGTAGTACTTTTATCTAAATCACTTAGGTTAAGTGCAGAATAAAACTTAGGATTTAGCTCGGTACAAAATGCATGGTTTTGAGCGCGGTAGTCATGGCCCATGAATATTTCGCTCGCCATTGAAAATTCTTTTAGCTCTTGCAGCGAATCAAAGAGAGTTTGTGGAGTGCAATCAAACACACGTCCGCAACCTAGGTGAAAAAGTATATCGCCTACAAAAAGCCAGTTTTTCTTTTTTTCTCTAAATACACAGTGGCTTTTGGAGTGCCCAGGTAAGAAATAACTTTCGAGCTGAAAGTTTTCAAAAGGCAAAGGGCCATCCAAAACTTTCTCGGTCACAAAGCTTGGAGCTTCGTTAGAGTCTGGGCCCACTACAGGGATTTTATATTCTTTTAAAATGCCAGGAATTCCTTGAGTGTGATCGGCATGATAATGCGTGCAGAGAATTCCAATAGGAGTTAAACTTTTTTGTTTAAAAAAATCTAGATATATTTTCTCATCTAAGGGGTCAACAGCAAGGGCTTCACCTTTTTTGTTATGTAAAATGTAAGCCCAATTGTCTGATCCTTGCTTAAAGGTCTGAGTAAACATTTATGCTATAGGATTCTATCGCAATCCAAAGCCAATGTAGAGTTCCAGCCTAAGTCGAGTTGCTCAGACCCCTCGGGAAAATAGAATTGCCCCCTGTAAAGAGTGTCGCGCCGCTTTTGGAGCTGAAGAGTGTCGCGTTGCCAGCTTATACCAAAGTTTCCGCCTTCAATGGTGATATTGCGATATCTCGAAGACAAATGGGTAGAATAGGTTTCACTTTGTGAAAAGCCATCCAAAATGCCTGCACTGTCTGGAACTAAGGCATCCTTATTGGGATATTTTGAGTAAGAAATTTCGCTTTGAGCTTCGTCAGTATCCGCATTGAAGATAGTGACCAAGAAAGTACGATAAGGAGTTTCTCTATCGCGACGAGGTTTGCAATCAAACTGAAGAGTTTCTGCAGAAAGCATCCCTGCTGTAAAAAGAACGAATACCCCTAATAAAAAATTTCTCATAACTCCTCCTTAACTAGGATTCATTTTGATGAGAAACCTCCAAGCTGACAACTCTTTGCCTTAAGTGTTAGGAGCGCAAAGTGTTAACATGACACCGTGCTCATGTAGCTGTTTGCGCATAGAAGAAGGGGCACAACAGAAAGCTCTGCTGCGCCCCTTCTTTCTAAGATAACAATGATCTTTAGATCTTAACTTTTACACCCACGGTGAAAAGCAAATCTCTAATTTTTTCTTCTACGTCACTGTTGGCCGCAGAGTCGGTTAAGCCGTAATTATAACGAGCTTCACCAAAAATACCCAATGGACCCAAGGGAACGTTCACACCCAAAGCGCCCGTAAGACCGTAGTCTACACCTTTACGTTTAGATCCAGTGTTTACGAGTGTTGAGTCTCCGTTGCTAAAACTGTCTTTTGTGTTTCCAACTGGGAAGGCAGCAAAACCACCTGCACCTACAGATAAAACTTTTAACAAATAAAAGCGTGCTTCAAGGGGCACTGTTATTGTTTGAATGGTACGAGTCCAATCAACTGCGCCACCCGAAATTTGGAAACGTCTTTGCATGTAGTGTGCGCCCAGTGCGATACCTGCATAATCCGCAAGTCCTAACTCAATAGAGGCCATTGCTCCGTAACCCCATTTTGGGTCTGCGCTGAGTGAAGCATTGTTTGAGTCTCCGCTAAATTCTGCGTTGGAACGAATAGCATCAACCCCTAAACTCAGGGTCACGTTACGTCGCCAGTCAGAGTTATCGTATGAATGGCCATAATGGTGATGTGAGGGGGGTGGACTTTCCATTTCCTGTGCAGACAAGAACCACGGGAAGGTTAGAAAAGGGACAACTTTAAGACATTTTTTAAAACTACTTTTCATCTATATTTCTCCTTAAATAAAAGCATGGATATAAACTCTTCGAATGGGAATTGTTCGTTGCCACAGCTCCTAATTAAGCAGGTACTGTGCCAAGCTCACTGTAGCTTTAAAGAGGCTTCTATTAAAAAAACTTGAAAAGATTGGGTCAATTTTCCCCGCAGAGAGGAGCTTTAACCCACTCTATTATTGGCTCTGAATAAGGTCTTTTATTATTGCTCGTAGAACAGAAGAATTTGTTCCTGCTTTCAGCTGTTTACCATTTAAGAAAAGTGCAGGGGTTCCTTCAATACCAACACTTTTAGCGAGCTCAATTTCATCTTTAATTTCTTGGTAAACTTCTTTGCTTTCAACACAGGAAAGATAATCATTTTTTTTGAGACCTATGGCCTCTACTTTTTGGGCGATGCTTTCTTTGCCAAGCGACTCTCTGTTCTCAAAGAGATAGCTTTGAATTTCTTTGAAGCTCTCGTTACCCAAGTTTTTATGAACACAGCGAGCTGCCCGTGCAGCATAACATGCCATTCGGTGAGAACCTCCTGAGTTACAAGCAGGATCAAGCGGGAAGTTTTTATAAATGATCCGCACATTGTTTTTTAAACCACTTAAAGCAGCAGGCATGTTTTTGAATGCCTGAGCACAGTGTGGACATTGAAAATCACTAAATTCAACCAAAGTTACTTTGACTTGAGTTGCATCTGCGGGCGCAAACACAGGACTCTTCTGCTCTGGTAATTCATAACTGTTTTGAGCGTTAAATTGTTCTTTTATTTGAGCTAAGAATTCTGCGGGGAGTTCTTCTTCGGGGGCCTGCGCAGATTTTGCAGCAAAATCACCCAAAGGTTGAAATGCAAACTGGGCACTTACAAAGAGTGCAAAAATCACGAAGGTAGAGTTGGGGAGAGTGTCTTTTAAAAAACTTGTGGGGCGATGAATCTTTTTAAGCTTCCAAACATTGAAAAGAAAAAATAGGCAAAGAGCATAAACAATTGAACAGACTAAACAAAAAGAGCCAATTTGAAGCATGCTCAAAAGTCCTAAACCTACACTGCTAAGCACACCAACAATTGAAGTCGCCCAGAGAAGTTTAAAAGTGAGTTCTCCCACGGCACCCTTTTCGCGTTCTTGTCGAAGAGCGCGCATCGCCAAGAGAATGACGATCGTAAAAAAAACAAGTCCGTAAGTCGGAACAGAAATTCCTAAAATTTGTGAGTATTTTGAGAGAGCTACATTGTCGCAGTTAATCGTAGAGCTAAGATTGCAAAATGACTCGCCAATATCTAAGCCTGCCAAAACTTTAGATCGGTGCCATAGCGTATAAAGAGATGTGCTCCAGCCGGCTAAACCAATAAGTAAATGAATTTTGAGATTGTGTTTAAGTTCTTGGATGCCGGACATACAAAAAACTTAGCTTAAGTTGAGGCAGGTGCAAAGTCTTTGCGGAGACTCTTTATATAGGAATGTACTTCAGTGTAAACTTAGGAGTATGAAGCCAAAAAAAGTCTGGGTTATTTACGGGGGAGAGTCTGCTGAGCGTGAAGTAAGTGTGAACTCTGGAAAAAACATAATTGCTGCGCTTAAGTCAAAGGGCTTTGATGTTAATTCACTAGACTTTAAGTCTCGCGAAGAATTGCCCGTTTTTTTTGCAAACGATAAACCCGACATTGTATTCATTGGATTACATGGAACTTTTGGTGAAGATGGAGTTGTTCAAGGCTATTTAGAAACAATCAAGGTCCCCTATGTTGGGAGCGGAGTTCTTTCGAGTGCAATTTGCTTTAATAAACTTACAACACAAAAAATTCTCAAACATCATCAACTTCCTGTCGCTAAGTTTTTCGAACTTCAACGAGACACTTTTTCAATTGATAAATTGTTAAAAGAACAAAATGATCTGCTCGGCAAAAAGTTTTTTATCAAAGCAGCTTCCCAGGGAAGCACGTTGGGGATTTATCGCTATGATCCAGCGGCTTTTTTAGAGGCTGAGCGCAAGGATGCTTTTGAAGATTTTTGTGCCAAAGCTTTTCAATATGACAGCGAAGTTATTGTAGAAGAGTGGATTGAAGGGCGCGAGCTCACCGTTCCTGTTGTGTTTGGCGAAGCTTATCCCGTGATTGAAATTCGACCCAATTCAAAATTCTATGATTATCAGAGTAAGTACACAGCTGGACATACGGAATATCTTTGCCCAGCTCCCATAGACGAAAACATTACATTGCGCGTTCAACAATGCTGCGAAGAAGTTTCAAAGGTTTTAAAGTGCGAAGATTACGTGCGCATAGACGTTATGCTTAGAAGTACTGGAGAGTTTTTTGTTCTAGAAGCAAATACGCTTCCAGGAATGACGGCAACTTCATTGGTTCCTAAGTCTGCAAAGGCAAAGGGAATAGATTTTGAAACATTTATAGAAAATCTTGTCTGCAAATCTTACGAGCAACAAAAGAAATGAAAGTGAAAAAAAGCACCCAGCTTTTAGTTGGAATTTTTGTATTGCTAACTGCCGTTGGTTTCTTTATGAGAAGTTCTTTTTTTAATATTCAAGAGATTCAGGTTGAAACGGCTTCTTTAGAAATAAAAAAATTAACTGAAAAAATGTTGGAAAGTGTAAAGGGACAAAACATGTGGGAAGTAGAGGCTGAGGTACTCTCAGCACAACTCACAAATAAATCCCGTGCCATTCAGTCTGTGTTTTTTCAAAGACATTGGCCCTCAACTTTAAAAGTTAAAATAGAAGAGCGCGCGCCCGTAGCACAAACTTTTATTGAAAGAGAGATGTGGATATTGGACGCAGAAGGGGTAACTTTTAAAAAAAAGTTGAGCGATCTTCCTCTTTATTGGCCATTGCCCGCAGATCGAAAAGTTTTTCATGAAAGTTTACGTTGGCTAGGCAATGAAAATCCAAAGGGAGTCAACGGATTGACGTGGGATAAGGAACTGGGACTCGTTGTATTGTTTGAAGATAACATTCGCATAGTGATGGGACGCTCAAGTTTTCCTGAAAACTGGCGCAAAGCCCGTGAAGCTTTGGACTATCTTCGGTCAAGAAAGCTGCAGTCTCGGAGAATTGACGCAACATACAATAATCGGGCAGTCGTCAGTCTTTAGACACTGTCAACGATTGCACTCGTATCAAAGTCATTGAAAAATAAAGGTAGGGACATTTTAGTGCATTGCACGATCCTTGACAGGTGCGTTGCGCGGATGGGGGGGACTGTATGAAAAATGACGATATCGTCGTCGCTCTGGATTTTGGTTCGACCAAAATCACAGCAGTTGTAGCGTCTCACGCTGCTGCTGGAGAAGAGAATGAAAGCTATAAGGTTTTAGGTGTGGGAATTTCTCGTACCTCAGGTCTTAAAAAAGGATTTGTTTCTAATATAGATGAAACAGTCAATGCGCTTTCAGAAGCAATAGATGAGGCAGAATTAAACAGCGGAGTTAAAATTACATCAGCCGTAATTGGTATTGCCGGTCCACACATACAAGGAATTAATTCCTCGGGTGTAGCAGGAATTAAAGGCCGCGAAGTGAATGCAGCCGATGTAAAAAGAGTGATTGATACCGCAAGTGCGCTTGCGATTCCCAATGATCGTATGCCCCTGCATGTGATCCCGCAAGAATATAGAATTGATAGTCAGGATGAAATTCGAGATCCGCTAGGAATGGTAGGAACTCGTCTTGAAGCTAAGGTTCACATAGTAACTGCTTCAAGAAGTGCTATTCAAAACTTAGTACGATGTTGTCATCGAGCAGGCGTTCATGCGGATGAAATTGTTCTGCAGAGTTTAGCCACCTCACAGTTATTACTTTCTCAAGATGAAAAAGAATTAGGTGTTGCGGTTATTGATATTGGCGGCGGCACAAGTGATTTTGCAATTTTCTCTGCAGGTTCATTAGTTCATACGGGTGGAATAGCATTGGGTGGTATTCACCTTACGCATGACCTAGCGATTGGTCTAAGAACTCCGCAAAGCGAAGCAGAAAAACTTAAGCTTGAGCGCGGATGCGGAATTAAACAATTTATCGATGAAGGCTCTTCTCTAGAGATCAATCCAGTCGGTGGTGGCGCTCCTCGCATCATTCAACAAAAAATATTGGGTGAAATTTTAGAGCCACGTCTTGAGGAAATTCTTGGTTTCTTAAAAAAAGAAATTCTTCACAGCGGATATATGGATAAACTCGGCGCGGGAATTGTTTTCACGGGTGGCACAACGTTGCTTCCGGGGGCCATTGAACTTGCTGAGAGAGTATTTGATTTGCCTGTAAAACGCGCACAACCCAATCGAATTGAAGGTTTGGGAGCAGAATATCTGCATCCGTCTTTCTCTTCGGTGCTTGGGCTTGTGGAGTGGAGTTACGCGCAAAGAAAGTCTGGAAGAAATAAACGTAAAAATGCAATGATGGAACCCATGATTAAAGCTGGAAAGCATATACGGTCATGGTTTGAAGAGCTTGTGTAGGGGGGGTTATGGGATTTGAACCAATTGATGAAGAAGTAACAGAAATGAATGATGAGTTAGAGATTGAGGTTGAGGACTTTAGCGGTCAAATCGAAGTTCTTGGTGCTCAAATTAAAGTCGTTGGCGTTGGCGGCGGCGGGTGCAACGCGATCAACGCGATGGTGAAAGCGGGTCTTTCAGGGGTGGAATTCATCTCTGGAAATACAGATCGCCAAGCACTTGCAAAAAGTTTAGCAACAAAAAGAATTCAACTCGGCATGGGACTTACAAAGGGTCTTGGTGCTGGAGCAAATCCTGAAATTGGTCGTCAAGCCGCTGAAGAAAGCCAAGCAGAAATTCGAAAAGTACTCGAAGGCGCTGACATGGTTTTCATTACGGCCGGTATGGGCGGTGGTACAGGTACGGGCGCAGCTCCTGTGATTGCTAGAATTGCTAAAGATATTGGAGCTCTCACAATTGCAGTTGTAACAAAGCCGTTTATTTTTGAAGCACCTAAGCGCATGCGAGTTGCTGAAAAAGGACTTCAAAACTTAAAAGAAAACGTTGATACCCTCATTCAAATTCCAAACCAAAGACTTCTCTCTATTGTTGATAAAAAGACAAGTGTTCTTGAAGCCTTTGGAAGAGCCGATGAGGTTCTTTTAAATGCGGTTCAAGGTATCAGTGATTTGATTAATATTTCAGGGCACATCAACCTAGACTTTGCAGACGTTAAAACAGTTATGCAAAATCGTGGATTAGCACTAATGGGTACAGGTGTTGCAGAAGGTGAAAATCGTGCTGTCACTGCAGCTCACTTAGCAATCTCTAGCCCGCTTTTAGAAGACATTTCTATTCGTGGTGCTACAGGAATTATCATCAATATTACTGGACCAGAAAACCTCACTCTTCACGAAATCAATGAAGCAGTAACTTTGGTAACCGAAGAAGCTGACCGCGATGCGGAAGTTATTTTTGGTAGCGTATTCAACAGTAAGATTGGTGATGCGGTAAAAGTAACGGTTGTTGCGACAGGCTTTAATCAAAAAGATAAAGTTACAGGCGTGAGCGTTCCAAGCGCTGGTGTTGTTGCTGCTGCAAGTACAGTAGCCCCAACTGCTTCAACAGTAGCTCCTACTGTTCATGCAGCTCCTGCTACAAATTATGTGGCTGCTCCTGCTGCTAAAGCACCCGTAGAAAATGGTCCTGAGATGTATTTCACTCGTGATTACTCTCAAGCGAGCCAACATAACTTTGAACACAAGGAAGAGATTCCAGCATTTGTAAAAGAAGAGCCTATCGGTGCAACTTTTGATCCTGCAGGTTTTGAAGAAGTTTCTCATCAGGCTGCAGCTTTAGAAGAAGGCGTTGAGCAAGCTCCTGCTGCAGAAGCGGCTCCTGCGACGGAAGCGCCTCATCAATCTACAGATTCTAGAAATGCGAAAACAATGGATATCTTGCAGCAAGCACGTAAGATTGCTCAAGACTTAGGGTTGCATACCAGCAACAATGAAGACTTAGAAATTCCTGCGTTTTTGAGAAGAAGTTTGACCGAAAAAAACGGAAATTAGAATTATGTTTAAAAAGCCCCACAGCTCAATTTTAAGAGCTGTGGGGCTTTTTTTATTTCTCTTTTGTCCCCCTTGCTTAAATCAGACAAAAGCTTCTTGTTACGATGAAATTGTTAGAGTTTCTAATGCAACGGCTTATGGTTTAAAACAAGGAATTGTTGAGTTTCCAATTGGAGAAATCACATATCTTCATGAAGTTCCAAATCCAAAAAGAAAAGATCATCCACCTGATTTTCTAGAGCAGCTCATGGAAAAGATAAGGATAGAAGGTTTTCAAGAAAAATACGCCGTGCCTCTGTTGCGAATGCCAGATGGAATTGTTTATTGCTTGGGTCATCATAGAACCGAGGCGATGAAGAGATTGGGGCAGCGAACAATCCCCGCTATTGTTCATGAGTGGAAGACACTTCCGGCAGCCACACGTGAGTTCGCCATTGAAGAGTACCCCCAAATTTTTAGCCGCTATAAATAAGTATTAATGATTAACTTGCGTGCGATAAATTTTAGCATTTGCTAGAGTTTGCCACATGCGAAGCTTTCTCACAGAGCTTGTATCTATATCCTCTGAAACTAAAGATCTTTCTGGAGTTTTTGAGGTACAAAAAAAACTTCATACGAAGCTTCTATCAACAGAGGCAAAGCTTGATTGGGTTGAACCAGAGCTTGCAGGTTATGCTCCTGCGCTTTTTGCAACTTGGCCCTCTAAAGAAAAATCCAAGGGAATTTGCTTAGTGACCCATGCGGATACGGTTTATCCTACGGCACTGTTGCGAGAGGCTACCTTAAGTGCAGATTCAAAAATTCTTCATGGCAGCGGCGTGGCTGATAATAAAGGTGGAATGGTGATCGCACTTGCTGCCATTGAAAAACTTCATAAGGCAGGGGCTTTTAATGAGAATATACGACCCCTTCATTTATTTAGCTCTTCGTGTGAAGAGCTGGGCTCGCCTGCGTTTCAAAAATTTATCAAAGACTTATCCACAAAGCTTGAGTTTGTTTTGGGAATGGAACCTGCCTTGCCTGGTGGTCACCTTATAAAAAAACGTAGAGGCAATCGTTATTATCTCATTCATGTTTTAGGAAATTCTGTGCATACCGGAAGAGATTTAAAAGAGGCCGCTAATCCTATTCAAGGAGTCGCTTTGCTTTACACGCTGCTTGAAGAATTAAAGTTAAAACATCCCACTGTGAGTGCCAGTATGAATGGCATTAAAGGTTATCCGTTTAAGTTCAACATGAGTTGCGAAAAGATTGAAATCAATTTGGATACTCGCTTTGAAAATGACGAAAGCATACAAGCCTTTCACAAAGACCTTATGAGCGGAATGAAGGAGTTGCGCTTTAGTTCTCCTAGCAAAGAAAAAATGGGATCTTTTTCTATTGAGATTATTGATGACTGCCCTGCATTCGATACAGGTACTCCTGGAGCAGATTTTATGCAGTTTGCTGTGAATTTTTCTAAGATTGAAAAGAGTGAAGTTACTTTTGGAGATGGGCTTGGGGCGTCTGATTGCTGTTACTTTTATCGACCGGGACTTAAGATTTTAGATGGGCTAGGGCCTCGTGGTGGAAAAATTCATTCTTCGGAAGAATTTATAGAGGTAGAAAGTCTTGAACAAAGAGCAGACGCATTGGCGAAATCTTTAATGGGTTTGCTTGTTGGTTAAGCGATTGAAAGTTCTTTTTTAATTGCAGAGGGAAGAGTGCGATCTGAGTGAGAAAAGGCGGGATGTATGTGTCGAGAGAGAGAAATATATTTTTTGGCCAGATCCATATAGTTTTCTAATTCTGTATCCGTTAATTCACTGGGTGCGCCCACGAGACGTCGAGAAAAACTATCTACTTGATGACTGAGCCTAAAAAACTCTTTGCGCATTGTAGTGGATTTTACGTCTATAACGGCTGCCCAAAGCGAAGTTTCAAAAAAACTTGGAGTTACTGAAAGGGGTCTTTGAGTAAGGGTTACAAGGGAGTTGTAGATTTTCGTTTGCTCGTCTTTGTTCATTTGACCAAATAAAGAACCAAGCTGAGTCGGGTATTTTGCAAGCGAACTAAAATAGGAGAGAGCTTCTTCGCGTTCCATAGACGCTACTTGTTGCCAATAGTCCTCTGCTCTTTTGGAAAGAGTCCAGAGGTAACTCATGCAATCAAGTAAAAGTTCTCTTCTATTTTTTTTCATTCGGAAGAGTCCTTTGTTTTGTGGTGGTTCAGGGCCCAAGCAGGTTCGCGTATTGCCTTGATCCATTCGCAAAAATGTTCACGGAAACGACGATTATAGAGTAACGTTTTTTCAAAACTTTCTTTTTCGGCAGCAGGAATACCGTGAGAGAGCCACTTGTGTAAAACTTCATCCATTTCTACAGCTTCGAAATCGGCGTGAAGAGCTTTATTGTCTTTTTTCATGCGCTTTCTCTCACTTTGCTATATCCGCTACTGAGATGTTCTTTTGCATCACTGATAAGCCCTTCAACTTCAGCTTTGGGTTTGCTCAGAAGTATAGAAATCTCGTCATTCAACAACCCTTCAAGGTGTAGTTGATATGGAAGTTGCATGGGCTCAGGAAGTGAAAAGGTCACAAATGAAAAGGCCTCTAGAAACGGCCCAGTAAGTGCTTTGTCCAGTGGAGCTTCCATATCCAAGAGGCTTCTTTGGCCTGAATAGCTCACTTCACCCTGAACTCCTGTCGGAAATTCAGCACGTCTAAAGCGATAATAAGAACGAAAAATTTGAAAAGGCAAAGACCAAGGACCTTTGCTTTTTTTGCTCCATTTTTGGTGAATGCGTTCCCATTCTCCACGGGTGCGCATCCATTCTAAAAAATTCATAGCTAAAGGGCGCATTTTATCTACAGAAACAGCGACACCCCATCTGTTGGAACGAGAAAAATGAAGGGATCGTAAAGCGGCAAATACAATGCCGGGTACGCGTTCAATCACTTTATGAGAAGACCAGCCTGCTGCAGAAAGTTCCTTCAAAAGCATGCGGTCGTCCCGATTTAAAAAAGCACCCCACGGATGACTCTTGGCACGAGCGGTCATGTCTACCTATCGGCTTTTTCATGAGGGATTTGAAGAAGAAAACTCGGTTAGAACGCCTTAACTTAAACTTAACAATTGTTATTTTCACTCAAGCGGTCTTGAATATATCCGATGAGTGCGATTCTTATTTCTCTCCTGGTTGGCGTCGTTTTAGGGGCCGTTTTTGCCTATTTTTTGAGCAAAATTTCAACATCAAAGCAGATTGAAATTCTAAAGCTTGAAAAAGAAAATTCTATCGCGCTTCTTCAGCAAGAAGTTGTGAACACGCAGAGAGAGCAGTTACTTAAAGAAAAACTTCAGAGTGAAGTTTTTGAAAATTTTGCTCAAGAACTTTTAAAAAAAGGCTCACACTCGCTTCAGGAATCTTCGAACAAAAGTCTTGAGCAAATCGTGCGTCCCTTAAAAGAAAAAATAAAAGAATTCGAAACTAAAGTAGAGCAAGTTTATCAAGTAGAAGCCCGAGAGCGCTTTAATTTAAAAAAAGAAATTGAACGTATGTCTTTTGCGAGTGAGTCGCTTAGTAAAACTTTGCGAGGTGATTTTAAAACTCAAGGTATTTGGGGTGAGATTGTTCTTGAGCGAGTGCTAGAAGTTTCCGGTTTGAGAGAAGGCATTGAATACACCTCTCAAGGAAGAGACATGGCTTTGAAAACTGAGTCTGGTACTCACGCCAAGCCAGACGTCATTATTCGCCTTCCCGAAGGCCGGCATTTGATTATTGATAGCAAAGTAAGCTTGAGTGCTTTTGAAAAATGGATTCAACAAAGCGATACCGAAAAAGAACTTGCAGGTAGAGCTTTTACGGCGGCCGTTAAACAACATATCAATGACTTAAGCGAAAAGCATTATCAGGGTTTAGCGGGCTTGCAGTCACCCGACTTTGTTTTTCTCTTTTTCCCTATAGATACGGCTATTATTGCTTTACATGAAATAGATACTTCACTCTTTTTAACTGCATGGAAAAAACGAGTAGTCCTTGTTGGCCCCAGTACTTTGTTACCTACATTAAAAACAGTTGAGTCGATTTGGAAAAATGAAATTCAAAACCAAAACGCACTTGAAATTGCCCGCTTAGGGGGACTTTTGCACGATAAGTTTGTTTCGTTCTGTGATGATTTATTGGGTGTTGGAAAATCAATTGCTTCGGCACAAAGTAATTATGAAGAAGCACTTAAGAAGTTGACAGACGGTAAAGGAAATCTTGTTCGTCAAACTGAACGTCTAAGAGAGCTTGGAGTGCGCACTCAGAAGAAGTTACCTCGCGAGTTACAAATAGATTCAACGGATTCACCGCTTCTGGAATCAAATAAAGAAGTGAGCGAATAGTTTAGCGAGTAAGAGTAACGGCATCGATAGGCATAAGTGTGCTCACTTTTTTACGAGTGAAAATTTTGAGCCCAGTTTTTACACAAAGTTCATTAAGATTAAGGCGTAGGCTAAAGCCTAATTTTTTAGCAATGGGTTCAAAGAAATGCATGCTTTCAGAGCGTTGAAAGTTGTTTACGAGCAAAATGCGACCATCTTTTTTAAGGACTCGCTTCATTTCAGCAAGTGCCGCTACGGGAGTGGAAGTTGCACTCAAAAAATGAGCAGAAATGATCAGATCAAAGCTTTCGTCAGGAAAGTCGAGTTTGCTTGCATCCATTTGTAGCAATTTGAGAGCGCGTTTTTGTTCGTCAGCACGTTTTCGAGCCTGAATAAGCATTTTCTCGGATATATCGATTCCGGTAAAATCAGCTCCTTTAGGAAGGTGCCTAAAAGTAAGTCCGGTCCCTACCCCAATTTCAAGAATTCGATCTTCTTTGCGAATATCGGCCATTTTGAGGGCTCTTTTGCGTGCCCCTTCTAATGAAAGTCCAAATACCCAGTAATAAACAGGGGCCATCCAGTCATATACTTGCTCCAAGGTGTCGGCCATTTTGTATAAGCTATAATAGAATTTACATTTTTGCTGCACGAGCTAATTTTTTCGTCTATATCTTCGTGTGACCTGTTCTAAGTGCATCCATAGCTCAATTGGATAGAGCATCAGACTACGAATCTGAAGGTTGTTGGTTCGATCCCAGCTGGATGCGCCATTTTACTTGGCCTTTTGGCCTTCTTCTTCATCACAAGCTCCCTCGGATACCATAGCGCGTATACCTCGGTCGATTGTTCTTCGATGAAGACCAAAATTCCTTCGTAAAATTCCTAAACTATTTAATAAAATGTTGGTGGAAGCTTTGTAAGAGGGCTTTTTCTTTCTCTGGGGCAGCCTTGATGATGAGAGAAAGAGCAAAAGTATTCCACTTGTGGGCTTCTACGCCGAGGCCGTGAGAGGCTAAGAGCGCGCTTGCTTCATCTAAAAGAGCCTCTTTGGTGTCTAAACCCGTTCCGACAAGGCTTATGGACCAGTATTCTTGAAAATTTTTTTCAAAAGCCTCTTGATGTCCTGCAAAGTTCTCTACAAAATAGATAAATATTTCGGACTGCTTGTTCTGTTGAAAAGCCTTAGCTTTAGGTGATAATTCGCTCTCTAATTCTGAGAGGTATTTGTTAGCAAGCCCACTCGAATTTTTTGTGGTTAACTTTTGTAGGCTCTTTTTAAGGTTTAGTGTAAATATCTGAAATAATTCCAAATTATCCCTAACGCCCCCCCTCAAACGCCCACCTTTTCCATGTGGATTAAATGTGGATAACAATTGAACCTCTAATTGATTCGTGGCGGCAATTTGGGCTGCTTTGTAGTGTAAGACCTTAGCTCCGTAATAAGACGATATTGTTCCCAATTCCCAAGGCATTTCATCGTAACGTTTAGCTTCGGGCACTAATTTAGGGTCTGCTGAATAGTAGGCATCTACATCGGAATAAATTCGGGCACAGCTAGATTTTAAAAATACGGAGAGAGCTAGCGCTGTTGTATCGCTTCCACCCCGCCCTAGTGTCGTGATTTCTTTTGAAGTGCTCACTCCTTGAAAGCCCGCAACTATAACCACTTTGGATTCTGATAGAGCTTTAAGAATTCGATCACCTTTGATTTCTAAGATTTCTGCTTCACCATGAGTATCGCTGGTGATAATTCCACTCTGTGATCCGGTAAGAGAAAGAGCTTCAATTCCTCGATCGCGAATAGCCATGGATAAGAGCGACATAGAAATGCGCTCGCCAACACTCATCATCATATCAAGTTCTCTGCGGTGTTTAATTTTTGCGTTCGGACTTACTTCGTGTGCAAGTGTTTGTAGTTGATCGGTGCTTTTTCCCATCGCACTTACAACAACCACTACTTTTTTGCAGGCGTTGTAATGTTCTTCAACTATAGCCGCAACTTTATGTATGAGTTCGGCTGTTGCTACTGAAGAGCCGCCAAACTTGAGGACACGAACATCGTTCATGCCTTGGTTATACATAAAGCTGATATTTTTTGCTGCTTTTTTTCCAAAGGCTTTCGTTAGGCTTTAACAAGCTTTCAAGGTCTCCCACCTTGGCAGCTTTGTCGTCTACCCATTCGCGAATTTTTGCCGTGCCGCAAATTAAATCAATGGGCATTTTTTCATTTTCGTATTCATAGGGAGGCTTTTTCCAAAGATTATAGTTGGGATAAAGATTGCGAATAGCTTTGAGTGTTAAAACAACCAACCTGAAGGCATAAAATTTAGAAGGGTCATATCCTTTATGATCTACATGAATGTGAAAGCCTGAATTTAATTTTTGTGCGTGTTTGTGAAAAGTGGGTTCGAAAAAACAAGGGCGCAAGTGACAGCCCCCTACCCATTTTTTAGAAAGTTTTTCCATTTCTTTAAGCACTGCTAGCGCATCGATATCTGGTGCACCAATGACTTCTAATGGGCGTGTAGTACCGCGTCCCTCTGATAAAGTTGTTCCTTCTATCAACACAGTTCCTGCAAAAGTGTGGCACCCTGCAAGCGTGGGAATGTTGGGGCTTGGATTTACCCACGGCATTTCGCTGGATGGCCAGCCCCACCCTGGTGCTTTGTTCATTTGATAACCTTGCATTTTGATTACTTTGTAATCGAGATCAAATTTTTTCTCGGACATGAAATAATTTCCGAGTTCGCCCAGTGTGAGTCCATGTCTGTGCATGAGCCCTGCGTGACAGCCCACAAAGGAAATAAAATTTTCTTCAAGCAAAGGACCTTCAATAGAACGGCCTGCGGGATTTGGACGATCTAAAACCCAAAGTTCTTTTCCAGTGCCACTCAAAGCTTCCATCATATAATAGAGAGTTGTGACATAAGTGTAGAGACGCGTTCCAATATCTTGAAGGTCCACAAGAAGTACATCAAAATGTTCGAGGCTTTCTTTTGTGGGGCGGCGATGTTTTCCGTAAAGACTATAAATTGGAATTTGAAGCTGAGGGTCTTTGTAGTCCTCGCTTTCAATCATGTTGTCTTGTTTATCTCCGCGCATTCCATGTTGCGGGCCGTACGCGCAGGTGAATTTGTCTTTGAGGGATGCGGCTAAGAGCTCAGAGATATGATCGAGGCTTTTGTTGACGCTTGCTGGATGTGCCAAAAGACCTACCCGCTTCTTAGCAAGTTTTTTGTGGAGTTTCTTTTCTATAAAGACTTCGCTTCCGAGTTTCATTCATACAAAGCTTAATTTTGAGTAAGCAAATAAACAATATGCAAAATGAATGAATAGTCGTGAATTGTCTTGAGCAGTCAAAACTGTAGAACTTTTAGTGAGTGTAGAAAGTGAGTGAGTGCAAGTGACTTAAAGGTGTACTTTCTTTAAACAACATCTCTTATATAAGTGAAAACAAATTTGGCATTCGTGATTTTTGTCGCACGAAGTTTTGTCGTTTTCACTCTGAAAAATTCAAAAATTTGTTTTTGTTTTTTTTGACGTAAAAATAATTTTTTCTACCCTTAGGCTAAAGTTACGCCGTAGTTAAGACGAAAGGCGTGAAGAGATGAGGACTTCTTTGATGGAAAACTTTTTCACAAGAATGAATGCGAAGGGAATCGTGACTTCTCTTGTACTCGCGCTTTCAATCAGTGCATGCTCTTCTAAGCAAGGCGTTGATGCTGGCGATGAAGTTAGCAGTGAAGTGCAAGCAGAAGAAGATATGATGCTTGGCGAAGGATCGAGCGGCGAATTTCTTTCGGATGATGGAACTGAAACATTTGTAAGTGGTGATGAAGATCTTGGTACTCCAACTGCAGAAATTATAAATTCCTCTGGAATGGGTATGAGAACGAATGTTTCCGTGTGGAGAGGTTCTTTGAAATCTACCTACACTCCGGGGATGAGCCACTGGACCGTCAGCCGCGGCGAGTCACTATCTTTGATCGCTCAAGCGGTTTATGGAAGTTCTACTGATTATAAAAAACTTTTAGCGTTGAACCCAGAAATTAGAAACGCAAACGACATTAGTGTCGGTCAACGTATTAGACTCCCTGGTTCTAGTCCTGACGAAGCTGACCTAGCTGAACAAGCTGAGGCGCCTGTAACTAACACACCTGTTGCAGCAGCCCCTCAAGCTCCTTCAGCGCCAGCTGCTTCTTCAGCACCTAGTATGGACGAGTTAAATACAGCGACGACTACGGATGATGTGGATATGCCTGTCGTATCAAATACAGATCCCAGCCTTGCACCTGCTGAAACTGCCGCTCCTCAGGAAGCTCCCGCAGATTCGCAAGCAGGAGCTATGGGCACAGTTGAAACGGCTGCACCTTCCGCTCCTACAGATGCACCTGCGGCTCAAGCCGAGATGGGTGGTTTGGTTAAGCGAGTAGATATGGGTGGCAACAAGCTCAAATTGCGCAACATACTCTTGGGTGTTGCAGCCTTCTTCTTGCTCTTGTCTGGAGTCATCTTTGTGCTTAGTCGCAAGAAGGCAAAAGCTGGATAGTCAAAGTACTCAAATTGAATAAGCGTTGCTAGCTAAGCAACTGTTAAGATCGCATGTGCGAACTGCTCGAAAGCATTACTCTTCAAAGATCATTAAAGGGTGCACGGCACCCTCTCTTCTTGCTTCGCAAGAATTCACTCCCTGCTGATCTTCAAAGAAGATTTACCCTCCCAAGCACCAGCAAACTCATACCTAATAAAGAAGACCCAAGAATTTTGTCGCTTATATCTATTCGTCACTTCAAAGTCGGCTGGGGTGCTTGATTGCTAATGAGATATTAAATGATCGCAATGCAGTGGAGGCGATTACATATAATTTGTGTTTGGTTTTTTGGACTTTCGAATCAGCTGAAGCTGGGTGGTGGGGTTAAGTATTCATCTCGATAGGGAGTGAATTGCGAGCAAAGCTCGCAAGAGAGGGTGCTAAGCACCCTTTAACGAGATTAATACTTAAGCCCAGCATCCAGCGTTGTATCAATCGAAGGACTAAACTCCAACAATAGAAGCAATAGTCTCCACGAAAGCAGCGGGTTGGTCGGAGTGAATCCAATGGCCTGCATTTTGGATGGGGTGCACGGAGAGGTTTTTTCGGTGAGCTTTCATTTCATCGATTATGGAGGGAGGCATGGTTTCGCTGTTCTCTCCATATATGAGGTCTGTTTGGTTTGGGAACTGCTCCCATTCTTTCCATAGATTACGCGCAAGGGCTTCGTTGAGAAGTTCTTCTAAGAAAGCTTTGTCGAAGCGCCAGTCGGCCAAATTATCTTCGCGGCTCCTAATGTTGCTCAAAAAGAATCGAGAAAGCGCAGTTTGTGCGCCATAAGTGTTATCAAAGTACGTTTTTGCATCTTCGCGCGTGCGAAAAGGCACAGGAGCATTCAAAACGCTCATCAAAAAGCTATGTGCTTGTGGGGTAATCATGGGCGAGGCATCTTCAACAATTAAGTGCGGTATAAGGTCTGGCCTTTTCTGACCCATCAACAATGAAGGCCTGAGTCCAAAAGAGTGGGCAACAACATGAGTGGGTTTAATCTCTTCAAGTTGTTGAATTAAATTGAGAGTAAGGGCTTCGTGAGCAGTTCCTGATAAGGGTCTTTTGGGATGGTTTAAAGCATGTCCCAGCATATCAACCGCAAAAGCAGTGGCTCCCTTTTCTTCTAATAACATTCGAATCCGCCCCCAATTAAGTGCAGATCCCATAAAACCGTGGATAAAAACAACGCGTGTATTTGTGCTCATGGCAAAGTCCCAAAGTCGAGAATAGCACTTGTAGGCCACATCATTCGAGCGTTAGAGAGTGAGAGGTCGTCTTCAGAATGTGTAACATAAATGAGAATTCCTTTATGATCTTCAACGAGTTTTGAAGCCCAATCTTTGAATACTTTTCTGTTTTCAGTATCTAAATCCGAAAAAGGTTCATCGAGTACTAAAAGTGGGGGGGAATAAATCATTGAACGAAGTAAAGAGATGCGTTTGCGCTCTCCACCACTCAGGTCGTGTGGATAACGAGAACTTAAGTTTTCAAGTTGAGCTTTTTTTAAAAAGCTTTGAACTTTTTCAATGTGCAAGGATTCAGAAAAGTTTTTAAAGGCCTCTAGAGTTTTAAAAGGTAGAGCTAGATTTTCAAAAACAGTGAGGTGATTAAAGAGAGGTGAGTTCTGAAAAGAAAATCCTAGCAAACCCGTGCTTAAGAGCGCCGTATTCAAATCTTTTTTTTGCCAAGTGATAGAGCCCGATTTTTTAGGAATAAGACCGCAGAGGCTTTTTAAAAATGTGCTTTTGCCACAACCTGAAGGACCAAGAATAGCAAGACGAAGTCCTTCCTTGAATTCACCTCTTGCTTGGTAAACTCCTTTAGCAGGAACTTCGAATTCAAAATCAAAGTGCAGCATTTTTTCTACCCTTCCACAAAAAAGCCGTCACAACAATGACACTTACTCCAAGACTTAAAGACAAGGCCAATGAAGCTTCATCAAATTGATAACGACGAAGTTTTTCTTCAATGAAAAGAGCAAGAGTTGAGTTTCTATTTAAAAGCGCCTTAGAAAAGGTGTACTCCCCCAATGACCACAAAGAAAACAGCAAAGAAAGTCTCCAAAGAGCGGGACCAATTTCGGGCCATAAGTAGTTTTTAAAATAAGAAAAATTTCTCATCCCCAAGCTTAGAGCGAGAGCTTTGTGATCAGGTGGGAGGGCCTCTACAAAAGAACGCACCCGGCGATGTGCCCAAGGAAGTAAAGCAAGTAGGGCGCCGAGTGCAATAATAGGGTAAGCCATTGAGGGATCAGAAACTTCAAAATTAAAAAAACCCAAAAGTAACATGGGTCCAGAAATAAAATTACAAAAGCTAATGAGCTTTATTTCTTTAGAACAAAGAGTTGAACAGATTCCAAAGAAAAGTGAAAAAATAAAACTGCACACAAAGATAATAAGGGTGGGGATAATACTTTCAAAAAGTTCAGAACTTAAATGAGGGGCTGTTCTCAGTGGGCTTAAGAAAGTAAATAAGAAAGGAAAAAGTAAGACAAGAGAAAGCCCAATGAGCAAATAGCTTTGTGTTTTATTTTGTAAGGGATTTTGGGGTGAAACAAATCCTTCAAAAATTTTGTTTCGTGGAAATCGATACGCATAACGAGTAAGAAAAAATGAAAGCGTAGCGGTAAGTAAAAATATTATAAGCATTCGTGAACCGCTAGGATCGTTGAGTAAGGAATAATAAAGTAAAAGTTCGGGAGTGTTTTGTCCTGTGTTTGCTGCTAGGAGGAGGACGGGTGCAAAGCTCATAAAGCACCAAAGAAAAACCTGAGGAAACCAGCTCTTAAAGTCCTCAATAAACAAAGGACGCAAAAGGAATTTTCGTTTTTGAGTAGTTGTAGCTCCAAGGCTGGTTAAATAAAGGCTTAAACTATATCCTTCGCGAGCATAAAAGCGTTCTGCTTTTTTATAAAACTGAGAGCAAAAATAAGCGGCGTTCATTAGAAAATGGCATAAAACAATAGCCCAAAATCCAGATGGGATTGTTCGAGTGATAGCAGAGAAACTAAAAATTAAAGACAGTGCCACTAAGGTTGGACTCAGTGAAAAACTTAAAAGCCCCGATGATTCTAAGATGCGTTTAGAAAAAGCAGAGTTTTTCTTTTGATAAAAAAAAGCCACCGTAAAATAACTAAAAAGCGCAATCAGCAAGACGCTTACCCCGGCCTGAGTGAGTGCAAAAATAGTAGCTTTAAAAAGTATCCAAAAAAATAAAGGACTCAGTAGGCTTAGGTCAAAGTCAGTGGCGTAACTTAATAATGTAAAACTTAAGGGGATGATTACGAGGGCCGAATAAAGAGCAGTTAAAAGATAATCAAAAAAAAGTTGAAGCTTATGATTTAAAGGCTCCATTGATCAAGTCGTTTAAGAAGCTCCTTTGCATTGAGAGCCTCAACATCCTTTGCATCCTTGGGAAACCAAACGCTGGAATAACATGCGGGTTTGTTTTTTATGACAGAGGGGTAAAGCGCAGGAAACATCCAGTTTTTTTGCCAAATAGAATTTTGAATTTTTTCTGAAAGAATTAAGTTTTTGAATGATGATTGCTCTTGAGTGATTGGAGCACTTTTCTGAACATAAGCGACGTAGTTCTTGTCTTTGGGGTAATTCGGGAGTGGTAGGTTCGCAAAGTTTTTTGCTTTAGGATCATTGGCACACGCATAGTAAGCGGCGCTGGTTGAGTAAGTCCAAAGAGCTGGCGCAAGCTTTGCTTCAAATGCTTCGAAGGAGCTAGACCATTTGGGAAAAATTTTGATTGGGAGAGTCTTGGCTTCTTTCATGGAAAGATTAGCATTGAGCATCCATGTAAGGCCGACTTCGCTTGTACGAGGATCTTGCACAATTATTTTTTTAGAAAGCTTTTGTTTTACTTCTTCCCAACTTTTGGGCCACTCTTTTTCAGGAAGAAGTTCTTTGTTGATCAGCAAACTGAAAGTTGCCTCTTCGTAAACCGCTCCCTCCTGTACAAGATTTTCTGCGAGAGCCATTTTGTAATGGGCTTCGTTTAACCCCAATACAACATCTAAAGTATTGAGTTTGTTTTCACGCTTAAGTTTTCTAAGGGTTCCTAAAATTCCTGCAAAATCTTTACTGCTTAAAAAAGATACCTTTAGGTTTTGAGTAGAAGCTACTTTTTGAATTTCTTCGCCTAAGCCGCCTTTATCTAAAAGAGAGGAATAACTGAGGACTTTTAGTTCTGCAGAGATTGCGGAGCTAATGCAAAATAAAAAAATATAAATAGATTTTTTTATAAGATTCATAAAGGAACTACTTTTTTCTTTTTTGAACGGAAGTAAAGAACGAGAGCAACAATGATAAAGATGACAAATATTCCGCCTGCAAAATAAGCTTTGAAAGTTTTTATATACTGTTCAAGTAGCGGCATGTTTTCGCTCAGGGTTTCACCTGCCCAATATCCAAGCCAAACAAAAAGAGGCGCAGAGACTAAAGCTGCGAGGCCATCCATTAAAAAGAATTTATAAAAAGGATATTTTAAAGTACCGCCGGTAAAAAATATGGCTGTTCTTACTCCGGGAAGAAAGCGACCAAAGAAACAAACCCATATTCCGTATTTATGAAAAGCTTCACGAGATTTTTCTAAGCGCTCAGGAGAAAGTATTTTTTGTGCAAGCTTGGAGCGCAAAATTTTGTGGCCAACGCTTCTTCCAACTAAGAAAATAAAGGAGTCGCCAATCAATATACCCGCATACGTTACAAGAATAGGGGGCAAAATAGGCCAACCGTTTTGTCCGGCTAAAAAACCAGCAACAATCAATATAATATCTTCGGGGACGGGTAACCCCATCCCGCAAAGCAGTAGGCCCGCAAAAGGACCCCATAAAGCGAACGCAGGTGTGTTGAGTATTGTGGTTAGAGACTCAAAGGGGTTGGCAATAATTTCGCGTAATATCTCTAACACTGGTGCATTTTATAACGCACTTTTCTTGCGAATTGCACCAAGAAAAAGATCGCTGTTAGTAGACCCATGGAGTTGCCTCCAAATGGATTTCCAGCACCGGGACCAGGGTTAGATACGGATCCGCAACCAGCAGAAGCACCTTCGCTATTGCTGTCAAAGCTAGAGTAGCTAGGGTTGCTTGCATTAGGCTTTAAACCAGAACTACTTGCTCCATCAGCTACTTCAAAAGTATTCACGGCATGAACATAGCCTTCTGCGCGGTTCGCGTTCGCAAGAATTTTAACTCCGCCATCCATTGGAACAACTGCATTTTGTACAATGATTTGTTTTACGTCGTAAGAATTGAGAGAAGGTTGAATCGCTCTTACGACTGCAGCTACACCCGCAACGATGGGAGCGGCCATAGAGGTTCCACTCTTACGTGTGAATTTAGTAGTTGTAGGATAAACGTTAGGGTTTAAGTCATTGCGACCAAGGTAAGCATTTGCGCTCAACATACCTGTTGATAAAAAGTAAGTAGATCCGATAGCTGCTACGTCAACACCTTGTTTTCCGTAATTAGAAAAGTAAGAAAGGTCGATATCTCCAAGGCTTCCGTTTGTGTGGTGATAGCTTGTTATAGAGTTAACAGAAATCAGACCGGGAATTGCAGAGTTAAGAGAAGCAGGGAAAAAGGGAGTTGTGTCTACATCGCTTGCTTCGTTTCCTGCAGCAGCAATTAAAGAGATATCATTGTTATAAAGATCAACAAGAGTTTCAAAGAGGGCTTGTGAATATGAGCTAGCTCCTTCTGAACCCCAGCTCATGTTAACAACTTTAGCACCGCGAGACATTGCGTAGTTAAGAGCAGTGATTGCACCTGAAGTGGTTCCACAAAGAGAGCCACCACAGTTATAAAAGAAACGAATTGGAAGAAGTTGAATATTTTTTGCTTCGTTGTAACCAAGGGCAATGGCTTGGTCGCGAACAACTTTTACAAGACCAGCAACATGAGTGCCGTGATCGAAAACATCTCCCACGTTTCCGTTTAAAAGACCTTGAGCAACACTTGCACCGTAGTAGTCGTCAACAAATCCGTTTCCGTCGTTATCTATATTGTCGTTAGGGATTTCGTTGTCGTTTTTAGAAAGCATTGGAACAAGGTAGGGGTGATCTAAGTCGATCCCTGTGTCGATAACTGCAACTAAAAGTGGAGTACCATCTGCTTCAACATCGTGAGCAGGGTTCGCTGCGTTTAATCCAAGAGTATTTAAGTAAGGAGAGTTTGCAGGCTTAGCTGCAAAGTTATCTGTTTGAGCAAGTTTTATGGGGTGATCTTCTTCTATATATGCAACAGAGTTGTCGCCTGCGATGGCAGCTTCAACTTGTTCTTTAGTCCCCTCAGCAAGCATAACGTTTACATGAGTTAAAGCCGTTGCTTTAACGTCGCTGTTTTCGTTCACTTTTTCTGTAAGATTTTTTAGAGAATTTTGTTTAATAAAAGGACGGAGAAAAGGATGAACTCCGTTTTGGGCTTTAAATCTAACGATAAATTTACCGCTTTGAGCGAGGGCCAGTTCTGAACTGGACACCAAAATAAGCAGCATTAAAAATGCACGACCCAATATACGTTCCACACCATAAGTAATGCAAAGTTGGGGCCGCGGCATATAAGTATAAGATTCGGATTTTTAAGGATTTTTTCATGTTATTTCTGTGTTAAGTCGCGTGAAAAGCGTCAAAAAGGCAAACAGATATGTTAATTTCAGGTCTAAGTGTTGGATTTTGTTTAATCGTCATGTTTTTGGTCATGTAAAAATCCTTGCCGAAATTAACTTGTTTTGAACAATTAACAAAGTTTATGATCGCACCCACATGAGCGACCTAAAAAATAGCGAAAAACCTAAGTCACCTGCAGCTTCACATATGCTTTGGTTCTTTCTTTTACCGGCCTTTGGTTTTTTAGGGTGGGCTACTTATCAATTAATGACGGGCTTAGGTGATAAAAAACCTGAGAGCTCATTAGTAGAGAAGGCGCGCGCCATTGAAAAAGGTCGTTCAGATGGCGATCGCTGGAAAGCCGCTTATGCGCTTGCCGAAGAACTTCTTAAAAAATCAAAAGAAGGCACGTACAGAAATTTGCCAACGGATGAAAAGAAAGAAATTCTTGCGGCTCTTCAAGGTCTTGTAAAACAATACAAAGAAGATTTGCGATTAAGAAAATATCTTATCCTCACGACGGGTCGTTTGGGAGATAAAGAGGCCCTTCCATTATTAAAGACAGGTTTAACGGATGAAGATGCAGATTTACGTTTTTACAGTGCTTGGGGTTATTTAGAAACTCTCTCCGTGAATCCCGACATCATTACTGAAGAAGATAAAAAAGAAATTCGAAGTTGGTTAACTCGTGACGATAATGCTCAGAAAAAAATCGCAACTTCTTTTTTGGTGCAACATGACCCCGAGGCAATGCCCACTGTCCTGAAACTCTTAAAAGATAACGACAAAGAAGTGCGCTGGAATACAGCCGTGGCTCTTGCAAGTATGGGTAAAATAGAAGGACGCGATACTTTAAAAGAAATTTTTGATCTTAAAAATCTTCGAGATTTCGGATTTCGCACGGCTAAAGATATGGAACAGTTACTAAAAGCAGCAAAAGTAGCAGCCCTAAAATTAGAAGATAAAGAAGTTCTCACGAAAATGGAAGAACTTAAAAAGAGCGCTAGTCTAGATACTCCTGAAGGCAAAGCGATCAAAAGCGCTTTGTAAAAAATTAATTTTTATAGAACTAAGAGCCGAGTTTAGATCCGCGTTTGAAAATCATGGATTGATTTGCGCCTTCAATACCATCTAAAACCCATTCTTCTTCGCTAGAAGAAAGGTTTTTCTTTAAGAGCGCTGTTCCTATTGTATGGCGCTCAATAAACTCACCATCAGAAAAACTTTCATTGTATTTAAGGCTGTATTTGATTTTGAGTTCGTTTTTGCCTTCTAGAATTTGTATGATTTTAACTTCAGGTTTGCTTGCTTCTTTGTTACGACTCAACTCTACTTCGGCAAGACGATAAAAAGCTTTTTCAAATTCGTTGAAGCGTTTACTTTGAGTGTTTATTTCTTTTTTAGAACCCATATGCGCGCAGTTCACAGTTAAAAACACCAGAAGCAGAGCAGAGAATAAATTACTTAAAGCAGGCATGCTGTGTTGTCCTTTTGTTCATAGCAAATTTTAATTTCTAGGATTGATCAATAGAACTAGAGGCTTGTCTTCAAAAGGAAATTTAACTTCCCACGTGCTTACGCTATCCGAAACTATATCCCATTTGTTTTTAAATTCGGTGCCTCCATTAACACGTTTGCTTACTATTCCAAAAGTTATATTATCCAAACGAATAGCTGAAACTTTCCCTTTCTCTATCTCTTGGGCGTTTTGCTCTCCACCGGCGTAATCACTTAGCTTGGGAATTTCTATTTTTTCAGGATTCATTAACATAGATGCAATTGTGTCGCGCGAAAGACGTAATTCTTTTGATTGATTGTTGAGAATTTTAAAAATGTAATCTGCTCGAATTTGAATATTCTGTTCTCTATTTTGTGGGCCCTGTTTGATTAAGTTCTCAGGACGATTAAAAAATTGCTTAGCTGATTCTCCCTCCAATAAAATGGCTAGTTTAATAAGGTCTTTTTTCATCTCAGTGCCCCTTACATCCTGAAGAAACCACGACATGAATTCTAGGATTCTCACACCCGAAACGGAGAGGGGGGCGCTTGTTTCACCAGCCCTTAGGTTATTTATACTGAATAGGCACATAATAGCGAGGACAGGGCTCAAAAATGACCGAGCTGCCTTAAATTTAAACATGTTTAAACTACTAATTTTATTATTTGAGTTCATTTGGTCCAATTAGCAGCAACTCTTGTGCCAAAAATTGATAAGACCGTTTAAAGGCTAGATGCTTATAATAATTATCTTTTTAAGATGAGCTCATCGCCATCTGAAGTATCAACCATTTGTATGTAGTTATTGCTTTGATGTAGAATTTCAAGTCTTTGAATTTTAGCCGTTCCACAAATAAGGCGATCGCCAACTTTATCTAGAAAATCTTCGCACGTAACAGTTTTGAGATAAAGTTTAAAGTCACCAAAGCCATTTCCAGCTACAGGAACTTTTTCTATCAAGTAAGGTGCTTGAATTACAATAAGAGCTTTTCCAAAGCCTTCTATAACACCCATCATGTCTACTCTGAGTTCAGTTTTGCTGTTGAAAGTAAAACTTCCACTTGCTCCAGCACTTGCCATCTCTTGGTCAGTTACATTCCAACGACCCTTGTTGCTTTCATAAAAAGAAGCACTATTTTCTTGAAGCCCAATATTAGCCTGCGCTTCTTGAAGTAATTGCTCGTCTTCGTTCACCTCAGAAAAATCTATAATGAGTAAGTTTGGAGCACTTCCGCCACCGCTTCCACTACATGAAACAAAAATGCTAAGTGTGCTTACAAGAAAAAAAACTTTAAGAAGTGAGCAAGAGTATCTTTTCATAATTTTGATTTAGCATGTGAAAACTTTTAATCAAGGAACAAAACGTAACGGTGGGGAGGACCCCATTCTTAGGTCAAGATGACGATAGAATGGGGTCCTCCCCACCAAAAAATACAAAGTTATTTTTTGTAAAGGTGCCCCATAGGAAGACCTTTTTGTCCTGGTCCCATTTGGTAGCGGTCATCTACGCCGTCACCGTCTTTATCTACAAAGTTGCGAATGGCGATAGAGCCGGGAGGCATATATAAAAAATCTCCATAGCCTTTTGCTTGGATAGGTTTAGCGGCTTCGGAACTAGAGCTTGCACTTGCGCTAGCACTGTCGCCAGAGCTAGATGCGGTTTCTCTGTCTGAGTGTGCGCAAGAAATTGCCAAGAGAGTTGCAAGAACTGAAACTTGTTTTTTCATAAGACTCCTTTTAAACCGGAATAACTCCATGTTTACGTGGATAGTATTTCAGGTTTTTTGAAGAATAGAAATCAAAACGTTTCGTAAGAACGCTGCGCAATTCTTTTGAATCAACAACGTCATCTATAACCAACTCGCTTGCGAGTTTCTTAAGGTTAATGTCTCTTTCATATTCAGCTTTTTTCTCTTCAATAAACTTTTTGCGCTCTTCGCCTTGAAGTTCTTGGATCTTATTAAAGTAAACAGCGTTAACTGCAGGGTCTGCACCCATCACTGCAATTTGTCCGCTAGCAAGTGCAAGTGTGCAGTCCGGATCAAAACCTGGGCCACACATTGCATATAATCCTGCTCCAAATGCTTTCCTTACAACAACACAAATTTTAGGAACAGTAGCTTCGCTCATGGCATAAACCATTTTAGCTCCGTGACGAATAATTCCAGCCTTTTCAACTTGTGATCCAATCATAAAGCCAGGAACGTCCGCTAAAAATAAAAGTGGAATTGAAAAAGCATCACACAAGAAAATAAAGCGAGCAGCTTTGTCTGCAGAATCTACAAAAATTACGCCACCTTTAGCTTTGGGTTGGTTAGCCACGATCCCTACAACTTTTCCATCAATGCGTGCAAAACCAGTTATGAGTTCTTTTGCAAAAAGTTTTTTCATTTCAAAAAAAGATCCAGCATCCACGAGTGAATCAATGATGGTGTACATGTCATAAGCTTGTGCGGGATTGGGAGGAAGAATTTTTTCAAGTTCAAGAGCTTTAGCTGGAGCTGCAGATGCTTTTACAGGAAGTTCTGAATTAAAGTTTTTTGGAAAGTAACTGAGATATTTTTTTGCAAGTTCAAGAGCTTCGTCTTCATTTGCAGCAAGTACATCTCCTACTCCACTTGTTGAGCAATGCATACGAGCCCCGCCCATTTCTTCAAGAGTAACTTTTTCACCTATTACGGATTCTGCCATGCGTGGGCTGCCTAGGTACATTGAAGCATTGCCTTCTACCATGATGACAACATCACAAAATGCAGGAACATAAGCGCCACCGGCGGCACTAGGTCCAAACAACACGCAAATTTGTGGGACATGCCCAGAGAGGCGGCATTGCATGTTGAAAATTTTTCCAGCGCCTCTGCGTCCAGGAAACATTAACACTTGGTCTGTGATACGAGCACCAGCCGAGTCGATAAGATAGTAAATGGGTATGCCCAATTTGCCAGCTTGTTCTTGAAGGCGAATCATTTTTTCAACTGTGTGCACTCCCCATGATCCTGCTTTTACCGTTGAATCGTTGGCAACAATACCTACAGAAACGCCACCTACTTTTGCAAAACCTGTTACTACGCCATCGGCGGGTAAATCGCCCGCTTCGCAGTTAGCAAATAGGCCCTCTTCAATCCATGAATCTTTGTCTATGAGTTTTGCGATTCTCTCGCGTGCAAAAAACTTTCCAGTAGCTTTATTTTTTTCGTGATATTTGGGTTCGCCACCCGAAAGGATTTTATTGCGATCTTGCTGCCAATTTTCTTCTAAAGACATGCTTCAGGTGTAAAGCTCTCGGGAGAGGGTGGCAAGTCTTAAGTCGAAAGCATGAGTTCTTAGTTTTCAACAAACTGCGCCACAAGGTCACTCATGGGAGCCTCAATGGGCTTAGGTACGAACTCTTTAAATTCTGTAAGAGTCACTGAAAAGTTTTCATAAGCTGTTAGGCTTCTAAGGAGCCTACGTTTAATTTCAGTTGCGGTTTTAGTGAAAGCCTTGGGGTCATCTCGACGGAGTATTTTTTCGAGCATGGCGATGTAAATTTTTGCCTTTTCTTCTTCGTATTTAATTGCGTGCATTAAATAGGCTTTAATCTCGTCTGGCTTATGCGGACCATGAGGTCGCATTAAGTTTTCTCGACGTGTTTTGTTATCTGCAGCAATATCTATGAGGGCAATATATTCAGAATGAATAGAAAGAAATTTTCTACAGCCCGACGAGGCTGGGTACATACAAACAAAGAATAAGATGCCTAAAGAGACATGAAAAAATAAGTTTTTACGCACGGAAGAATTACACCCGCCGTGAAAATAATACTGTCTTTTAGGTGGGAGTACCTAAATAGGCTTAATTTTTAAAATTATCTATTTTCCTAAGTATTTAGCGGGACGTTTTTCTACAAAAGCTTTAAGCCCTTCAATTCGGTCTTGGCTACTGAGAAGTCTCATGTAACAACCGCGTTCTAGATCAACGGCTTCATTTATAGAAAGTGAACGACCACTCGAAATGGCTTCTTTTGCCATTCTTAAAGCCATAGGACCTTTGTGGGTGAGTTCTTCAGCCCACGCATGTGCACGCTTCCATGGCTCTACACTTGTTACGTGTACTAGTCCTTCTTTATGAGCGTCATCCCCCGTAAGTTTTTCTGCTAAAAAAATCATTCTTTTTGCATTGGCTTCCCCGATTATTCTAGGAAGACGTTGCGTTCCACCTGCACCGGGAATAATTGCTAGGTTTACTTCTGTGAGTCCCATGGAGGCCGCAGGATGTGCAACACGAAGATCGCATGCTAGAGCTAATTCAAGACCACCCCCAAAAGCAAGTCCTTCTAGAACTGCTATCGTGGGCATAGGAAAATCATCCAAGACATCCATGAGCAGTTTGAGCTTATCAAGTGTTTGCACAACTTTTTCTTCAGTCATGGAGAGACGTTCTTTTAAATCAGCTCCTGCACAAAAAGCTTTAGGATTCGAAGAGCCAATCATGAGACAACGAATTTTGTCTTCAGTTGCTTCTTTGGTGAGGTCCTTAAGTGTTTGCGTGAGCTCATCAATCAAGTCCCAGCTAAGTGCGTTCATCTTGTCCGCGCGGTTTAGTTTTATAGAGGTGATGAGTCGCTCTCGTTCAAGAATTATTAGGCTCATGTTTTCCTTAAGGTTTGTAAATATTTAGAAGGTAATTTTTTATCTAAAGCCTTTTCCAATTCAAAAGACGCGTCAGCAACTTGAGACAAGGAAATGGATTTTAGTTTTCCTTTAGCTTGAAGTAAGAACAAAAGATCTTCAGTTGCCAAGTTACCTGTGGCTTTCGGGGCGTAAGGGCAACCGCCTGCACCGCCCAAGCTAGAATCAAACTGAGTAAATCCATATTCCATAGCGTAATAGGTGTTTAAAAGAGCCGTTCCCCGTGTGTCGTGATAATGAAGGGAGAAGTTTTTTAGTGAATAATTTTTTTGAATAATTTCAAAAATCTTTTTTAGGTTGTAGGGATGAGCGTGGCCTGTTGTGTCGCTCAGAGAAATATCTTGAATTCCATTTTCTAAAAGAAAATCGATCCAGTGAAAAACTTTTTTTGTGGGGATATCCCCTTCAAAAGGACAATAAACAAGAGTTGATAAGTAAGCACGAGTTCGCGCCTTAGCGGGCAAGTGCCTGCACATCTCCTGAATGTTGGCTTTCAATTCTTTGTGAGAACGATTTACATTTTTATGAGCAAAGGTTTCGCTAGTTGTAGAAAAAAAAGAATACCCATCAACACCCGAGGCGATGGCATGTTCAAGACCCACAACATTGGGAACAAAGGCCCAGAGTTTTGCTTTAGGCCATTTTTTCTTTTTAAGGGGGATGATTTTTTCAAGAAGTTCGCGCGTCCCTGCCAATTGTGGGATGGCTTCCTTTTTAACAAAGGAGCCTACTTCAACGTCGCTCATTCCTGCAGCTAAGAGGGCACACACGAGTTTTTCTCGCTGCTCAAGATTTAAAATCTTCCCCTCATTTTGAAGCCCATCTCTGGGACCAACCTCTAAAATTCTCATTATTCAAGTGTGATAAGAACTTGTCCTTCTTGAATAAAATCTTCTGCATTCACTTTGATTTCTTTTACAGTTCCCGCGAAGTCAGATGTGATGGCCATTTCCATTTTCATACTCTCAATCGAAAGTACATCTTGTCCTGCACTTACTGAATCTCCAACTTTTACGAGTAAGGAAATAACGGTGCCTGTCATGTTTGCTTTAATTTCTTTCATTACCAGTCATCTCCACCTTTAACATCGAAACGAAAACCAACAGTCATGAACACAGACCATAAGTCGTTATTTTTTCCACCAAAAACGCTGTGGTAGCGAGTTTGTAATCCAATTGGCAAATTAGGAATAAAAGACACTTCACCAAAGGCACCACCGGATAAACCAAAGCGCCAGGGATCATCGCCTAATTTATAAAAACCAGGTCCTGCGATTAATCCAAAACGAAGTTCGTCATACTTAACGGCATTCCAAACTAAATTAGGTGCAAGACCAGATACGTTTGCATCATTTATTTCCGATCCAAGATAATCAAGTTGAAGAGCTAATACTTCAAGAGCTGTTACTTGCACAAAAGCGCCGTAGCCAAGGCCAGTATCGTTGTTTCCTTCAGTTAGGCCTAAGGCGCCCACTTGGCCACCAAGGGTAAATTCGTATGCTTGCGCTAGTGGCGCAGCACTCATGCTCAAAATAAGGGTCAAAAGTAGGGGGACTTTCTTTAGACTTTTCATGGGAATAGGTTTAATCCCCTCGGGGCTCTTTTGTCGACGCTTGTGCTCCCTTGCTAGGCCGAAAGGAGGGCACTAAAGTCCTACAAAGTGTTTGCCCATATACCCGAGCTAATCGCCAGTAAGCTCTATAGGAGCTTTGAGTCGAGCGAGGCCTTTTTAGATGAAGTTGCTGAGATTAAAAAACAGCATGCCGGCAAGAAATTTATATTTTTGATTTTTGATGCTGGGCTCCTAGAGCTCTTGGCTTTGCGTTATTTTTTTAAAAAACGTTGGGGAGATCACTTCGAAGTTCGCCGTGCATTGGGCTACCAGGGCATTTGGGTAAATCCCCTGGGTGAAACTGTTCGACGGTTTTTCTCATGGTTTGGTCTCTCTCGAATGAGAAGTTCCTTGGCGCATCTCGCCAAAAGAGAACTTCAAGAAAAACATCCTCTTGTTATTAAGCTACCCTTTGGTTTTCGCACAGGACGAATCTCTCCAACTGAAAAGTTGTTTGAGTATCTCATGCAAACAGAAAAAGACCTGGTCGTCGTTCCGTTGGTTTTTATTTGGCGCAGGGTGGGCCGAAAGATAGAAGTAAAAGACGAGAATTTAAGTTCTAAACTTTTACGAACAATTCGCACGCCACTTTTAGTTCCCTGGCACCTTTTGTTGGGCGATCCCATTAAGCCACTAGGATTGAGAAAATTTTTTATGATGTTGCGAGGTTATTCTCGCAGCATTGTTCGAGTTGCCTCGGTGATCCCAATCACTTCAGAATCTAATTTGCCGGGAATTCGTCGCGAAGCTATTCGTGCAATTCAAAAAGAAAAGAAAGTTGTACTAGGGCCCGTTTACAAACCCTCGCGTGGAATATGGGAGCAAATTCTTCGCAGTCCTGATTTTTTAACTTCTGTGCAGCAACACGCTATTGAACAAGATGTTTCAGAAGGAAAAATACTTAAGCGCGCTGAGAGCAATCTTAAAGAAATCGCTGCAGACTATTCTTACACTATTACCGAAGTGATGGGCTGGCTTTTGGAAAAGGTTTTCCATACCATTTATCAAGGTTTTACTTTTGATAAAGAGCAGTTTAAAAAAATTAGAGATACTTCTAAAGATGGTGTTTTAATTTTTATTCCTAATCATCGCAGTTATTTAGATTTCTTGGTCCTTTCGTACTTTTTGTTCCGCGAACAGATGGTGACTCCGCATGTAGCGGCAGGGATTAATTTAAACTTTTGGCCCATAGGACATGCATTCAAAGCCGGGGGTGCTTTTTTTATTCGAAGAAGTTTCAGGGGAGATAAATTGTACTCTGAAATGCTTCGTCGTTATGTGACTACGCTTATAAACAACCGCATCAACGTTGAATTTTTTATTGAGGGTATGAGATCCCGAATTGGCAAAATGACTCCACCAAAATATGGAATTCTAAAAGTCATTATTGATGCTTATTTGCAAAACAAGGTAACAGAGAAAATTTTCTTAGTTCCAGTTTCTATTACTTATGATCGCGTAACGGAAGATAAAATGCATAAACGAGAACTCGAGGGTGGATCGAAGGTTCAGGAAAATGCATTGAACGCTATCCAGGGATCACTCAAGGTTTTGCTCAATCGTTATGGCAGAGTACATCTTCGCTTTGGAACCCCACAGCCCTTAGAAGAAGCTTTGGCAAAGCATAAACCAGAAGGGGATATAGAAGATTTATCTCGCTACATGGTCCCTCGAGTAGCTTTTGATGTTTGCCACAATATTAATTTACAAACACCTGTAACTCCTGCGGGGCTGGTTTCTACAGTGTTGATTGCACGTCCAGGGGCAGCGATGTCTCAACTTGAATTAGAGCGTTGTTTGCTAATGTTAGAAAAAGATATTCCTCGCTTAGGGTTTACTAAAGAGCCTGAATTAGAAATGAATTTTCTCTCTGCTTGTATGCGAGCACTCTCAAGACTTGTGCGCGAAGGCATTGTTAAAGAATACAAACTTCAAGATGGTGGATTAGGTGTAAGAATTGCAGAAGATGAGCGCATCACAGCTATGTACTATCGCAACGCAGCCCTCCATGCTTTTTTGCTTCCAGCTATTTGGGGAATGAGTCATCGCAACGAAGAGCGCGCATTAGAGCTTAGAAATTTACTTCGTTTTGAATTTTTCTTCCCGGGTCGCGAAGAGTATTTAGAATCACTTCGTAAAATTCCACAGGATATGGCCATTGAATTCTATGCTTACTTGCTTGAGGATGTATTAGAAAATATTTACTGGTGCTTAAGCTGTCTTTCTCAAAGTGCAGACTTAAAACTTGATGAAAAAGAATGGGCAAACCGTCTATTGAAATTTGGGCACGAAAAATTAATTGAAGGTGAAATTAGACGCAGAGAAAGTGTAAACACGCATTCAATTAAAGCTTTTATTGAAATGGCTAAAAATGATGCTTGGTTGGAGTCTGACGGCACAAAAGTACTGCGAGTGAATATTAAACCAGAACTTGAAACTTATAAGGGCCACATAAAAAATTTACTTAGCGGGCTTGTTGATTGGGAGCAAATTAAGCCTCAATGGATGGAACAAAAATAAGCACTCTTACAAAAACAAAGGTTAATCAACGGGAACAACTCAAAAATGAGTTGAACTTGCTATATAAGAAATACCATCATGCAGAACTTTTGGGAGAAGATCCCTTGGGACTGGTAAGTACTCGATTGTCTGAAAAGGACTTTGAGTTTGTTTCATATGTTTCAGCCTCTTTGTCTTACGGAAGAGTTGAACAAATTCGCAAGAGCCTAAGTGCACTGTGGATAAGGCTTGAAGAACTTTCACTTTCACAGGGGGGTGAGGGGTTACACTCTTTACTTGTGGATAACTCATGGAGAACTTTAAAAAAAGATTTTCAAAAAGTTTTAAAGGGTTGGGTTCATCGCTTTAATGATGAAGAAGATATTTTAGTTCTTTTTAAAACACTTCATCGCATTGCAAATGAGAATAGAAGCCTTGGTGAAATTTATGTTTCAAACACAACAGAAGATCCCACTGAAAAATTTCAATCTTTTATTAATACGCTAAGAGCATATGTCGATAAGAACGAGCGTGATCTTTTTAGTTGGTTTGCTTGTTCCCCAGCAGAGGGCAGTACTTGTAAGCGTATGGTCATGTGGCTGCGCTGGATGTTGCGAAAAGATGAGATTGATCCAGGACTTTGGAGTCAAAACCCAAACTTAGTTAAGCAAGGTGTGGGACCCCATCTAGCTTTTATTCCAATGGATACACATATTCACCGATGGGCGACTCAAAATAAATTACTTTCAACTAAAAGCCCTTCATGGAAAGCGGTTGAAGAACTCACTCAATTTTTAAGATCAGTGGACCCTAAAGATCCCGCTCGCTTTGACTTTTGTATTTGCCATCACGGAATGCAGGAGTTTAGGGCCTCTCAAAAAAACTATTTAACTTGAATTCGATCTCCCAACTTAATTACAAAATTTTTAATTTTCTCTGGATTGAGGGCTGCTATGTGACTCACTGGAACTTTGTAATGTTTAGCTAGAGCGCTAAGGGTATCTCCCTTTACTACAACGTGAAAAATTGCTTGGTACTGAGTAGGTTGCCTTGTGGGAGCTTCAGAGGCGGGTGCGACATGACTTCTAGAAATTCCTGTGTGGCGCATAAGACTATATCCCACCGATTTGAGATGAGCCTTTGTGCGGGTAAAATATCCAACTCCATGTTTGGGGCTTCGAGCTTCTAGGCTTTTAATGTTTTTGTTTTCATCATATCGAGTCACTAAAAGTGTATGGCCTCTTTTGCCATCATTGTAAGTATAGGCATCAGCCACTTTAGCGTTGTCGTAATCTTTTTTTACAGTCCAAGGTAGATTATGTCTTTTAGTTTCAAACATGCTACCTGTGTAAAGTTTTCCCGGAATAACTTTTCCTTGAATGGAATATTTATCTTTGAGTGGAGATCTGTAGGGAATTTCCATGGGCCATCGCCATGCTTTTAAAACAAGGCCAGCACAGTCTGTGTATCCAAAGCTTCTATCGTTTGGATCCCAATTGGAGTGCCCAAGTTTGTAGCGTGAGCCAGCAGCAGTTTTTGCATAATCAATAACTTCTTTAGCTGTCATTGCTGCTTGTAATGAAGTTACGAGAGGTACGCTCAATAGCGTACAGAGCATTATTTTTTCTTTTATACGTTTCATACTCAACCTCCTAGTTAAGTGTTTAGCGGTCTAGATAAGTAATTCGTAGACCTTAAAGCTATCTCCTTGAAAAACTAAGTTGTTTAAATTTCCTTCATCATCAATATCCAGATTTTGATCAATTTCGACTTCATCGTTCGTCTCTATAAAATTTTCTTGAATAAATTTTCCAGATGTATCGTAGGTTTCAATCACCGATGATTTTGTAGTTACAGGTTTTTGAGTTTCTTCTGAATAGCTCTCAATAACAGTTTCAAATTGAACATGGATTTGATTTTTCTTATCTGTATAGACTCCTTTTAAAGAGTCATGATTACCTACAGCATAGAAGCTTTTTATAGCTATAAAGTTTTCGTCTTTGATATCAACGATAAACCGCTCGTTTGCTCCCTTTCGAGAAGTTACATAGAGACCAGGTGAGTTCTCTAAAGGAATTCCTGGAACATGCGCGGTCTGTCCTTTGTCGTCTACACGTAAAGTTTTGTCTCCGTTGTGAATATAGAGAGTGTCGTTTGTGTAGAAACTTCTGTAAGTTCCAACATGAAACAAAAACTCTTCGTCTCTAATGTCGAGGTTTTGTGTATTTAAAGAATTACCGTGAGAGTCAAAATGATTGAGCGTGAGTTTTTTATCTTTTCGAGTAATCACGCTCAGCTCACCACGAGAGTTTTCTGCAGCACCTTGTATAAGTGTAGAAGAGGGAAAGCTTAAGGTTTGTTTAATATCCCCTTCCTCGTTTAGTTTAAGTATTCGATTGTTAAAGGTGTCTGCAATTAAGTAACCCGATCGAAGTCTTTTTAAAAGGCCAGGGCCAATTTTTGAAAGTGTAGAGTCAATTCCTAGTTCTCCTACGCGAGTGCCCGCTTTTAAAATAAATTTTAATTGCTGTTTTCCCATGTCCGGTGGAAGGCTAATCCCGTTCGTATCATTGGCAGCGAGAAGGAATTTATTGGAGTATTCAACCTGAGCTTTGAATGGATTTTCAATATCAACAATTGAACTTTGAATAGATTTATTGTTGGAGTCATCCAACATAAAGAACGCAATACAAAAAAGTACTGCACTACAAATAAGGAGCCATGAGCTCATTTTTTTATTCAACATACGTACAACCTCTGAGCGTATGTTGGTGCAATAAACGAACCAGCGTGGCGGCGGCTTTTTAAAGGACTACAGAGGCATAAGAGAATTTAAGGCAGCTTTTTGTAAAACACTTTGATTAAAGTTTATACACTTAGAGTTTATTCATTACGTGTGAGTTGATAAATACCGTTTCGACCTAATAATAGTTGTTTATCAAAAGACATGAGCCACTCATCTTCTAGCTGATCCATTTCTAAAGCATCGTTACATTCATTCCCAAGATAAGTAAAAGTTGCTGATTCTTCTTCAGGAAATAAAAAAACAATTTTATCTACGTAAGAACTGATTACAGAAGGTGGGTCTACATTAGTGGTGCATGAATAATTAAGAAAATTGAGTGTGAAATCGAGTTGGTTAACTGCTTCAGGACTTGCAAATTCAAAACGTCTAAAAATTTTATTCCTAAACAAGATTAGGTTTTTATCCTCACTTATCTGAATACTTGGCGTCTCATTGTTTTCTATAGTTTCTATGGCGTCACTGCACCCATCTGTATAAGTCGCTTCAGAGTCAAAAATTCTTAATTCGCCCCTTTTTCCATAGAGCTTTGTGTTGGGATCTTCTGAGTTGCTTTGGCAGCTGTAATATTGGTCATGCGCTATAAAAATTCCTTCTATTTCTACTAGCGCATCTGCATTGCTTCCATCTTCTTCTTCGACTTTGGGGTTGATCGGTTCGCATGCTGCTAAGCTACAAACGAGAATGAATAAAGGCATGTTTTTCCAAAGCATAGTTCATTTTATCGTGACTCTTCATTATAGGTAATAAAAGAAGAGTCTTAATGGAGAATTAATAACTTAAGTTACTCTTGGAGCTTGAAGTCACAGATAAAACTGTCGTTTTTACTGGTTGCTTTTTTTCCATCACAAGTGACGGCGTTTTTAACGTTGATGAGACTATTTTGGCTAAAGATGAGCGCTGATTTTTCTTCAGGCAAACCTCGAAAACTAGCAACTACGCTGCCCATTTTTACGGCATCCCTGCTTCCTTGGAAGGTGTTGGAGTTCACATTGAGCTCAACACCCTGTGCAACCCGAATGGCGTATTCTCCACCCAAAAAATAATTTCCAAAAATTGATATATTTTTACCAAAGTTCAATTGAAAAATTTTATCCCAGGTTTCTTTGTTTGGACCCGCTAAGAATGTTGAGTTTTTAATAGTTAAGTTGCTGACCCCATTTCCTGTAGTCAGTAAATCTTCGCAGGCATGTCCGAAAATATTCTCTAAAGTAACGTCTATTGGTCCAGCGGGGCAAAGATTGCCTTGGCCTTTTGCACAGGTTGCAATTCTTAAGGGGTCGCCAAGTCCCATCGATTCATAATTTTTGCCATCTCCAATATATGCAAAATTTTTAATAACAACGTTAGAAGCTTCGACACGTAAAATCTGTGGCCCGTGCTCTTTGTCTGCACCACAGCTCCAGTCTTGCCCCTTCCAGACATGAAGGACATTTTTGAAGTCATATGTTCCGGGCTCTTTAATAACGATTGTCTCGAAAACGTCTTTGCTTTCCGTAAAGTTTTTTTGGGAATAAAGCTCAGGATAATTAAGGTTATCCATGTTCCACGCGATTGAAGATGGACAGTAAAATACTGAGATTAAAAATAGATAGCCGATAGTAATTTTCAAGAACTAACCTTTATTTGAACCTTTCTTATCTCGCCTTTTTTAAAGAGCTTTCCTTTAAGGCCAAGAAGTAAACAAAGTTCCGAAAGTTCAGGTTCATGGCCGATGAAGGCGCTTTGTTGAGGGCACGCAAACAAGTGTTTTAGGAGATCACTTACATCTGAACCATGCGCAAGTTTAGGAAGAGCATGAGATTTAATTTTAAAAGCTTTTTCAACTAAGTGTGCTGTTTGCAAACAGCGAAGAAAGGGGGAGTGATAAGATGCTTTGATTTTGATCTTCTTTTTACTTTTTTTTAAACTTTTTTCGAAGTCCAAGATTCCCTTATGGGTAAGGGGCCTAAGGGAATCATCTTTGCCTTTATATTCTTCGCGATCTAAGGCCTTAGCATGACGAATGAGATAGATAACTTTTTTCATGTTTTCTCATCTATGAGTTTTTGTTGCACATCAAAAAAGTTCTTAGTTTGAATGCGTTCGTATACCCCATCGCTTTGCATTTCCCATCGTAAACAATCCTTATCTATGAGGAGGCTCAAATATTCCCAAACTTCTTTGCGCGTATGTGCGGCTTCTAAAGGCACCACAAGTTCAACGCGCTCTTGAAAACTTCTTCTCATTAAATCTGAAGAGCCCATGAAGAATTTCCCACTGAGAGGATCTTTTTTGCCATCACCAAAATAATAAATTCTTGAGTGCTCTAAGAGTCTTCCAAGAATTGAAATGACTCTTATATTTTCACTGAGTCCGGGGATTCCGGGAACCAGCGTAGAAAATCCACGTATAATAAGTGTAACTTTTACGCCTGCTTGTGAGGCTCTGTAGAGCGCTTTAACGACATCAATATCATCAAAGTTATTGCATTTAAAAATAATGCGAGAGGGTTTTCCGCCTTGAGCAAATATTCTTTCACGTTCAATGTGCTCTAGAATTTGCTGTTTAAGGGTAAGCGGGCTTACTAAAATTTGTCTGAATTCAGAACGGCCAGCCATTCCCGTGAGATAGTTAAAGCCCTTGATGAGTTCTTTGGCGAGTTTGTCGTTGCAGGTAAATAGACCAAGATCTGTATAAAGCTTTGCTGTTTGCGCATTGTAGTTTCCGGTGCCAACGTGGGCATAGGTTTTAAGTTTGTCGCCTTCTTTTCTAACAACCACACAAATCTTAGCGTGAGTTTTTAGGTCTAGAACTCCATAAATCACATGTACTTCGGCAGCTTCTAATTTTTTAGCCCATTGAATATTTCGTTCTTCATCAAGGCGAGCTTTGAGTTCAACTAAGCAAATGACACTTTTGCCATTCATAGCTGCTCGTGAAAGCGCCTCGATGATGGGGCTACGAGTGCCAGCTCTGTAGAGAGTCATTTTAATGGAAAGAACTTGTGGGTCGTCAGCCGCTTCTTTTAAAAAAGCTTCTACAGAATCAGAAAAAGAATCAAAGGGATGGTGGACAAGAATATCTCCCTTGGCAATTGCCTTGAAGGTACTTTCGTCTTTAGCAAAGGGGATAGGCGTTTGTGATTGAAAATTTTTATAGTGTAATTTGGGAAGCTTTAACTGCACAGGTGCATCGATTTTTTTAAATGCGAGAGGTAGGGGTATTTGAGCAAAATCTTCGGACTTTACTTCAAGTTCTCTTTGTAAGAATTGGCGTGCCCAAGGATGTAGCATGCCCGCAAACTCGATTCGCACAATTTCAGAATATTTTCTCATTCGAATTTCTTCGGCCATGAGTTCGAGTAAGTCTTCTGCCTCTTCTGGCTCAGAACGACTTTGGCTCTCAAGGCTTCGGATCACTCGAAATGAAAAGGTCGACTCCACCTCTACACGCGGCAAGATATCATCTTGGAACATAACAATAAGGTCGCAGAGATTGATAAATTGCTTTCTTTTGGCACTAGCACCGGGAACCTGAACCCACATAGGCAGTACAGCGGGTATTTTTACACGCACAAAGTTTTTTTGAGCTTTACCGCTTCTTTTAACAACAAAGCCAAGCGATAGATTGAGATTTGAAATAAGAGGAAAGGGGTGTCCGTGGTCTACAACCATGGGGGTGAGAAGTGGAAAAACTTGAGAATCAAAGATTTCTCGAAGTCCCTTTTTTTCCTGGAAGCTTAGTTCCTCGGGTGAAGTAAGTATAATCCCAGCTTCTTGGAGGCGCGGAAGTAGATCTTGTGAGAGGTTTTCAAAGCTGCGACCAGAGAGCTCGTTTACTTTTTCCGTGAGGGATTGCACGTAGGCTTTGGTTACTTTTGAACGAATGGGATCTTGAGCTTCTATGCGCTTCATGAGCGCTCGTAGCTTTCCTACTCGCTTCATAAAAAATTCGTCTAAATTTGAATGAAAAATATTGTGAAAATTAAGGCGCTCCAGAATAGGTACAGAGAGTGATTCTGAAAGATTTAAAACGCGTTCGTTAAAGAGGAGCCAGCCGAGTTCTTTATCGAAGAATTTTGCTGGGATCTTGCGTTCTTTCATCAGATGTATATCCTAAGCTTTCATGTATAAGGGGCGAGATAAGAGACCATGGAAGTTGTTTTCGTGGCCTCGGGTTGGGGTGGTTGATGTTGGATCAAATGCGATTCGTCTCACGATTGCCGAAATCAGTAATGACGAAATCCGAGAAATAGGCAGCCAAAGATTTGCGCTCAGACTTGGAAAAGATGTATTTAATAATAATCGCACTTTGAGCACCGTAACCCAAGCTAACTTGGTTGATATCTTTATCGAAATCAAGAAAATCTTCGTAGAACATAAAGTCAGCTTGTACCGTACGGTTGCGACTTCAGCGCTCCGAAGTGCCCGTAATCGCAGGAGAGTTTTGCAAAGAGTCCTCAATACGAGCGGACTTCAAATTGAACTTATCAGTGCTCATGAGGAGGGGCGCCTCATTGGCGCTTCTTTACCCCGCAAGCATTTTGCCAAAAATGAACTCCTCATGGACCTAGGCGGGGGCAGTTTAGAGCTCGCTTATTTTGAAAATCGAGAGCCTCATAGCATCACAAGTCTTCCGCTGGGAGCCGTTCGATTACTCAACAAACAAAAGTTAGACCCCAATCAGTTATGCAATCATATTGCGCAATTGTGTGAGCGGGATTCTTTTGTTTGGAAGTTTATGCAAAAACATCCCAAAGATTTATATGTCGTTGGTAGTGGTGGAAATATTCGAGCTTTGTATAAACTTCGTAAAAAGGTTTTGCACAAAAAGTGTAGCTCCAATCCCGTACTTACTCTCAAAGAAATTGCCGAGATTACACAAAGCCTAGAGCGCTTAAGTCCAAAAGAGCGCGAAACTAAATTAGATCTCGCTAAAGATCGATCAGATGTAATTCTGCCGGCGGCATATGTGTTTCATGAAGTACTTACTTATTTAGGCGTAGAAAAAATTCACGTTCCTATGACGGTCAGTTTGCGCCGTGGCGTTCTGACAGATCTGCAACAAAAATTATTTGGTTAAAAACTAAGTATTAGAATGTTGCGCCAATACCAAAGGTATGAACATTAAAAGCTTCACCTTTAGTTGCAGTTCCAAAAGCATAGTTAGCCGTAAAGGAATCTGCTCTGTAACCAAGGCCTGCAAACATCAGTTGAGTGTCCCATGGACCCGATTCGCGGAACGAACCTCTCACGCTTACGCCACTGTTGTGTGCGTACTGTGCGCCTAGAGTCCAAGAAATTTTATCTTCATCGGGAACACCATACTTAGGAGTGTCTGAAGGTTGAGAGTATTTCTCTACAGCGCCTACAACAGTTAGGCCGGGAAGAATTTCTACATGAGCACCACCGCCTATAACTGTAACTTCAATATTTTTGTTATCGCCAAAAAGATTTTTATAAACTGCACCAATTCCAATTTTGTCACTTACGCGAAAGGCTGCACCAACATCCCCGTTCCATGTTTCGCCATTTACTGAAGCTGCTCCAGTGTTTTCTCTCATAGAGTAACGACCCGTTACACCAATCGCAAAACTCTCATGGAGTTTGCCAAAAAGAGATAATCCAAAACTTTGGTAAGTTTGATTGAGTGTGCCTGCTTTAACGGGTTCTTTTGCGTCACTGCTACCAACTTCTCTGCGAACATAAGTTAAGCCGCCACCGTAACTGGTAGATTTAGTATCAAATATACTGAGCCCAATTGTTTTAGCTGCCGTAGAAAAACTTCCTTCGGCTGCATATTCTTGAGTGAAGGATCCAGCGGCAGGATTTGAAAGCAAATTATCGTGATAGGACTTATGCGAATAAACTGCTCCGCCTAAACTCTGTCCTACAGGGCCAAGAAAGAAAACGGGGTCGCCAGCAAAGTGAGTTGGAACTGCGGCCATGAGTGCCATAGGGCTAAAAGAGAGGGCCGCTACAGTTAAGTTTAAGTGTTTAATATATCTGCAAATATTTTTCATGACTGTCTAAAAACTAAGCATAGCACAGCTTTTTTTGGGGTCAGAAGCCCCTAAAATGCATTTATAAACTGAAGACACTGGCTTGGTAATTGCAGCTCTATAGTTACTATGAGGGGATTTCATCTATTAATTATATGGATTATGGCCTTGGCTGTAACTGTTGCATACGCCGGAAAAAAAGATCCGGATCCAGTACAAATACCAGACGAGGCGCTTCATGTGCCTGACGACGAAGAAGAAGATTCGCCGCCAGAAGTTGAAGAGCCAGAGGAAGAAGAAAGTGAGCCCGAGCCCGAGCCCGAACCTGTAAGACGTGAACCTCAAAGACGTGTGAGCTTAGAGCTAAACGCGCACTTTGGCAGAGGTTTAGGTTGTATGGTTCCTAACTGCGGATCCTTTGTTCCTATGCAAAGAATGTGTGGCGGTGTTTACGTACAAATGAACTCTTGTGTTCCACCTCCGCAATATAGAAATGTTGTTTATCAAGATATTTACGTTCCAGCGCAACCTGGTTTTCCTGGTCAGCAAAGCTTTTGCCCTTGTCAGGGACAAATGGGTTGTGGATGCGGTGCTCAGACAAACGTACTCTTAGTAAATTCAATTCCACCCATGCCCAACATCACTCCACGCTGGGGTGGTTTAACTGTGCATCAGCGTCCTGTGTGGGGACCAACTCCTCAAGCGGTTTTTCAAGTTCCCGGAGCGCATCAGCCTAATTTGGGAGACAGAAATACAGGTTTTATTTCTCGCGATACATATATGAACCCGCAACAAGGACCGCAAGGACAGTACTACATCCCTTAAGCGCTAAGATTATAAATAGTTTCTTGCACCTCGCAGTTATGAATGAGTAAAATGTGAGGTGCATGTCTCAAAAAGTAAAAAAAGTCGTCATTCCTGTTGCTGGAATGGGAACGCGGTTTTTACCGGCTACCAAAGTTCTTCCCAAAGAATTATTACCCATTGTCGATCGACCCATTATTCAACTTATTGTGGAAGAGTGTGTAGCTGCAGGTTTAGAGACTATTGTTTTTGTTACGTCTCGCCCGAAAGTTACTTTAGAGGATCATTTCGATCCTGCTGACTTAGCAAGTTGGAAATTACAAGCTGCGGGAAAAGCGCATTTAATTGAAAGCGTCTTAGAGCTAGCAAAAAAAATTCAAATCATCAGTATTCGTCAGCATGTTCCTCGTGGACTTGGCGATGCTGTACTTACTTCTGAAGTAGTTATTGGAAAAGAACCCTTTGCCGTTGTTTTAGGTGATGACATAGTTGTAAACACCAGCGGGCCTTCAGCTATTGGACAATGTTTGAGTAAGTTTGAAGCCAATGACAAGGCCTCTGTAATTGGAGTTTTAGAAGTGCCACACGAAGAAACCAGCAAATACGGAATTGTTGGATTTAAAGATGAAAAATCAGGTGAAGTTGCAACGTTTGTAGAAAAACCAAGTCCAGACAAAGCTCCTTCAAATTGGGCATTGCCAGGGCGTTATATTTTTCAACCCAGTATATTTGATTCTATACGTGCAACCTCTAAAGGCGTTGGAAATGAAATTCAACTTACAGATGCTATGGCGCATTTGTTAAAAACTGAAAAGTTTTATGCCGAAAAAATCCAAGGTACGCGTTTTGATACGGGCGATAAGCTTGGCTACATTATGGCAAACGTTCACTTCGCTTTACAGGACGAGAAATATCGTAAAACTTTAAGTGCGTGGCTCAGAAAAACTGTGGAGACCTTATGAAGAAAATTCTTTTTACGTTATCCTTTTTTGCTCTTTCTTCGGCAGAGGCTTTTTTACCTAACTTGGGTCATCTTGTTCGACATCAGCCCATGATGCTTAAGTCTAATCCGCAAGCTTTTACAGTTGATGGTAGCATAGATATTGAAGGTGAAAAAGCTCCCTTTAAGCTCACTTGGTCAGGCGTGAAAGACGGCTATGCGGTTGAGTTTAAAAAAATTCCATCAAGTTGGACGGCGTCTAACATTTCTGAATTAATTTTATATCGCAACGGCGCAAGTTGTTTGTTGGTAATTAACAAAACTGCAAATCCTTGCTCTACTCTTAGGTTTTGGGGTGATTTTGAATTTAATACAAATGGTGATAGAGCCGCTCAAACTGTAGTTGGATTGGGTATTGCCACGAGCTCAGACGTAGTTTTTAAATCCATTAACTCTAAAGATGTGGGAGATGGAAAAAGAAATTCAAAAATTAAAGCGGTCTTAAAAAATGTTCAGGGAACTTTTATGTCGCTTTTAGAATTTGAAAATACTTCAGGTTCCTCTGTGGCTTTCGACTCTGTTAACTATGCGCCGTTAATGGCGCGTTTCCCGGTAGATGGAATGATGTGGGAGTTTTCTGGAAACCCAGACTTCTATCTTGAAAAAGAAGAAAACAAAAACAACTTGGTTATTTCTCGCAGAATAGAAGTACGAGAAGGGGGTCGTTTAGTTGCTAGTGTTAAACGAGAGCCATTTAAAAGAGGTTCTAAGTTAAGTCTACCTCCTATGCCTTCTTCTAAGGCGTCTGTATCAGACGTTCCCTATTCGCGTTTTTCAGATAGAGGAAGAGACTTCTTAAAGGTATTGTTCCTAACTCATTAATATGAGTTTTGCCGAAGTTGCGGTTTCTGTTCCGCTTTATCCGAACAATCGGTTTTTTGATTACAAAATTCCGGATGAGCTTTGGGCATCAATGCGTGCGGGGCAAATGGTTTCAGTGCCATTTGGAAAACGTAAAACATGGGGAATTGTTTGGAAGTTAAAGGCCGAAGCTGATTTTTCGAGTGATCCTAAAAAGATAAAAAATATTGAAGGTCTTCTTTTTGAAAAAGAGATTTTTAGCGAAAGCCAACTTCTTTTTGCAGAATGGTTATGCGAAAGGTATTTTTACCCCATAGGCGAAGTCTTTGAGACCATGTTGCCTGCTGCTGTTCGTAAAGCTTCTCAAAAGCTTTTAAAAGCCGAAAAAGCTGTAGAAGAAAAAGGCAGTTTTAATTTACGAGAACTGAATTCAGACCAAGAGAGAGTCTTTAAGGAAATAGAAGAATCTTCTTTTGACGAACATTTGCTTTGGGGTGTGACCGGATCTGGAAAAACCGAAATTTATTTAAAACTTATTCATGAGCAAATAAAAAAATCCAAAGGATGCATTGTCCTAGTCCCTGAAATTGCACTCACTCCTCAACTCTTTTCTCGATTTGAAAAGGCGTTTCCAGGTGAAGTTGCAGTCTTTCATAGTGCACAAAGTGAAAAAGAACAGCGAATTTCCTGGTTGGATATTTTTAACGAAAGAAAAAAAATAGCATTAGGACCTCGTTCGGCTTTATTTGCGCCTGTAAAAAATCTTGGACTCATTGTAATGGACGAAGAGCATGAGTCTTCTTACAAGCAAGAGGAGCGTTTACGTTATCATTCTAGAGTTGCCGCTCAAAAACTAGCTGAACTCAGTGGGGCTAAATTGATTTTAGGAAGTGCCACTCCAAGTGCAGAAACACTCTACAGAGCAATGGCAAAAAAGACAGGTCTTTCTAAACTAGAGAAAAGAGCCGTTCTCACGGCTAATCGTCCTACCATTGAAATTGTAGATCTTAGAAAGAGGCTCTCTCAAAGTACTTTTGAGCCCGCTCCTCTTGTAGAAGAAGGCACGGAGAGTTTTCCCTTAGAGCCAGAGTCTTTATTTTTTTCTAAAGAACTCGTCAGTGAAATAGATGGAGTTTTAGCTCGTAAAGAGCAGGCCATTCTGTTTTTGAATAGACGCGGATTGGGGCGTGCGCGCATCTGCAAAAAATGTGGATATCAACCCTCTTGTGTTCAATGCGCAGTAACTTTAATTCCTCACAAAAACAAAATGCTCTGCCATTACTGTGGATTTGAGGCTCACATTCCTGAGTCTTGCGAAAAATGTGGTGGCGAAATGAAAGAAGTGGGTTTTGGCACACAAGCTCTTGAAGATATGCTTCAAAAGTTCTTCCCTAAAATTCGCTCATTACGTTTAGATCGCGATGTGGTTCAAGACCGCAAGAAATTAGTAGAAACTCTAAAGGCTTTTTCAGATCGTGAAGCTGACATTTTAATTGGTACACAAATGGTAGCTAAGGGACACGATTTTCCACAGGTAAGCTTAGTGGGTGTGGTCTTAGCTGACATAGGTTTTTCTTTGCCAGACTTTAGAAACGAGGAAAAAGCTTTCCAACTGCTGACGCAAGTTTCGGGCAGGGCGGGGAGAGCAGAAACTTCAGGGCGTGTAGTGATACAAAGTTTTCGTCCTGAAGCAAAAATCTTTCAACTTTTAAAACAAGGAGAAGATTTAAATACGTACCAAGAGTTTATGTCTGAAGTAATTGAAACTCGTAAGTATTTAAATTATCCACCCTTTGCAACACTTGCGATGTTGCAATTCCAAGGAATGGAAGTAGGCGAGGTTGAAGCAGCTGCACAGTTAGTGGGTAATGCTCTTGAGCGCATAAAAAGTGAAAAGTTTTGGGTATTGGGTTGTGTCCCCTCTCCAATAGTGAAAGTTCGAAATAAATATCGTTATCAAATTCTTTTAAAAGCAGAATCTTTTGATGTGTTAAAAAAAGCGCTTACTTGGGTACAAGACAAGTGGATTACAGCGGGCCTAGAAAAGAAATTTCAAAACACCCGCCTTATCATAGACGTCGATCCCGTCGGCATGATGTAATTTTGCTTCAGCTTTTTCCCTCACTCTTCGTCAAAGGCTCCCTCGGGTACCTTCGCGCGTACACCTCAGTCGCCTTTTCCTCGATTGAAGAAAAAATCCTTCGCAAAATAAAGTTATTCGGAGACGGCGAATGCGTGTTCAGCCTCGACCACGCTCTTCATGGCTTCGGGGCCTGAGCAAAGTGAATTTGTTTTGCCGTGTAAGCTTTGAACCCACTCTTTGAGTTGAACCTTAAGGGGTTCTTCTCGATGCACTCCAAATTCAATCTTGTCCATGTTGCGATAGTGTTCTTGTAGATCGTTGTAATCAAACTTTTCAGTCTGAGGGGCATTCAAGAGGTCTCCGCCGTGAAGCGTGCAAGTTTGAAGCATGTAATCTACAAATATGACGCCTTTGGTACCCGTAACTCTGAAAGAACGAATCTTTGTAGGAGTGATCCAGTTTACGTGAATGTTTGCAGATACTTTTCCGTGCCCTTTTAAAAGGATTTCAGCAGTATCAGCAATTCCAGGATTAATGGATGAGTGAATAATGCTCGACTTAACTTCAAAGTCTCCAAAAAGATATTGAAACACATCTAGATCGTGTACTGCTAAATCGAGCAGAACGTTGTTGCCCGTTTTAACATTGCTGGGATACCCGCCCACACGAGTAAAACTACAGTGAATAGGTTGTCCTACCCAACCTTTAGAAATAATTTCTTTAGCTCTTCTCACGGCAGGATTCGATCTCTCTACATGTCCTACATAAAGTTCGATATTTTCTTTTTTCGCCAGTTCAAGAAGCTCTTTTGCTTGAGCTGGAGAACTTGCCAAAGGTTTTTCTACTAAAAGTTTTTTCTTGAGTGCTATGAGTTCTTTAGCCACGTCAAAATGAGTCTCTGTAGGAGTTGCAATCACGGCGGCATCGTAATCATGGGTGTTCACATCAGAAATTTTAGAGAAGCGCTTAATACCCTCTGGAATATCGCTTTTAATGTTGGGCTCAACAACTCCTACGAGATGAATGCTTTTTTCTGCCATCAAGACGCGCAAATGATTTGAGCCCATTTTGCCGGCGCCAATTAATAATACTCTGGGTTTGTCTGTTTTATTCTCTGCCATAATCATCGCTGTAACGAACAATGTCGTCTTCTCCAAAATAAGTTCCGAGCTGTACTTCTACGAACTCAAGTGTTTCTTTCCCCGTGTTAGATATGCGGTGTTTAGCTCCCAAGGGAATAAATAAATGGTCGCCCGCTTTAACTTTTGTAATTTTATCGTCCAAAGTAAACTCGCCTTCGCCCTGAACCATTATCCAGTGCTCCATGCGATGTTTGTGGCTTTGATAAGAAAGTCTCTGTCCCGCCCAAACAGTAATAATTTTAGATTTGAAAAACGGAGTGTCTCTCAATACTTCAAAACGACCCCAAGGTCTGTCTTCAAAAACATGATCTTCACAGATTTTAGAATTTTCAGCTTTGATGAGGTCTACGAGTGCTTTTACATCCTGCCCGTGACCCTTTTCCATTACGAGAAGTGCATCGGGAGTATCTACAGCAATTATGTTTTTAGTTCCGATAAAAGAAACTGATTTGGGATAACTTTTTGAAGTTGTGTAGAAGTTTCCTTGCGCATCAATTTCGTGAATAGGATGTTTTTCTTGAGCGTGACTTGCAACTTCTTCCCATGATCCCAGATCTGACCATTCAAAAGTCGCCTTGACACAGGCAATATGCGAAAGTTTTTCCATCACTGCATAGTCAATACTGATAGAGGGAAGTTTTTTATAAACTTCTTCAAGGTTGCTTAAGTCATCTTTAAGCGTTGCAAGTGGGTTGTGTAGGTCGGGGGCAATTGTTTTTAAAATTTCTTTAAAAACAGAAGCTTTAAAAATAAACGTTCCTGAATTCCAAAGTGCTCCATCTGCAATGAGCGCCTGAGCTTTCTCAGTATTTGGCTTTTCTACAAAAGTATCTACTTCGTAGGAATCTTTTAAAGGACTCACTTTTAAATAGCCGTAAGCCGTAGAGGGAGCACTGGGAGGAATTCCAAAAGTAACAACTTTCCCTTCACGAGCAAGGGAAATGGCTTTGTCTAAATCTTTTTGAAAAGCCGCTACGGGTTTTATGTAACTGTCTGCGGGCAATACACATACAATTGCATTTGGATTTTTGCGGAAAGAAATTTCATTAAAAAGAGCAATTACGGGCGCTGTGTTCTGGGGCGCAGGTTCCGCAATAATTTCTGCTTTAATATTGTAACGGTTCAAAAGGCCAAGTGTAGGGAATCCGAGTTTTTTAGTAGTGAGAATATGCAGTGATCCTACATTTTCAACGCGTTTGAGGGTCTCAATCAGCAAAGGGTCTTTGCCCGCTAAGCTATAAAACTGCTTGGGGTAGCTTTTGCGACTTACAGGCCAAAGGCGCGTGCCCGCACCGCCTGAGAGAACTCCTAAGTAAACATCACTTTGGCTCATCTCAAGTAGCCTGCCGAATCTTCAGCAGACTATCAATTATAAAGGTCTTAGCGGCCCGAAATTAGCAATCTAAGTGCTTATTTAGATACATTTTTTGGGCGCACTATTGTGAGAACTTCTTTATTTTTTTGGCTTAAGTATTTGCGTGCAACTTCTGAAATGTCCTTGTGGGTCACTTCTTTCATATGGGCCTCAAATTGAAGGCTCTCCTCAAAACCGAGTCCATAGAGCTCAGTTAGAGAAAGTTCTAGGGCTTGGGGACTGAGTCTTTGATCTTCAATCTTTTTGCTTCCTAGAATGTATCTGCGCGCCCGTTCCCATTCATCTGCTGTAACGCCTTTGTCTATGATTTTATCAATTTCTACGTGAAAAGCGGTCATGGCTTTTTCTTCTTTTTCGGGGCTTGTACCGATGTAAAAAGAAAAGAAGCCGCCATCAATGCCTTCAAAGTGCGAGCACCCTACGCTGTAGCAAAGAGACAGTTTGTCACGAAGTTCAATAAAGAGTCTTCCCCCTTGACCTGAAAGAAGTCCAGATAGGCCAGAGATCGCCCATCGATCTTCATGTCGAATATCAAAAGTAGGAAAGCCAAGCTGAATGTGAGACTGTTCTTTGTCGAGAGTTTTTACTTCTGGCTTAGGCTTCGTTAAATGATTTATTTTTTTCTTTTTAAGCAATTCAGAAGAAAGCTTTTGTTTGCTCTTTTCTAATTGTTTTTCGAAATAAAGAAAAACGCTTTCGGGTTCAACGTCACCTACAACGGAGATAACTTGTTTTTGGCTAAATATTTTTGAATGTAATTTTTTTAAGTGTTCAGCATTAAGTTTGGGAATTTTTTTTGCTTCTGCAAAGCGATCGCGTCCATAAGAATGCTTGGGGAATATTTTCGAATAGAACATGTTCCCTAAAACAGCTCCTGGAGAATCGAGTGCTGAGCGTATATCGGTGAGGATACGTTTTTTTTCTGCTTCAAGAATATTTTTTTCAAAAAGAGGCTCTGCTGCCATTGCGGTTGTTAAGTTCGCCATGGTTTCGAAGTCTTTTGAAAGACAATCAAAGCTCAATCCACTGCTACCTTTGCCGTGTGAAGATCCCAAAGAAGCTCCTAGATAATCTACGAGAGCATTGATTTCTTTTTGTTTCCAAGTTTTTCCAGAACTATCAACAGCACCTTCCGTGATGAGGCGAGACCACAAACTTCCAGTCCCCGCTTCGTTGTCTTTTTCTATGCGACAACCACCAAGTGCGTTCCATCGAAGGCTCACAATGGGAGCATGTGAAACTTTTTTAGCAAGAATAGTGTAGTCACCAATTTCACACTTATTAACGCCGCCTGCCCATGTGCGAGGAGCGGTTTTTTTGTTAGATTTTTTAGGAGGAATAAAAAGAGGTAGCTTTTCACCTTTGGGTAAAATTCCAGTAGCAATAACTTTGTCCCAGCCTAGGAATTCTTTTTTAGCCATCTCTAGATCGTCAGTTTTTAATTCGTTGATACGTTTTGTGTATTCAAAATCAAAATTGGCGTCATCTGCAATGGCTTGGGCATAACCAAAACGTTCTGCGAGACCATCAACTGTTTCGCGAGAGTATGCGTTTTGTGCAATCATGTTAGCTTTAACTTTTTCAAGTTCACGCGTGGTGATGGGGAGTGCAAGAACGCTATCTATTAACTCAAGAATTTTATTGTAGTTCTTACTGGCAGTTCCAGGTGGGGTTTTGACGTGAATTTCAAAAGCACCCGTATCACGAGGTGACCACGAGTAAGAGCCCACAGAGCGCACGAGTTGTTTGTCGATCACAAGTCTTTCATAAAGGCGTGAGCTTTCACCTTGCCCTAAGATGAGCGCTAGGGCGTCTAAAGCAGGCGTCATAGGGTGGGTCATTTGAGGAACTCTCCATGCAAAACTTAAATGTGCATCGGGAGTATTATGGTGGCGATATTCTGAGGCGCTTGCCCGACCACCAATAGGAGAGCGAGGGTTTCCTGCGGGGCCCGTAGGGAGTTTAGAGAAAAGTTTTTCTAGTGTCTTAAGCGTTTCGGGAATATCAAAATCTCCCGCAAGAGTCAGATAAAGATTTTTTGCGTTGTAATAATTTTTGTAAATCTTCATCACTTCATCGCGTGATATTTTTTCAATGACGGAGCTGTAACCAATCACGGGTCGCGAGTAAGGATGCGAACCAAAGAGATGACTTCTCAAAAGATCGCTAGCTGCTGCACCGGGATTGTCATTGCGTCTTTTAATTTCCTCTAAGATAACTTCGCGCTCACGTTCAAATTCATCGGGATCCACTATGGAGTTTTGAAGTGAGTCGGCAAGAATTTCTAAGCCTTCATTTGCAGATTCTTTTCCAAGCGTAAGATGCATCACGGTGCAATCGTAAGTGGTAAAGGCATTCACATCGCCGCCAAGGTTTTCAATGTCGTTGGCAATTTGTCCTACTCCGCGCGTTTCCGTTCCTTTAAACAATAAGTGTTCAAAGAGGTGTGCAATGCCCGCGGCTTCTATTGGTTCATCAGCAGCGCCAAAGCGAATCCATCCCTGGAGAGCGACAACATCCATTCCAGGAGTTGGAACAAAAATAACTTCTAGACCATTACTTAAACGACGTTTTTCAATAGAGAACATGCACTTCAAATGCTATCAGAGGACAGTGTCCACGGCACCCTCTCTCACAAGTTCTAAAAAATTAGGGCTTTATCTTCATTTCCCCTTTTGCGCGTATAAATGTGGGTACTGTGATTTTAATTCTTGGGTGGAACACGATTCTGAGCCGCAGCGTCAGTGGTTAAAGGGCATTAAAAACGAAGTTCTTTACTGGAAGTCCCTTCAAAGTGGAGCTCTCGAGGGATTTGAAATCGACACTCTCTTTATGGGTGGGGGCACGCCTAGTTTACTGAGATCTGAGCTTTGGGATGAACTGGTTGTTTTCTTAAAAGCAGAGCTTCCTTTGTCGAAACATATGGAGTGGACTGTTGAAGCCAATCCAGAAACCATTCGCATTGATTTGCTTCAGCAATTAAGTGATTTAGGGGTAAATCGACTCTCGTTAGGAATTCAAAGTTTTAAAGAAAAATTTCTTAAGCGCCTAGAGCGGGGAGCAAACCCAGAATCTAATCGTCAAGCTTTAGCTCTGATATCCGAACATTGGAAAGGCCGCTGGTCTTTGGATTTAATGTTTGGCCTTCCCCTACAGAGTTTAGAGGAGTGGCGCGAAGACTTAAACGAGGCGCTACAATTTTCGCCCAAACATTTATCGGCTTATCAGTTAACTTTAACGACTCAAAAATCAAAAGCGTGGCAGCAGGGAACTGATTCTGAGCTATTAGAGTTTTTTAAAGTTGCGCGCGAAAGCTTAGCGATTTTTGGATTAAGACCCTATGAGATTTCAAATTTTTCACAACCAGGTCATGAAAGTCAGCACAATTTAAAATATTGGAAGGCAGATAACTTTTTAGGTTTAGGTCCAGGGGCGTATTCTTTATTGCCATCTGAATTTTTTGCTCTTGCTCCTTGGGGGGCACATTTCAAAACTCCTTCACGAATGGATGAGTGGCTGAAATGGACTCAGTCCCCTCATGTTGAAAAAGCAGAAGTGCGTTCTGAAAAGGATCATGTAACTGAACTTTTAATGTTGGGTTTAAGATTAGAAGAAGGCGTAGAAAAATCGAGATTTCCCCAGGGTTTTGATTGGACTTTTTTAGATAAATTTTCACATCTTGTAGAACAAAATTCCTTAAGAATTCAGGCTACTTCCAGAGGTAGAGAGATACTGGATACAACACTTGTTGAACTTACGAGTAAACTCTATCCGTAGGATGGCAATTGACCGTAACACTGTGCAGCGTTAGAAGCGTTTTATGTCATTTCCATGGGCAAAAAATTTTTTTAGATCTCTCGCTGTTTTTCTTTTTTTACTCGTAAGCAAGGTCCACGCATTAGAACCTGCAAATTTAGAATTTTTATCTTTTTATAAATTAGATCGCGAATCTTTTATTGAAACTAAAAAAGCCTTTGAAGGTGTTGCCCTTAGTGAAAATAAAAGTGTTGAAGATGTTGTGAGAGAACTTCAAAAATTAGATCCAGATTTTGCATCTGAATTGGTGAAGGACGAAGATTATTGGAAGTTAAATTTTTTACTCAATAACGGCTGGGATTTAAAAGTTCCCAACAGTGAAGGCAAAGACCTCTTGGTTCTTGCAATAGAGCAAGGACATGACCCTGTTATTAACCTCACATTAAAGTATGGCGCGTGGAAAATTGCCCGCAATCGCGTCAACTCAGATATTTTAAAAGAAGCGGGACAAGAGGGAAATGGATATTATTCTAGCCTACTAAGTGATTGGGAGAGTCCCTCAAAAAAACTTTTAGAAAAACCTAGCAGCGAAAGTTTTAAAGTAGATGGTGTAAGTCGCAGTCAGCGGAGTTTGCTTGAGCAACTTGCGCCCATGGCTCCCGCGATAGAGATGGCGCAAGAGCAAAAGTTTTCAAAAGTTGAAGTTCCTTTTGCTACGAATCGCGCAACGGTCGCAAAATATGAAAATCGAATTCATACACCGGAGGGTGCAGAGGCCTTTTATTCTTTCACCAATGGAGGTCGAATTTCATATGGTGTAGCTGAAGTGACTATTCCTAAAATTCACCAGCGCGGAAAGCTTGAAGAGCGCGGACTTTTAGAGTTTACACGAGATGCCTCTAAGCATGTCATTTTACAAAAGCTCTCCCTAACAAGCTCTGAAGATTTTTTTGCGGACTTAGGTGCTCGCATGAAAAAACGCGAAGAGCTCTTTGAGGGTGTTCCACAATCCAAGGATCTATTTGTTTACATTCACGGATTCAATGTGGACTTTAGCTATGCGATGAGAAAAACCGCTCAGATTATGTATGATATGGACTACCCAGGATTATCCATTGCCTTTTCATGGCCTGCTCGAGCAGTGAGTATTCCCATTCCAGCTGATTTTAAAGAGGATGTACAAAGAGCCGAAGATTCTGTTGTCGTTTTAGAATCTTTTATGAGAGAGCTTTTGGCAAAATATCCCAATAGAAAAATTCACATCATTGCACATAGTTTAGGAACACGTGTTTTGAGTAAAGTCATGGTGAATCTTGCACGCACAATGAATGTGGACGGATTGGTTGGGGGTGCAAAAAAATTGTTTGGTGAAGTCATTTTGGCTGCACCCGCAATTGATGCCGATGTTTTTGTAAACAACTGGGCGGCTCAAATTACGCCTCTCTGTGATCGTATGAGTATTTTTGCTTCTGATGATGACTTTGCACTCAAGGTTCAATTCTTAGCAGAAGATCCCGGATTTAGTTTTCCTTTAGGCCTATGGAACAGCAAAAACGACCAACATGCTCTTGCAAGGGGTGTTGCGAATTTTGATTTATCTAGCTTAAGTGCCGGAACATTTAGCTTAGATCACTCTGTGTATTCAGAAGTCCCTGTCGCAATTGATCATATGAAATTACTTGTTCACGACAAAGCGGGTGAAGACCGCTTTGCACAAGTTGGATATATTTTCAAAACGAGCGCAGTGGATTTTTTCTCGCGTGAATCACGTGAGCTTTGGAAGTTTTTAGAACTCTAATGAGTTTTGCTTTTAAGGGGGCTTATTCTAGAAATAACTCCATGGTCTGTTGAAAAATATATATTAGCGTCAGGACCCTCTTGAATGTCTCTAAAACGAAACCCTAAGTCCTCTAAAAGACTTTCTTGTTTTATGACTTTAAAGTTCGAATCAAAAACAATTCTTCTCACGTGACTTCCACTTAAGTTGGCAATGAATAGATTTCCTTTCCACTTAGGAAAAGCATTGCCATTGTAAAAAGTAATACCTGAAGGACTGATAGAAGGAGTCCAGTGCACAAGCGGCTGTTCCATACCCGCTTTTTGAGTTGTGCCAATTTTAGGTCCCCAATATTCTCGACCATAAGTAATAACGGGCCACCCATAGTTCGTAGCTTTTTTGATTAAATTTATTTCATCGCCACCGCGGGGGCCAAATTCTGCCTCAAATAGATTTTTTTTACTATCCATTACAAGTCCCTGGGGGTTGCGATGACCATAACTCCAAATTTCGGGTAGAACGCCTTTTTTGCCTTCAAGAGGATTTCCTTTTGCAGCTTTTCCATCAAGGCTAAGTCTTAAGACTTTTCCATTGTGAGCGCTTAGGCTTTGAGCCAAATCTCTTTCGTTACGATCACCCACAGTTAAGAAAAACACCTCAGGGCTTTCCCAAACAATGCGCGAACCAAAGTGAATTTCATTTGCACTCCATGCAGAGGCTTCAAAAATACGTTTAAAGTCTTTGAGTTTAAAATTTTCTATTGTTGCCAGTCCAACTGCGGTAGTCGCTCGCTTGTCTTTAGGGTGGGAATAACTAAAAAGAATTTTTTTACCTTTTGAATTGGGGACAACGCTAATATCAAGCATTCCACCTTGGCCTTCGCTGAAAACGGTAGGAACCCCTGAAATTTCAGTCACTTTTTTTGTATTTAAATCTAAGTGAGCAATTTTACCGCTGCGTTCAGTAAATATAATTTCTGTAGGAGATAAAAAATCAAAACCCCAAATAACATCGTTGCGAGCAGTAATGTTTTCTGTTCGATATCCTTGTCCTTCAGATTCGAGAATTTTTTCACGAGCTTCAGCGGAAAAGAAAAAAAGAAATGCGCAGCAAACTAGCGTTTTCATTCCCTCAAGAATAGCACTCTTAGTCGCGAATAAAATGGCACGTATAGCCGCCAGGATTTTTTTGTAAATAATCTTGATGATAGGCTTCCGCTGAATAAAAAGTTTTTGCTGGAACAATTTCAGTCACAATCACTTTAGGCCATTTTCCGCTTTCGTTAACGGCTTTAATGACTTCTTCAGAAATCCTTTTTTGTTCATCTGAGTGATAAAAGATAGCGGAACGATATTGAGTGCCTATATCGTTGCCTTGTCTGTTCAGCGTAGTGGGGTCATGGATTTTAAAAAAGAATTCTAAAATATTTTTGAAATTTGTTTTATTGGGATCAAATTCAATTTGAATAGACTCAGCATGTCCCGTTTTACCTAGTTTTACAGTTTCGTAAGTTGGGTGTTCGGTAGATCCCCCCGTGTAACCAACCTCGGTGTTTGTAACTCCTGGAAGTTGACGAAAAAGGTCTTCAACTCCCCAAAAACAGCCTCCAGCTAAAGTTGCGATTTCAGTTTTCATTTCTTCTTTTTTAACACGGAAAGTACCACTAGACTCTGCCAAGTGAGCCAAGAAATTTTAGCAATTGATGCTTTTTGTGGAGAACAGGCAGACGGTAATTTAGCTGGAGTTTGCATTTTGCATGAACCACTACCCGTGCCAACAATGCAAAACATGGCTAAAAATTTCGGCGCATCTGAAACAGCTTTTTTACTTTTAGGTGAAGCTCCCCTGTCTTTGCGTTGGTTTACTCCTACGCTTGAGGTGTCTCTTTGTGGTCATGGTACATTAGCTACAGCCTTTGCTCTCTGGGAGAAGGGCCTCTATCCAAAGGAGAAAGCCTTGATGTTTAAGACATTGAGTGGAAATTTAGGTGCGAGACTTTTAGAGAATAAAAAAATTGAACTCAGCTTTCCAGAATTAAAGGTTGAACCTAATCATGTTTCTAAAAATGTGACAGAAGCTTTGGGTATTCAGCGGCCGCTCTTTGTGGGCTTGTCGGATAAGTATGTTTTGCTTGAGGTTGAGAATGAAAAAGTGCTGCGATCCCTCAAGCCAGATTTTGTTGCACTAAAAAAAGTTGTTCAGAGGGGCTTTTTGGTGACTACTAAGAGCGAGCAATCAGGTTTTGATTTCGCCTCTCGCTGTTTTTTTCCTAAAGAAGGAATTCCGGAGGACCCTGTAACGGGATCTGCGCATTGTGTACTTGGCCCGTATTGGAGAAGAAAGCTCGGCAAGGAACGACTTAAGGCCTATCAAGCTTCTGATGCAGGTGGAGAAATTGAAATTGCTTTTGCTAACGGACAGGTGCTTTTAAGGGGCCTTGCCCGCTTTAGAGCTTTAAAAAATTAATTCGACAATCGTAACTCTCTTTCATTAAAGAGGACTGACAGTGACAACTACTAAAGGTTTTATGGGTTATGCGACGACTCTTCTAGTCGCTCTTTTTTTTTGCATACCTTGCTTTTCAGTTGTTGCCCTCAGTGAATATTCAAAAACAAATCCAAGCATCTGCGTCGCTTATAGATAAAAATCATATTTTAGTTCAGTTATTATGTGCGTTGTCTTTTATTCTCATAGTGACACGTCTTTTTGGTGGTCTTGCAAAAAAAATGGGAGAACCTGCGGTAATTGGTGAAGTCTTAGGGGGGATTGTAATTGGTCCTTCTTTGCTTGGCTGGGTCTTTCCTGCTGCGAGTGCTTTTTTCTTTCCGCCTGAAGTATTGCCGCATATTTCAGTCATCGCTCAGTTAGGAATTATTTTCTATATGTTTGTAGTGGGTCTTGAGTTTGATTTGAGTGTGCTCAAGAACAACGCACATTCTACGCTTCTCATTTCTCATGTGAGTATTATTTTTCCATTGCTCTTGGGTTTTGTTTTAGGCGCATTCACTTATACAGATTTTGCACCTCAAGGTGTGAGGCCGCTTCACTTTGCACTTTTTGTTGGAATTTCATTGTCTATAACGGCTTTTCCCGTACTGGCTCGTATACTGACAGATAAAGGTTTGGATAAAAGTCCGCTCGGTAAAATGGCGCTCGCTTGCGCAGCAATTGATGATGTGACTGCTTGGTGTTTACTTGCTCTTTGCTTAAGTTTGATGCAAGAAAATTTGAGTCAAGGACTTTCCACGCTGGGACTTACAGTTGCTTATATTCTTTTTATGCTTAAGTTTTTGCGACCCTTGTTAATCAAATGGGTGGAAAAACTAGAAATTAAGGGACAGCTATCAACCAACACACTGGCCTTTTTCTTTGTGGCGCTTTTTCTGTCCGCGCTTACAACGGAGGCCATTGGTATTCATGCCATCTTTGGCGCTTTTTTATTAGGCGTAATTTTGCCACATAATAGTCGGGTAAAAAATGAACTCACTCATTATACTGAAAATCTTTCAAAGGTAGTTTTTCTTCCTGCTTTTTTTGTTTTCACAGGATTAAGAACTGAAATTGCCCTTATAAATACTCCTCAAGATTGGGTGTGGTGCGCGGTTATAATTCTAGTTGCAACAGCAGGTAAGTTTGGAGGGGCCATGGCTGCTGCCAAATACTCCGGTTACAGCTTGAGAGATTCGGCGGCTATTGGAATTTTAATGAACACCCGGGGTTTGGTAGAGCTCGTAGTTTTAAACATAGGTTTAGACATGGGAGTGCTTTCTCCCAGATTGTTTACAATGTTGGTCATGATGGCTTTGGTTACGACCTTCATGACGAGTCCGTTATTGAATTGGATTTTATCTTTGAAGACACCAAAAAGTTGCACGGCCTAAGTCACTAAGCCTATTAAATACAAACACTTAGCGACCTTGCTCGTCCTGTCTTTTTTTACCCCTTGGCCTTGACTCACAGCAATTCGATCCCAAATTATGACAAATGGCCGAAAAAGAAACATCTGAATCAAAAGCCCACATTAACGATTGCTGCGGAGGGCACTGCGAAAGCGATGCACAACAAGAAGCTAGCGTTGAGAATGGAGTTGGAGAAGAAACACCCACACAGGTATCTACTCAGGAAATTGATTGGAAAACCCAAGCAGCTTATTTGGGCGCCGAAATTGAAAACATGCACAAGCGTTTTATTCGAGAAGCGTCTGAAATTCGTAAATATTCAAACGAAGATATTCTAAAAAAGATTGTTCCCGTGTTGGATACTCTAAGCTTAGCGTTGAATGCAGCTGAAAAAGCAAAAGCTCAAACTGAGAACGAAGAGTTGTTTAATAGCAAAATTTTTCAGAGTTTCATTCAAGGTGTTGAGATGACTTCAAAGCAGTTTGAACAAGTTCTTCAAGGTTGCGGTGTAGAATTTATTGCAGCAAAGGGACAGTCTTTTGATCCCATGGTGCACGAAGCATTAGGTCAATCCAAAACAGAAGGTGTTGAAGACAACATCATTACTGAAGAATTTCAGCGCGGATTTAAACTCGGTGGAAGAGTTGTAAGGCCCGCTAAAGTAATTGTGAATAAGAATTAAGAGGGAAATAAAATGAGTAAAGTAATTGGTATAGATTTAGGTACAACAAATTCATGTGTAGCTGTTCTCGAAGGAGGCCAGCCGAAAGTTATTGCTAATAGTGAGGGTGGAAGAACCACTCCTTCAATCGTTGGTTTCAATACATCTAGCGGTGAAAAGCTAGTGGGAGCTATTGCAAAAAACCAAGCAATCACAAATCCTGACAAAACAATTTTCGCTGTTAAGCGTTTGATTGGCCAACGTTTTGATAGTGAAGCTGTTCAGCGTCTTAAGGGCATGCTTCCTTATAAAATCGTTGCAGCTGACAACGGAGATGCCTGGGTAGAAATTGATGGCAAAAAATATAGTCCTCAAGAAATTTCAGCAATCATTCTTGGAAAAATGAAGAAGACAGCTGAAGATTATCTTGGCCAAGAGGTAACAGATGCCGTTGTAACGGTTCCTGCTTACTTTAATGATGCTCAAAGACAAGCAACTAAAGATGCAGGTCGTATTGCGGGTCTAAACGTTTTACGTATTATCAACGAACCTACAGCAGCTTCACTTGCCTATGGCATGGACAAGCAGGGCGATAGAAAAATTGCAGTATTCGACTTAGGTGGCGGAACTTTTGATATTTCAGTTCTTGAACTTGGCGACGGTGTTTTCGAAGTAAAAGCTACTAACGGCGATACTTTCTTAGGTGGAGAAGACTTCGACTTACGCTTGGTTTCTTGGCTTGCTGAAGAGTTTCAAAAATCAGATGGCATTGATTTGAAAAAAGATAAGTTTGCTCTTCAGCGTCTTAAAACTGAAGCTGAAAAAGCAAAACATGTTTTGTCTGAGTCTATGGAAACAGACATCAACATTCCTTTCATTACAGCCGACCAAAATGGACCTAAACACTTAAACGTAAAGCTTACGCGCGCTAAACTTGAGAGTCTTTGTGAAGATTTTTTCGAAAGACTTGTAGCTCCTTGCGAAGTTTGTATTAAAGATTCTGGTTTTACTAAAGACCAGATCAGCGAAGTTATCCTCGTTGGAGGTATGACTCGTATGCCTAAGGTTCAACAAAAAGTTAAAGAAATTTTCGGCAAAGAAGCTTCTAAAGGTGTTAACCCTGATGAAGTGGTTGCAGTAGGTGCTGCGGTTCAAGGTGGAGTTCTTAAAGGCGAAGTTAAAGATGTTCTTCTTTTAGATGTGACTCCTTTGAGTTTGGGTATTGAAACTCTTGGTGGTGTTTCTACAAAGTTGATTGAGAAAAATACAACAATTCCTACAAAGAAGAGTCAGGTTTTCTCTACCGCTACAGACAATCAACCTGCAGTGAGTATTCACGTATTACAAGGTGAGCGTGAGTTGGCTCAATACAACAAAACACTTGGTCGTTTTGATCTAACAGATATTCCTCCTGCGCCCCGTGGCGTTCCACAGGTTGAAGTTGCTTTTGATATTGATGCAAACGGAATTGTGCATGTGTCTGCTAAAGATTTGGGAACTGGCAAGAGCCAATCTATCAAGATCACAGCAAGCAGCGGCTTGAGCGAAGAAGAAATTCAACGCATGGTTCGCGATGCAGAAATGAATGCAGAAGCGGATAAGAAGAGAGCCGAGTTGATTCAGTCTAAAAACCAACTCGATCAATTGGTTTATCAAACTGAAAAAACCCTTAAAGAATTGGGCGATAAAGTGGATGGCGCTACAAAGTCAGAAGTAGATGCAGCTCTTACTCGCGCGAAAGAAGCAACCGCTAAAGACTCTCTTGAAGATATCAAAGCAGCGTTGACTTCACTCGAAGCTGTTAACTCTAAAGTTGCAGAAAAAGTTTATGCTCAAACAGCACAAAACGGAGCAGCAGGAGCCGAGGGAGCACAAGCACAATCAGATAAAAAAGAAGGCGATAAAAAAGACGACGATGACGTAGTCGACGCCGATTTTAAAGAGGTTTAAGCTAGGTCGATGAGCAAGCGCGATTACTACGAGATACTTGGGGTGTCGCGCTCTGCTGCGCCTGAAGAAATCAAGAAAGCATATCGAAAATTAGCTATTCAGTTTCACCCAGATAAAAATCCGGGCGATAAGGCGGCCGAAGAAAAATTCAAAGAGGCTTCTGAGGCCTATGAAGTTTTATCGGACCCTCAAAAAAAGCAAAGCTATGATCAGTTTGGACACGCAGCTTTCCAAGGCGGAGCCGGAGGAAATCCTTTTGGCGGTGCCGGAGGTGCTGGAGGCTTTGGTGGGTTCAGCGATTTAAATGATATTTTTGGAGACATATTCTCTGAAGTCTTTGGAGCTCAAGGTGGTGGTGCACGTGGCGGCAGACGTTCGGCTGGTCGACGTGGTTCTGATCTTCGCTATGACTTGAGTATTTCTTTTGAAGAAGCAGCTTTTGGAGCTGAAAAAGAAATAGTAGTGACCAAAGATGTCACTTGTAAGACGTGTTCTGGAAGTGGTGCCAAAGCGGGCACAAGTGCTGAAACCTGTAAAACATGTAGAGGTGTTGGAGAAGTTCGTTTCCAACAAGGTTTCTTCACTCTTTCTAAAACTTGTTCAGATTGCCAAGGTTCTGGATCAACCATTGCTCACAAATGTACAAGTTGTCGTGGCAGTGGCAAAAAGAATGAAGAAGTTCGCTTAGAAGTAAAAATTCCTGCGGGAATTGATTCGGGACAAAAATTGAAACTTAAAAACGAAGGAGATCCAGGAACCAAGGGTGGTCCTGCTGGAGATCTTTACGTTGTTATGCATGTCAAAGAACACCCTTTCTTTGTGCGCGATGGCTATGAAGTGTTTTGCGAAGTCCCCATTTCTTTCACTCAGGCAGCTTTAGGCGCAGAAATTGATGTTCCAACCTTAGATGGGCCTGTTAAATTAAAGGTTCCTACAGGAACTCAAAGTCATAAAAAGTTTAGACTTCGTAACAAGGGTATTTCGCACTTGAACGGTCGCGACCGTGGAGATCAATATGTTACCGTATTGGTGGAAATACCTACTCGCCTCAGCTCCGAACAAAAGGCCCTCTTAGAGCGTTTTGCGTCACTGAGTCAGGAAAGCTACCCAGAGTCTCAATCCTTCATAGATAAAATGCGCGATTGGTTTGGCAAGAGTCATTAGTCAGAGCTAAAATAAATAGAACGATGAGAGTTTTATTTATCCTGCTCGTTTTTGTTAATTCATGTGCGGGTTTAAAGACCAGCATAGACAAAACTTCCACTCCAACTTTGGCAGACAAGACTCCACAAGAAGGACCTCAAACACATGTTGAGGCGCACGGGACAACTCAGCATCAAGATATCTTTTTTGCAGCTCGTAAAAGAGTAGAGGCTGAACGTTATGCCGAAGGTCGCCCTCTCCTTGAAGAATATATTCGCAAGGCACCCAATGGAATGCATGTTGATCAAGCACAATTATTCCTGGGGCAATTGGCTTTAAGAGAAAAAAGATATCCAGAAGCAGAAGCTTATTTTAATCGTATTATCGCACGCTCTCCTCCGTCGCCCATTTTAAACTTGTCGCGTTTTTATCGTGCGCGCGTTTGGGAACTACAGGGTAAAAAAGTAGAAGCGCTTGCGGACTTAGCAAATGTCAGTGACCGCGTTGGAGTTTTTCCAGATACAGAAAAACTTAAATTATTTATGTTTTGGGGGCGTCTTGCAAAAGAAGCTCGCCAGTTTAGAGATGCGGCTCTTGCCTACCGAATGGCGTATCACACAGCCGAAAACTTAAAGAGTCCTGTTGTGCACGAAGCACGAGTGCATCTCATGGGTGTGATCGAAAAAGACATGACAGTTGAAGATCTTGAATCTTTCTTAAGATACGCCGATTTAAGAACTCTTCCAGGCGCTATGGCTAATAAGCGCTATGAAGAACTTAAAAAAGCTGGGGGTCTGCCTGCAGACGATGCTTATACTCCCATCTCTGAAACGGCTGCTATGGACATTTCGAATGTGCCAGAAACTTACGGCGAAGCTGGTAAGTTGGGACTTTTACTTCCTGTAGATGCGAATGATCGTTCGTGGGCAAAAGCTATTCACGAAGGAATTCAATTGGCTTTAAAGAAAAATGATTCGCGTTTGCAAGTTGTGATTCAAAATCCAGGTGCAACTGTAACAAGTGCCAGCCAAGCTTTTGATAGATTGGTAAATGAATATAAAGTTATGGCAGTTGTTGGGCCTCTCTCCGGTGATCAAGCTCAAGCAGTTGCAAAAAAAGCTGAAAGTGCAGGAGTTCCATTTTTTAGCACTTCGCCGCGCACGAGCCCTACGTGGGGTGCTACGACTGTAAATTTTTCTTTTGATTTTAAAAAACAAGCCGAAGCTTTGGTTAAATTTTCTCACGAATATTTAAATGCCACTCGTTATGCGATGATTTTTCCTCGAGATGAATTTGGAAAAGGTTTTGCAGAAGCTTTTTCAGATTCTGTGATTCGACGAGGTTCTCAGTTCACTGCGATTGAAAGTTTTCCCGTTGGACAAGCGGATTTTAGAAAAAATGTAGAAAACATGGTGGGGCTTGGAAACTTAGTTCATGCTCGCTGGGGGGAACGCGATGTTTTGCTAAAAGAAATGCAAACAAAACTCAATCGCCCCTTGAGAGATAAAGAAAAGCGCAGCGTAACCCTGCCTCCTATTGTGGATTTTGATGTTTTATTTATTCCGGACTCCTATAAAGTTATTGGCCAAGTGGCTCCCCTCTTAGCTTATTACGATATAGACGGAGTCACTTTAATGGGGCCTTCAACTTGGAACAGCCCTCAGGTTTTACAACGAGCCGGGCAGTTCTTGGAAGAGTCTGTTTTTGTTGATTTTTTCTCACGGACCTCTCCCAACGATGTTGTAAAAGATTTCATGAGATCCTTTGAGATTGAATATGGAAAAACGCCAGGTGCATTGAGTGCGCTTGGGTATGATTTGGGTTCTTCTATCGATCGCGGAATGAAGCGTCCTATCTCTAGCCGTAAGGAATTGCTCAAAGCGTTCCTAAGTATGGGCGATTTTGTAGGGGTCTTAGGTCTTGAAAAATGGGACGATAAACGAGATCCGTTGACCGAATTGCAGGTTTTCCGCATCAAAAAAAGCGGTATAAATTGGCAACAATCTTTGAGAATTAGGTAATTTTTTGGCATAAATGGCCAATGATTGATAACCACATCAATAACCCTAAGAGCATCAAATTCTACGTAAAAAAGTTTATTGATAAGCGTGGAAGCGAGCTTAAAAACAAGGTTGTATTAGATGTCCCTGCGGGTAATGGGGTAACCACCGAGATACTTCTTGCGAATGGCGCAACCGTTGAGCCTTTCGATTTGTTTCCCGAATATTTTAAAATCAAAGAAGTTGAATGCAAACGCGCAAACGTTTTTGAGGGAATTCCTGTTAAAGACAATCATGCTGATATGTTGATTTGCCAAGAAGGTATTGAACACTTGAGCGATCACCTCAAAGTTTTTAAAGAGTTTAACCGTACATTAAAAATAGGCGGTGAGTTAGTGGTAACCACTCCTTCTTACTCAAATCTTTCTTCACGATTTAGTTACTTTCTTTTTGAAAGCGAAAATAACAAACAAATGCCGCCCAATGAACTCACAGATATTTGGATGGCCAATAAATCTATTACTAACGAGATTTATCACGGACACATCTTTTTGATTGGCTTACAAAAATTAAGAACCATTGGTAAATTAGCGGGCTTCAACATTAAGGAAATTAAATATATTCGAATAAGTCGCGCTTCATTGCTTCTTTTCCCAATCTTTTATCCAATTATCTTTGTAAGTTCAGTGATTCGATATTTTCGCAATATGGGCAAGAACCCCGAGATTCCTAAGCACATTAAATCGGCAGTTTATAAAGAACAACTTGAACTCAATATCAACCCTAAGCATTTGTTGAACAAACATACTTTTGTGATCTTTGAAAAAGAAAAAGAATGCAAGGATGTAAACTTCAATTTTGATAGCGTGATGAAGTCATTTACTGGCGTAATGTAAGTTAGTGTTTTAAAAAAGCACTCGTGTCTTTAGGTAAGACCCAATACAAATTAAATAAAGAGTAAATCACCATGGCAAAAGTCATTCCCATAAGAGAGTACTCTGTGCGTGGTAAATAAGTTGAGGCTATTGTAATAGACACACACACCGCTGAGTTAACAATAATGTAAGAGCGAAGAACTGGAAAAAGAATGTAGTAAGGTATTTGTTTGCCTAAATAAAACAGACACATGCCTGTAATTGCGAGAAAAGAAAAGTAGGGATTTACTAAATCTTGTAGGATGGCATGGCGAATAACATTCGCAAGAAGAATGAGTCCCATGCAAAGTAGAAGATGTGAATACAAAATAGAATTGCCCGTTAAAGTTCGATTAGCACGTTCAAGCTTGTGAAAACTGTCATAGTAGATCCACCAAATTGCACCCGACATAATGAATCCGCAAAATGCCGTCATCATACTGAGTGCATTCCAACTAACGTCTTGTAAGGCACTTACTAGGCTGATCATAGCTTCGCCTTGAAGAATGAGAACAAGCAAACCTGTTCGCTCTACGAGGTGTTCAAGGTGCGTTGGCAATTTATCGTATTTAACTTTTTTGAATAATGGATATAAGAGGTCAAATAGAATTCCTCCGTAAAGTACGAAGTATCTATAGGGTTCATCAAAAAAAAGAGAAGAGCCGCTTATAATAGCACCAAATACAAAAGCGGTTCCGGTAACTTTAGCAAGGTACGCTCCTTCTTTGTGTTTGTTTTGAGAGGTTAAATAAAGTCCGGCAATAATTAGCCGTATAATCATATAAACCGATGCAAAATAAACGTAGTGAGAGGCGCTCTCACCCTTTAAAAGTGGAGGAACAAGCACAAACAAAAACATAATGCCCAATGTGGCAAGTCTATGATGGCGACTGTCTGTATCAAACAAGTTGCTATACATGGTGTGAGACGCCCAGATCCACCAAATAGGAATAAAGTGGAGTGGAAATTTTATAATTTGCTGAATGCTTAAGTGGTTGTCGTGAGTGTGAGCTAAGTTATGAGTGATAAAACCTATGGCTGCTACAAAAACTAAATCAAAATAAAGCTCTAACCATGTTGCGTGACGATTTTTAGAAAAATACTTAAGGGATGCTTCCATAGTGTATTTTAATTACTGAATAAAAGCAGATATCTTTTCTTTGTCAGCTTTTTCTAAAATGTGCGTTGCCATTTTGTCGAATGAGACAAAAAGAGCTCTTGAGTTTTCGTCGCCAGAAAGGCGTATTCCAAAGCGTTGTTCTACCATCATGATCACTTCAAGGGCATCTAAACTATCGAGTTGAAGTTTGTTCTGTCCACCTACAATGGGTTCTTCGCTTTTTATGTCAGAAGCGCTAACATTTTTTACGTTACACGCCTCAATAACCGCTTCTTTTAGGCGAGTGAGAAAGAGTTCTTTATCAATATTAGTCATCGTTTTTCCCATCTAAAGGCTTTGAGTGCTATTAGATAAAAAGAAAAGCCAATGAATAGCAAGATCAATATAGAGCGACCTAAAATTTGCAGGTCTGGAGTGCTTTGAAAGGCCTCCGCAAAGCCTTCCAGTCCCCAGTGAAGAGGTGAAAAAATAGAAATATACCTCACCATAAATTGAGGCATAAAAATGGTGGGAACCATAATTCCTCCTATGAGAGACATGATGACCACTCCAAAAGCGCCCAAAGAGGAAGCCTGTTCTTGGCTGTGAGTGATACAGCTAATCAAGAGCGCATAGGCAGTGGCGGCTACACTCGTGGCAAAAACAACGACTGCCAGAGCAAAGAATGAGGAGGTCAAAAGAGTGGGGGCACTGCCTAAAAGCATGGGAAAAATATAAAGACCTAAAAAGAGTAAAAAGAAAAACTGTAAAAAATTAACTAAAAAGTAAGCAAGTATTCTTCCACCTAAAACCTGCGTTTTTGTTAAATGAAGGCTTTTAAGTCTTAGGAGTATGTCGTTGTTCCAATCACGGTAAAAGCTATTAGAAAAAGGAATCACTATAAAGAAAATGGCAAAAAGACTCCAAGCAGCGAGCGAAAAGTTAAGTGGAGGAAAATCTCTTGCTCCAGTATTCTTGGTTTCCACAATCAATAAGCTAGGATCTGCTATGGAAATCCCTTTGTTGGGGCTGTCTTGAGTAGATATTTCTGCGTTTATTTCCTGAATGATTTGAGCCTGTAAAAGACGAACGAACTCATTCATTAAAAAACTTTTTTGAAAAGGATCTAAAAATTTATAAAAAACAAACTCAACTTTTTCTTTTGATTCTTTTGGATTGGGACTTCTTAAAAGCTCAGGCAAATTTACGGGAATCTTAATCAGTACGTCGTGATTTTTGTGAGCTTCCTGAAGAAGCTCCGTGGTGTGAACAACTTCTTGCTGAGTCTCTTGGAGCGTATTTCCAATCTTGTCGCCAACATTTGTTTTTTTGGGGCTGTAAATAAGAACTCTTAGGCTTGGTTTCTGGTTCTCGTAGAGATGACTTAAAATAGAAGAAAGAGTGAGGACTAAGAGAGCTGGCATTAAAAACAAAAGTAAAAGCGAGCGCTTGTCTCGGGTGAGTAAAAGTAATTCATTCTTAAAAACTAATAACAAGCGGCTCATTTTTTTATTGCCTCTTGAGACGAGTTTTTTAACTCAAAGAATATTTGCTGAAGTTTTTGTTCTTTTTGAGCAATTGAATTTTTTTCTATAAAATCACTCATGCGTCCATTTTTTATAAAAATTAAGTGTGTCCACAAATCCTCCATGGCTTCAAACTGATGGCTTGAAAGCAAAAGGGTGGCATTGTTTTTTTGCATATATTCTTTAAGAATATCGCGAATAAGAACTCGGCTTTCTGGATCAATATTGTTAAAGGGTTCGTCGAGCACTAAGAGCGGAAAGCTTCCTAGTAATGTAGCGGCTACGTGGGTGCGTTGGCGTATGCCGCCAGAGCAATGAGCAATTCGCTTATCAAGGAAGGGCGTGAGTTCTAATTTCTGAGCTAATTCGGCAATTTTAACTTCTGGTTTAAGATCGGGACTGATGAGTTTTGAAAAAAACTTTAAATTTTCTCTTACAGTGAGTTCTGCATACAATGCGCTATTTTGTGTTCCATAGCTGTAAAAATCATTACGAGTAAAGCTAGGGAATGTAATTGTATTAGGCGGGGAGGGGAGCAGGCCACAAATGAGGGACATAAGTGTACTTTTTCCTGCTCCGTTGGGGCCAAGGATAACAGTGCAAGAGTGTTCTGGAATTTCTACGTTAAAGTCTAAGAGGGAATGCTCTGCTGCATTTTTATATTTAAAGGTTAAGCCCTGAATTTTAACGGCAGTGGCACTCATAGAGAAAAGCTTTTTTTAGCGCTTAGAACAAATTCACGATGAAGTTTTTTAAATGCTGCGTGTTCGCGAGTGTGAACTTCTTCTAACAGAGAACAAAGGGCTTCGACTTTTTCTAAGCTGAGTTCTTCTTTGTTTTTTGAGGTTTTAACTGCGGCACTTGCCCATTGGCGCCATTGATCGCCGATTTTAAGAAATTCTTTGCTTGTTTCAGAAAGGACTTTGCCTTCATTGGAGTTTGGAAAGTACTGTGCAGACTCTTCAAGAAACCGAGCAAAAAGAAAGCGAAAGCCTGCGCCGCCCGTTCCTATTTCCTCTTGCATACGCACAACATGGGTTACAAGAAGAGAGAAGCGGCGCGCGTCGTTTTTCTGAAACCATTTACGAATTTGTTTAGCGAGGTAAGAAATAGCTTTGTGCCCAAAGAACGGAACGGGAATATAGAGCATTCTATGGCAGCTTTCTCTGAGCCCGGCATAAATGCCTTTTCTGAATTGTTGATCGCTCACAGTGCAATTGCTTTGATCTATGTAATAAAGGAATCCTTTTGGAGAGAGTGGGCCTTTAGCAAAACGAGCTTTTTGCATATCTTCTACAGGACATGCTGCTGTACCTTCTAGAATAGGATCGCTAATTTCGTAGCCAAGCTCAGGTGTTTTGTTAAATACAATGATGTTGTGTGCATTGAACGGAAAGCGAAAGCGTTCAGGCATGTAGGGAAGCCAATATATATTGGTTTGAAGAGCCACAATCTTTTTTGCTTTTAAAAGAGCATCTAGAAAGTTTTTTCCCTTTTCGGGGTCAGAAAACTTCTTGTACTTGTAATCAAGGGCTAAACGCTTACAGCATTTTTTAAATATTGTTGTGGGGAGTGATCTATAGGTCGTGAGAGGAAGTCCCATGATTTTAACAAAAGGCATGTGACCAAAAAAAATTCCACTTCCAACTCCGAACGCCATGGCCTCGCTCACAGGAGGACCTGCGTGTTGAATGAGGTTGCTGCTTACGCCGCTTTCGCAATGGGCATATTGTCTATGAACAAAATGACCTTTAACAACTTCAATTTCGCTCATGAAAGTTTCTCCGGCACTGAATCTAGCTCTTTGATGTCTATGCTGAGTGCACGTGCGTATTTTGCTTTCTTATTTTCGTTGAGAGATTTCCAGGCTGAAGGTGAGCGAAGGTGTCTTTTTACAAAAAAATGGCAAATGCCTGTCTCCGCAGAGAGGAGTTGCGAGTCCATGAGACGTTTTTTCATATGATAATTCAAGGGGCTGAGTTTACCCGCGTGAATATCTTTAAGAGTCAGTTCGAGGTCTTCATTGATTTCGTCCCAAGCTCTTTGAGTGGCATCAAACTCAGGTTCCCACCCATGGGCGGGAGCTTTTCGTATTTGCCCTTCTTTTTCGTCGAAGACATAATTTACTTTCGATTGGCCTTGATAATAGGGATCAACAAACTTTTTCATGAGTCAGAGGAAGGTTTTCGTACCGTCATTAAGACAAAGCAGCTAGAAAAGCGGCTGCTTTCAGGTACGAAAGCTAAAATCTTTTCTCCATCGTGAATTTCTTTTTGAGCAAGAAAATCACAAAGGTAAATAAAGAAAGATGCACTCCCTACGTTTCCACGCTCAGTAAGAGTGGTGAACCATTTGTCTTGTGGAATGTTAAAGTCAATTTCTTCTAAAGCTTTAGAAACTTTTTCACGGAAGTAATTAGAAGAGTAATGAGGAATAAAGTGATCTACGTCTCCAGGAAGCAAACCTTTTTCTTTGCGAATTTCACTCAAGGCTCTTTTAAGAGTGTATTCCACAACGTGTTGATCAAGAATTTTTACATCTTGGGCTAATCTTAAGAGCCCCTTTTGATTGGCTTCTTTGCGAGTGAGTTGAGACCATGACGCTTGCTTAGAATCAGTCGCTTCTGTGTCTATACCGCAATACATGCAGGGAGGAAGTTCGTTGGCATAGGAGCGCGTAGCGATCCAATCAATTTCAAGCGAGAGTTTGTTTTCTGTAGGTTTGTCCGAAAGCCAAAGAGCCGCGGCCCCATCAGAAAGCATCCAACGTAAGAAATCTTCTTCAAAACAAAATTCAGGCTTTGCTTCGAGTTCGGCTTCACTTCTTTTCTCGAAACTAGAATAGTTTTCGCCGCGTAGGTGGTGAGAGGAAATTTCCGAGCCCGTTACAATTGCATTTTTAGCAAGGCCACTTTGAATGTTTGCGAATGCGTATTTTAAAGCCATGCAAGATGCCATACAAACACCAGCAAGGCTCGCTACTTCGCAATTAAGGTCTGGTAATTTGCCTTGCACCATACTTGCATGAGCAGGCATAAGTTGATCGGCAATTGAAGTGCCAGAGGCAAGGATATCGATATTTTTTAAATCGAGCGAAAATTTTTCACTTAAATCTTTAATCGCGAGTTCACATAGATCTGCATTTGTATGCGTGGGTAGGCGAGTTGAGGGATCAAGAGCATAGTGGCGCTTTTGAATTCCATTACTGCGAAGAACAATTCTTCGAGCCTTAGATTTTTTAGAGTCAACCATGCCGAGAACGTCTTCCATCTGATCATTTTCCACAGCAGCATTCGGCAAAAAGCTAGACCAACCATTGATATAAACACTCATACAGAACCTCTTAAACTCAGTTGTTGTTTTTTAGCATATGACAGGAGAGGAGTGCGCAGCACTCGTGAAAGAATTCCTGTAATTGGGACAGCAACTAGCAAAAAACCAACAAGGTTAATGCGAAAGCCCACTAGTAAAAGCCCACGTAAAAAACGTGGAGCAGAAAGTATAATTTTTGCCCAAGGTTTAAAAATAAATTTATGTCCAAAAATTTCTAAACAAATTGAAAGAGCTTTGGCGCGGTCTAGGTTGAGCTCGTCACTGGGGCAGCAAGGCTTCGTGTTGAAAAGTTTTTCTACCTGAGACATTCCATTGTTTTTAAATTGATTAAAAGTTTCTTCTCGAATTCCCGCCGCAGGAAAGATAGCAAACGCTTCTTTTTTTCCGCTAAACATCCAACGAGGAGTTGTGATGAGAGAGGCCCAATTAGGGCTGGGGTCTTCGAATACAATTTGTCCATGATACTTAGCGCCCAGTCCGCGCAATAAATTGCGAGTTTTTTGAGCGGCACTAAACCACATGTTTCTACAGGTCAGAATTTGTACTACTTTTTTTCCGCTCAGAATGCGTTCAATACTTGGAAGTTTAAAAAAACTTTGAACAGGAAGTGAGGGCGAAAGAAACCAAACGGGGTGAACAAGTACTACGCGATCTACATCCTGAAAATCAAAAGGGTTAATGTCTTCAATTTCCTGGCTAACTCCTTCCATGCAGTAGGGCATTTGTTGAAAGAAGGTGTTCAGTTTCCATGGGAAAGAATAAGGTCTTTCAGCTTTAATCGCGATGAGCTTAGTCTCTGTGCCAAAGTGGGAGTAGTTCGCCTGCAAGGACTCGGCAATTCTTTGACTTTGCCCTGTTTGTGAATAATAAACGATGGCGACTTTCGGCATTGAAAAGAAACCCTAAGAATTTCTTGAAATGAGGTCAATCACAATATGGAAGTACTTGTAACTGGAATGGGGGCTTTATCTATACTCGGAAAGGGTGTTGAAACGCATCGAAAAGAGCTCTTTTACAAAGTAAAAAACCAAGAAATTCCACGCTCTCCGTATCTACCCAGCCGCGAAAAATTAGCCCTCAATCCTCCTGATTTAAGGATGATTCCCATTGAAGAAGAAAAAAAATATTTTGAGACCTTACTGGAGCTCCCTTTAAGCCGGAACAGTGTGTTGGCTCTTTCAGCCTTTAAAGAGTGTTTGGAGCAAAGTAAGTGGGATTTTTCTGAGCTCAATGGAAAGCGAATTGCCATTGTTTTGGGTACCACGGCGGGCTGTTCGGGCACCGATACAGAGTACATTGAAAACTTTGTAATGGATCGCTCTCCAGATCCAAGTCGTTTTAAACAAACTCTCAGACAAAACCCTTCTCAAATTATCAAAAAGTACGCTGTTTTGCAGGGCGTAAAGTCGAGTATAGAATGTTATCTCATCAACAATGCCTGCACTTCCTCTACGGACGCTGTGGGGTTGGGAGCTAGGCTTTTAGAGGAGGATCTTTACGATGTGGTTTTTGCCGGTGGGGCGGACGAGGTTCTTTTTCAAACCTTTTATGGTTTTTCATCCTTACAGCTAGTGTCTTCGGATTTTAGATCTTCGCCCTTTGATAAAAATCGCAATGGACTTTTGTTGAGCGAAGGAGCGGCTGTTTTGTGTTTAGAAAAAGCAGATGCTTTAAACAAACGAAATCCAAAAGTTCAGCCTCAAGGAGTGTTGATTGGCTATGAATCTACAACTGAGGTTTATCATCAAACAAGTCCCAATCCAAAGGCAGAGGGACTTTCAGAAATTACTTCAAACATTCTAAAAAACGCAGGACTTTCTGCGAGTGATATCGATTTTATAAATGCCCATGCTACGGGCACTCCTTCAAACGATTTTTCTGAAGGTAATTTTTTTATGAAAGAATTGCCGAACATTAAAGTGAGCGCAACAAAAGGTTATACCGGACATTGTTTGGGAGCCGTTGGCGCAATGGAAGCTATTTTTTGTATACTATCAATGCAGGAAAAAAAGCTTCCAGCAACTTATGGATTCACAGAAGTTGATCCTGCGATTGGACTTATTCCTAATCAAGAAGTGTGTGACATTGAGTTTAAAAAAGCTCCAGTGGCGTACTCAACTTCTGTTGGCTTTGGGGGTGTTAACTCTGCTTTGCTCATTCGAGGCGTGGCTTCATGAATTCTTCTATGAAGCTCATCAGTTTGGGAGCTGTAACTCCACAAGGTGCTACTCTTAAAGAACATCTTGCTAATGGCCCAGAGGCATTGAAAACAAAAGACACCTTTATTGAATATCTTATTCATAATGTGAAAAGAAAAATTTCAGTTCATCGAGCCGTGGAGCCTACAGTGACGCTTCCAGTTCCAGACGGAGTTTTAAGGCGAATGGGTTTAAGCACAAAGCTTGCACTTTCAAGTATTGAAGAAGCAAAAACTAATGCAACTTTTGATTTAAGTGGAAAAAAAGTTGGACTCATCGTGGTTACAACTCAGGGGCCTTCCTCTACAAATATTGATTATTTTAGAAAACTCGTTTCATTTAATTATCGAGGAGCTTCGCCCAATCTTTTTGCTCAATCTGTTCACAACAACATAGCTTCTACAGTTGCTCTTACACACCAATGGCAAGGACCTACTTTAACTTTGGTACAAGAAGACAATCTGTGGCCAGCGTTGATGAAAATCGCAGAGCTTTGGATCAAGAATAAAACTGTGGATAACTTATGGATAATTATTGGCAATGAAGTAAGTTTACATGTGCCGTACTTTCAACTATTTGATCATGTAAAGGCTCATCCCGAATCATTAGAGTACTGCCCACCTTCGCGCGATATAGCTTACGAAGCTTACAGTTGTTTCTTGTTGGGCAACTCAGAATCAATTCCAAATGCTCCTGCATTTAACCTCGAAAATACGACATCGCTATTAAAACGCTTTGAACAAGAGCAGGATCGCCCGCTTCATAAACCTGAACACATAGGGGTTTCTTTGGCAGAGCATTTTTATAAAGAGTATTTTGCAAAATGAAAAATACCAGCAAGTTGTTTTTGTTACTCTTCTTTTTTCTTGGCATGAGTGTATTTGTTTTTGCTCAAGGATGTCCGCTTTGCGCTTCTTTGGAGATTAAAGTTGCAGGTTTAAAGAACGAAGAGGGAATTGTGCGGATTATGCTCACGCGTGATGCGACTACATTTGAAGAGCTTGATCCTGCAAAAATTGAAGCTTCAAAAATTTATTTTAGGAACGCAGCTGCGAAAAAAGACGGAGTTATTTTTACTTTTTCAGAACTTCCTAGTGGTGCATATGCTTATAAGATTTTTCATGATGCCAATAACAATGAACTTATAGATACAACTCTTTTGGGTAAGCCCACAGAGAGTGTTGCGGTTTCTGGTTATAAGCAGTTAAAAGACCCTAAAGTGAGCTTTGAAAGGGCTAAGTTCAAGGTAGCTCCCAGAGCAAAAATTAAGAGAACAGTAAATTTATAAAAAGAAGAAAGTCTTTTTATTGGCACATTTGAATTTCATCTAGTTGGAACGTTGTTAGAGCAGAAGAGCTTGTTAACGGTTTATAGCTATATCGTCCCTTTCCCACGACCGTTAAAGTTTTATCAGACTTCAGGGTTTTCGCAGCGCTTACGCACGACTCGATGTTTTTTCCTTTCAGTTCAACAGCAATGGCGGGAGGAGTGCTAGAACCCCAAAAGTGTTCCTGATGACCATCATCCATTCTGGCAAAGCCTGTACCGTTAATTGTAAAAAGGCCGTCTACGTTTAAGATCTCTGAAATTGTTACAAATACAATTTCTTGAACTTTCGGTAAATTGTTAGGAGCCTTCGCTGCTGCGGCGGCAACTTCCTTTTCTACACTCACATCGGTACTCATTTTTCTTCTATAGTCACGTATGCTCTCTTGAGTATTTTTACTTATCATTGGCCAAGCTATAAAACCTGTAATTGCAAAAATAATTCCATATTGTGTAACAAGCGCATTTAGTTTTTCCTCTGTTGGCAAATGCAGAAGGGTGCCTGCGCTTAGCAAGAACATGCTGAGTAGATACACTAAAAACCCAAGTTTTATGTCAGAGTTAAGGGGGAGATTGCCTATAAGTCCTCCAACGTTTTGACCCGCAAAATTGCGAACGTATAGACAAGCCCCTAAAGTTGCTAAGGCTAAGCTTAATAAAATATGTAATTGTTCTCGACCCGAAAAGTTTTTCTTCAGGAGAATACGTAGAGGAAAAATTAATACGCTGAGTGTTCCTATAACTGCAAGCGCCCCTACTAACAAGGCGGCGTTCGGTAACACAACAATCCAAGGTGCCGACAGCATGCCTAACTGTAAAATATGAAGACCCAATTCTTTTCCTAATGCAGGAAGCATCAATGCCAAGACATATAAAAGATATCCCACACCTATAAGTTGCTTCGAATAGAGGGGGTTCATGTACTTAGGTTAATAGAGTTTTGTTAGATTTATTAAATGAGCGTGCAGAAATGACCCTACATTCTTCATTTAAAAACAGGAAAGTTAAGGGCCGTTTGCCTCTATAAGCCATTTGGACGCAGGGTGTCGTGGGGTGTCATAAAATATCTCTGCTTTTACTCAGGTAGCGCTAAGGCTAAATCGCACTCTGTCGAAGAGTCTTTAAGAGGATAGAATAATGAGCCAAAACTCACCGATGGATGAAATTCAGTTGCCCGAAGAGTTACCCTTACTGCCTGTGCGAGATGTCGTTGTATTTCCATACATGATTCTCCCTCTGTTTGTTGGAAGGGATTCTTCAATCAGAGCCGTTAACGAAGCTCTCAAAGGAGATCGTTTGATCTTCTTATCTACTCAAAAAGAGATTCGTGACGATAACCCCAGCACCGACCGTATCTTTGAAGTAGGAACAGTCGCGATGATCATGCGTATGCGCAAGCTACCTGATGGTCGTGTAAAAATTCTTGCACAAGGTGTGGCGAAAGCGAAGATTACAGAATTTTCTTCGACCGATCCTTTCTACAAGGTGAAGTTTGATCGTTTGCGTGACTTGCCCGTACTTTCCAGTCAAAAGGAATTTGATTTGGTTCAGGAAGTACGAAGTCAACTCGAAAAAGTTATCACTTTGGGTAAGATGCTTTCACCCGACATTATTCTTGTAGTGGAAGAAATTTCTGATCCTGGGCGTTTAGCGGATCTTGTTACAAGTAACCTTGGTCTAAAAGTTTCTGAAGCTCAAGATATCCTTGAAACACATGATCCTTTAGCGAGACTTGAAAAAGTTCGCGATCTTCTTAAAAAAGAACTCGAAATTTTGCAGCTCCAACAACAGAGCAAGAGCCAAATTCGAGACGAAAACACAGCGAGAAAAGACAACGCAAAAGCACGCGTCTTTGGTGATCAGCAGGAGAACGTAGATCCAAGAATTGAAGAGATCAACGAGTATAGAGCGAAGATTGAGAAGGCTTTCTTGAGTGATGAGTCACGCACTGAAGCCATGAAGCAACTAGGTCGTTTGGAGCGTATGCATCCAGACGCGAGTGAGGCCAGCATCATTCGTTCATATATCGATTGGATCTGCGATCTCCCGTGGTCTAAGTCCTCGCGCGATAAACTAGATCTTGTAGAAGCTAAAAAGATTCTCGATGAAGATCACTACGATCTTGAGAAAGTAAAAGAACGCATTCTAGAAGTTCTTGCGGTTAGAAAACTTAAGCGCGACAACAAAGGACCCATCATTTGTCTAAGTGGCCCTCCAGGAGTTGGTAAAACTTCACTTGGAAAATCAATCGCGCGCTCTATGGGACGTGAATTCGTAAGAATCAGTCTTGGTGGTGTGCACGATGAAGCCGAAATTCGCGGTCACCGTCGTACTTACGTGGGCGCAATGCCAGGTCGTATTTTGCAAGCTCTTAAACAAGCGGGCACGAATAACCCTGTCATCATGCTCGACGAAATTGATAAATTAGGGCGCGATTACAAGGGCGATCCTTCAAGCGCACTCTTAGAAGTTTTAGATCCTGAGCAAAACAACGCTTTCCGCGATCACTACATGGGATTGAACTTCGACCTTTCTAAAGCTCTCTTTATTTCAACTGCCAACCAGTTAGATACCATTCCAGCGCCACTTCGTGACCGTATGGAAATTATCCAACTCTCTGGTTACAGTGAAGAAGACAAAGTGAGAATTGCTCGCCAATACATCATTGATAAACAAATTAAAGAAAATGGCATCACTCACGACATGATTGAATTCTCAGAAGATGGTTTGAGAAAAGTTATCTCTGAATACACACGCGAAGCTGGACTTCGTAACTTTGAACGACTCATTGGCACTTGTTGCCGAAAAGTAGCGCACAAAGTTGCAACTTGGGATGGCACCTTTGCTTTCCCTAAAGAAATTGTAGACGCCAACAAAGCCGTGGCTTTCTTGGGCGCTCCTCGCTACCTCTCAACAGATGTGCGTGAAAAAGATGAGATTGGAGTTTGTACCGGTCTTGCTTGGACACAAATGGGTGGAGAAGTTCTAGAGGTTGAAGTGACTTCAATGCCTGGTAAAGGCGGCATCATGCTTACCGGTAGTTTGGGTGATGTGATGAAAGAAAGTTGCCACGCTTCTTGGTCTTGGATCAGAGCGCATGCAAAAGAATTGGGAGTAAATCCTGAGTGGTTTACTAAAAATGAAATTCACGTCCACTTCCCTTCAGGAGCCGTACCTAAAGATGGTCCAAGTGCGGGTGTAACAATCACCACTGCAGTTGTAAGCTTGCTCACTGGAATCCCAGTGAGAAAAGATGTTGCTATGACGGGTGAAATCAGTCTTCGTGGAAGAGTGCTTCCGATTGGCGGAGTAAAAGAGAAAACTCTTGCAGCTCTACGCCACGGATGTACGACTGTGATCTTGCCAGAGAGAAACATGAAAGATCTTGTTGAGCTTCAAGACGAAGTGAAAGATAAGATCACTTTTGTACCTGCCACTGAGGTCACAGAAGTTCTTCAAGCAGCTCTTGCAAAGTCGCCCTTCAAAGACGAAGGCAAAAGCAAAGCCAAAGGTGGTAGCGAAAGCAAGTCACGCGCGGCAGCAGCCTCCATGGTAGACGACCAAGAAGACGCAGCTTAATAGGGTCATCGGGACGAAAAACAGGGGTCCCCTGTACCTAGATAGAAAATTACAAATTAAAACCTCGCAGGCCTTTGGGTCTGCGGGGTTTTTGCTATTTAATACAGAGCTCAATTTTTATAGTCATAGTATTGATTTGGCTTCTTATAGCTTTTAGCGCTTCTGCTTTTGTTGGGTTCACAATAATAAGAGAATCTAAGGTGAGTCGATTTATGTCGTATTCTGTTCTGGCTGGGCTTAAAAGACGAATTTTCACGCCGTCGTATTATAGCGTGCAGATTTTCCCTTTGTGTAGAACGCCTTCTATGACAATAAAAATTAAATTCATAAGCGTGCTTGAGCAGATAGATTCTAAAACAAGGGTCGTTTATTTAATCCCTAATACTTCTCTGATCCTGTATCCATTGCTATGTTTTAAGGATTCTAAGTAAGGATTATTAGGGTTTTGATCTTTTATTTTACTAGCCTCGCTTTCTGTCAACTCACGTCCGTATGCGGTGCCATTATGAATTTTGATACCACCATCTCGAAATATTTCGTATTCTTTTCCATCAAGGTTAACAATTATTGGGTTCATGCTTTAAGTTTAATTTAAACAAATAATGTTTGTATTAAGTTTTAAAAAAGATGAGGTTTCATTTATTCGACACTTGGTATTTAAATAATCGTAATAATTGATAGAGTAGGCACATGATTCGTCGGTTGAATATTGATGACTCGCAAGAAGTTGCCAAAGCTTTTCCAATACTTCTTCAATTGCGACCACATCTTGATTTAGAAACTTATCAAAGACTTATCCACAGCATGAAAACAGAAGCTTACGAACTATGGGCCTTTGTGGAGCAAGAAGAAATCAAGGGGCTCATGGGAATGAGAGTTTATACGGATTTTGTGAGAGGTGCTCATCTCTACATTGATGACTTAGTGATAGATGAAAAATATCGCTCACAAAAAATTGGAGCCAAGCTTTTAGCCTTTGCAGAATTAGAGGCTAAACAAAGAAAAATACCAAGCCTTCGTTTAGCGTGCGCACTTTCAAATACAGGTGGAATGAAGTTTTATGAAAGAGAAGCGTGGGCAAAGCGTTCTTACAATTATGTTAAAAAGTTGATAGCTTAAATTTTACAAAGTTTCTAAAACTTTTTTAAGACCTTCATCGAGTTGGATTTTTGGAGTCCAACCTAAAAGCATCTTCGCAATAGAGATATCGGGTTTTCTCTGAGGAGGATCGTCTTCGGGGCGTTCAATATGTTTTATAGGAAGAGTGTCTTTTGATAATTTTTGAACAGCTTGTGCAAGTTCTAAAATTGTAAACTCATTCTCATTGCCCAAATTTACAGGTTGAGTGAGATCGCCGGTTTCAGCATAGGCTATAATTCCATTAATCAAATCATCAACGTAACAAAAACTGCGAGTTTGTTTGCCTTCGCCGTGCACCGTGAGTGGCTCTTTGTTTTTTAGCTGCATGAGAAAATTTATGATCACACGACCGTCATTGGGGTTCATGTGCGGGCCATAGGTATTAAAAATGCGAACTAAGCCGTGTTTGGTTTTTTTCTCTTGGTTGTAACTATAAATAAGAGCTTCTCCAAAGCGTTTGGCTTCGTCGTAACAAGATCTGGGTCCGTAAGAGTTTACATTGCCCCAGTAGCTTTCAGGCTGAGGAGAGACTTCAGGGCTTCCATAAACTTCACTGGTAGATGCAAAAATTAATCGAGCTTTGTGTTCAGTTGCAAAATCAAGTGCTCTGTAAAGTCCAAGGCTGTTAACGGCCAATGTTTTAAGGGGCATTTGTTGATACAAAGGAGGCGAAGCAGGTGAGGCAAAATGAAAAACGAATTCAAAATCTTGAGTGTATTGTTTTGACCAAGACTCCCAAGAGCTTGAGGCATCGGCTTCAATGAAAGTAGTTCCATAGTTTTTAAGTGCATCTGCATTTGATCTAAGGCCTGTGCAAATGTCGTCAATGCCCACGACCGTGAAGCCATTTTCGTAGAGTTTTTTGCAAAGATGAAAGCCTAGGAACCCAGCAGCCCCAGTGACTAAGGCCATGCGCGTATTATTTGCCATTGGAGCACTTAAACTAGCATGACTACTTTAATTGTCAGCATCTTTTCACTAGACTCTATGGGGTTGTGAAAGAATCTAACAAAAACTTGGCTTTAAACGTTCTGCGCTGGGGTGTGGCAGGCTTGGTTTTATTTTGGCTTTATAGTTCTGGAAAACTATCTAGCTTGGGAGATCTCAATAAGCTTTTTGAAAAACCACATTATTTTGCTTTGGCTTGTTTAGGATTAACGGCCAACTATGTGTTGAACTTTTTTCGATGGCAGGTTTTGTTGAACGGTATAGGGATGCAAATCCCTTTCTCACAGGTAATTCGCCTCAGTATGATAGGACAGTTTTTTTCTATTGTTATGCCTGGCTCTGTTGGGGGTGATTTAATCAAAGCTGTTTATGTGGCAAAGTCTTATCCTGCTCAGCGTACAAGCGTAGTAGCTTCTATTTTGTTAGACCGCATTCTAGGTTTTCTAACTTTAATGGCTTTTGCATCTTTCTTTTTTGTATTGAGTTTTGATGCCACTCATTTGCCCCCATCACTTCAAGGCTTTGGCACATTGTTGGCCTTGGGAACCTTAGGATTGTTTTTGTTTGTATTGCTTCCTGGCAATGCTGTTAAGTTTTTGGATCGAATTGATACTAAGAATTCAATTGTCGAGCGCATCACCAAAACTCTTCGGGCCTTTGCGCGTAACCCGTCTACGATTCTTAAGGGGCTTATGATTTCTTTTTTGAGTCAAGGCGGCGCTATTTTAGGAATGTATTTTATTGGCAAAGCTGTTTTTGGCGATATGCCTTGGGGAAATTTAGATGGAATGCGATTTATCTCAGCCACAGCGGTTGGAACTACGGCTTCAGCACTTCCGCTATCTCCAATGGGATTAGGCATCGGGCAAGTGGCATTTTCAAAAGTTTTTACTCTCTTAGGTGCCCCTTCTGAGGCCTATGGGATTGTCATTATTAGCGCAGTGCAGATTATTACTTTTATGCTAAACCTGACAGGAGCTATATGGTTTTTGAAGTCGAAAAAAGAAGTTCAGCAAGCCATGAGTTAAAATCATTCGAGTCTTTTGCCTCACGAGGCATGCTTTTATACCGTCAGAATTATCAAGAAAGTGACCTCATTGTAGATCTCGTTCTAGAGCGTGGCCTTCGCTTGTCTGCTTTGGTTCGAGGGGGGCAAAAATCTGTTAAACGTTTTGGAGGTAAGCTGGAGCCGCTAAAACTTTTAAATTTTCAGTTGAGGGCGCCTAAGGGGATTACGGGATTTGAAAAACTTTTTTCTCTCGAAGCCACAGATGTTGTGGAAGTTTTTGATGATTACAAAAAGACCTGGAACTCTTTAAACGAAGGTCTTTTTTACACAGAGTTTTTTCGAGATCTTTTTCCGAGGGGCGAATTAGAGCCATGGATGTATGAAAATGCACTTAAAACAGTTTTAGCAGGAAATCATCTTTGCTCAGAAGAGGGTCAAGATTGGCGCCGTTTGTATGTGTGGTTTTATTTTTCTCGTCGTACAGGATTTGGCGTTTTGGGAGATAAAGGTCTTTTTGCTAAAATTTTTGATGAAGCCACTCATGCAGAGTGGGTTTCTTTATTTGAAGAAAATATTTTCTCCGAGCGAAGTGTTCAGTTTCTTCATCGGCACTGTGGAAAAGTCTTGGAAAAAAAAGTTATTCGCGATTTATATTCTGATTGGATACAGAGGAGTCATTTAAAATGCAAAAGCATAGAGTCTTGGGCCATGCTCTAAATCTATTGTTGGGACTTAATCTATTTGCGGCTGTTTCGTATCCTCAAGAAAAATTACCCAAGAAAAAGCTCTCTGTGTGCGGGCTAAACTATATAGCTTGGGTAGCGAGCAATGATGAAGATCGCACTCGAGGCTTTATGAATTTTCGTGAGCTTAAAAAACACGAAGCAATGCTATTTGTTTTTGAGGATGAACGCCCTTTAAGTTTTTGGATGAAAAACGTTCCCTTTGATTTAGATATTGCATATTTTGATAAAAATAAAAAACTTGTTTCCTACACAACTATGAAAGCTACAAGTCCTATGATGAAAGCCGATGCATTACCCAATTACCCCAGCAGTGGCGCTGCAATGTACGCCGTAGAGGTTAAAGCTCGGTCACTCAAAAACTTAAAAGCTCAATGTCGTTTGGTCTTTTAACGAGGCCTTTTTGCAGGAGCACTTCCAGAACTTCTACTTCCGCCGCTATCTCGCTGACTACTGTAGATTGCATAACCTCCCACCGCGAGACCAATACTTCCGGCTATAATCCATGGTAGCCATTTTTTAAGAGAGCTTTGTTTGGTGGCTTCATCAAGAGGGATTGCGCTACTTCCAAACATATCTTGCTGAGTGGTAGCAAGGGCTACAATGTTTTCTTTATTTTCAATGTTTTTGGTGAGTGAACTAAGTTCAAGTTTTTTGCCGTTAAGAATATCTGTATAGGACAGATAAAGATCTAAGCTTTTATCTTGAGAAACTATGTGAACGGCATCGTCTACGTAGTTATAAGTCCCCACTACGTTACAGATAGATTCATCAAAGAAAAATTGTCTATCTGGATTGTCTTGTTTGATTTGATATAAAACACGTTTCTTTAGAAGGTCTTGTATATGAGCAGGTGGCATGTTGTCTTCAATTGCGTTTTGAGAAAGGATGAGGGCAAAGCATAGTATTTTCATTTTTTTAATTCTCCGGATAAGTCACAATAGGCACAGGTGCCTTGATTATATTTTTAGCTGCAGGAATGAGCTCGAGCTCATTCCAAAAAATAGGTTTTTGGGATGGAATATCTTTTTTAGCCCGAACTTTGCCCATAATTTTTTCAGCATCTTCGGGGCGTAGCATGTTGAGTCGTTGAGATTTGCTAATAGATGAGGGTGAAATACGCACCGGTCGCAAGAGCATTCCTTCTACTATCTCTCCCTTTGCAACAGGAAGGACAGCAACCATGGCTTCGAGCCTAAGTGGAGGTTGAATTTTTTCCTCTTGAGTGATTTTTAATAGGAGAAGAATCAAAAAAAGGGCTGCAATTCCTAAAAGTGCTTTTTTGTGTGTGAGTATCCTATTTTTGAGGTTTTCTAGATCGGGTTTTTCTTTTTCCGGAATTACATTTGTAGGCTCTAATGTGGCTTCATTTAACCACGAGAAGTGTTGTTCCGCCATAAATCGTTCCTTTCATAAAGTTCAAAAGAGTTATCAAGGTTTTTGTGAATATTTGAATTTATTTTTTCGTAGCAATAAAAGAAGCCGCCTAGGCCGCTTCCAATTCCAAAGAGTAAATATAAGACAACCGTTAAATCAGTCATAAATTATAAAGGTCTCACGCGATCATCAGAATATTTCCAACGAACAGTTGTGCATGATTCGCTTTCTCCTTTTACCCCTGCAGGTTTCGAGCCATCGCGATTTTTAATGTAAAAAAGAGTTTTATCGGGGCAGTAAAGCGTCCCTGGTAGCTCACAAATTGTAGAGCTGTTGCGCTTGGGTTTGTTGAATTCCTTTTCAAAGCTAATGGGAGAAATAAATGCCATGTGCCCCTGAGCGGCATACAAGAATGTTTCTTGCTGAAAACGTATGAGATTACCTGCGGCTGTTACAAGAGAGTCTGTACGCGTGGCCATAGCGACTGGGCAAGCTACCACGAGCGCAATGAGACCCGCATTGAGTGCAAGCGCAGAGTTAATAAAGTTAGCTGTAGTTTCGGCGTCGTCTCCTAGTTTTTTATCAAGCTCAGCGAGTTCTCTCACTTGGCGATTCATCAATATGATTGAATCGTTGATTGGAAGTAACAGAGCTAAAAATGCAAAAAGAGGCAAGAAGAGGGCGGCCATTGTTCAAGCTAACGCCCTCCTAAACGCATTGAGAAATAAAACTCTCTCGATTGAATATCGGGAAGTAAGTGATAGCTCATAGATACACCTGTTTTGTGACAGTAAATCGTACGCTTTATCCATTTTTGCGAAACTAAACTTTCAGCGTGCTGGCACATGTGAGCGTTTCCATAAAGCGAAGCTCTCGCTAAATAAAACGCTTCTGTGTTTAAGTAACTGTAGCTCCAAGTATGAAGTACCAGCCAAATCGCTGTAATTGTGAAGGTCAGAGCTAAGCCAGCAACTGTTACAAAATCTACGAGCACCACTCCGGACTTTTTACTAATCGGCGTCTTTAAGGGTTTCATTAAAGTTACCCATATCTACGTACTTTGTTTGTTCGTTCGTATCAGAAACGCCTTGATATTTAACTTCGTTGCCTAAGACCGCTCCATTTACTTGATCAAGTTTTCCGCGCATGTTTTTGCTTATCACTTGAATAATTCCAATAGAAGCAACTGCAATGAGTGCGGTGAGAATTAAATATTCTGCGATGGCTTGTCCGTTTTTATTTTTAATTTGTTTCATAATTATACCCAGTCTCCTGTACTTAAAAAATGATTGAGCTTTCCTGTTATGGAAGGCGGAAGGTGTAAAAGGTCAATTACGCCTGCGCTTCGAAGCACAGCATAAGTAAGAGTGTGTTCAATTTCTCGTAAGTTTCCTGGCCAAGGATGAGAGGCAAGAAGTTCGTAGGCTGCAGGGGTGATTTCCGGCACTTCACAGCGGATTTCTTCGCAAACTTTTTCCAAGAGGCCTTTGAGTAAAACGGGAAAGTCTTCTTTTCGGCTACGAACAGATGGAATGTAGAGAGGACAAATATTGAGCCTGTAATAGAGGTCACGGCGAAACTTGTTGCTTTCAACTAACAACTCTAAAGGGATATTGCTGGCTGCAATAATTTTGCATTCAATTTTGTAACTTTCTTTGGCCCCAATACGTTCAACTTCGCGTTCTTGGATAGCACGCAATAACTTTGCTTGAACTTCAAGTGAGAGACTTTGAATTTCATCCAAGAAAAGAGTTCCTTGTTTTGCGAGTTCAAACTTTCCGTATTGTTTATCTCGTGCAGAGGTAAACGCTCCACGTTCGTGCCCAAAAAGTATGCTTTCTGCAAGAGCTTCGGGAATAGTTGAGCAGTTGATTGAGATAAAAGGAGCGGCATCATCTGATAAAAGACTTAAACGTTTTCTTTCGTTGTGAATTTTGCGCGCTAGCAGTTCCTTGCCTGTTCCTGTTTCTCCAACAAGTAGAACGTTGAGATTAGAGCCAATGCTATACTGAAGATCTTGGCGTAATTCGCTCATAGAAGTGCCAAGACCCCAAAACCATTCAACAGAAAGTTCTGATTTTCGTAGACTTCTTAATACGATCTTTTTTGCAGGAGTTGCTGGGGTGCTATTTTTTACTCCTGCTTTTTTAGATTTTCTTTTGGGAATTCCTGTTGGAAATAGATAGCTCCCCACGTGGTCGATAGCGGTATTGTCGCTCATTTAATAATCCTCCTTGATATATTTTGGGAAACTACACGCCTATGCATAACCCTCGGCTTTTGCCTGCTCGCTTATTGCAAGCTTGGTGCCAAGGCTGAGAGGCCGGTATTTGAAGTGATGGGTTTTTTAAAAAGCAGACCTTTTTGTATTTGGGACCCGAAATTCGGATTTCCGGACTGTATCAATTCAACAATTTCGTAGCTCCGCACTTTTGCATCTCCGGCCCTTCTTCTGTATCCTAGGGGCATTGTGGGGCGTAAGAAGATTTCAACAACGGTCTATTTGACCGCTGAGCAGGTGCGAGCGCTTAAGGATTTGCATGAACGCACCCGAGTTCCCATAGCTGAGTACATCCGAATGGGCATAGATCTTGTTTTGGAGCGCTATTCTGACCAACTTCCCGGACAAATTCCCCTTTTTGATTTGAATTCGATGGGTGGGCGTCCTAAAAACTCTGATGAGCCTGAAGAAAGTTCTTCAGACTAGAGAGAATGAACCCTAAATAAAATGAGCAACTACGACGCTTCAAAGATACGAAATTTTTCAATTATTGCTCATATCGATCACGGTAAATCAACACTTGCGGATCGTCTTTTAGAAGCAACGGGCGCTGTGAATAAACGCGATATGCAGGCGCAGCTTTTAGATAATTTAGAAATTGAGCGTGAGCGCGGTATTACAATTAAAGCTCAAACTGTGCGATTGAATTACAAGGCACAAGAGAGTCTGTACGCGTGGCCATAGCGACTGGGCAAGCTACCACGAGCGCAATGAGACCCGCATTGAGTGCAAGCGCAGAGTTAATAAAGTTAGCTGTAGTTTCGGCGTCGTCTCCTAGTTTTTTATCAAGCTCAGCGAGTTCTCTCACTTGGCGATTCATCAATATGATTGAATCGTTGATTGGAAGTAACAGAGCTAAAAATGCAAAAAGAGGCAAGAAGAGGGCGGCCATTGTTCAAGCTAACGCCCTCCTAAACGCATTGAGAAATAAAACTCTCTCGATTGAATATCGGGAAGTAAGTGATAGCTCATAGATACACCTGTTTTGTGACAGTAAATCGTACGCTTTATCCATTTTTGCGAAACTAAACTTTCAGCGTGCTGGCACATGTGAGCGTTTCCATAAAGCGAAGCTCTCGCTAAATAAAACGCTTCTGTGTTTAAGTAACTGTAGCTCCAAGTATGAAGTACCAGCCAAATCGCTGTAATTGTGAAGGTCAGAGCTAAGCCAGCAACTGTTACAAAATCTACGAGCACCACTCCGGACTTTTTACTAATCGGCGTCTTTAAGGGTTTCATTAAAGTTACCCATATCTACGTACTTTGTTTGTTCGTTCGTATCAGAAACGCCTTGATATTTAACTTCGTTGCCTAAGACCGCTCCATTTACTTGATCAAGTTTTCCGCGCATGTTTTTGCTTATCACTTGAATAATTCCAATAGAAGCAACTGCAATGAGTGCGGTGAGAATTAAATATTCTGCGATGGCTTGTCCGTTTTTATTTTTAATTTGTTTCATAATTATACCCAGTCTCCTGTACTTAAAAAATGATTGAGCTTTCCTGTTATGGAAGGCGGAAGGTGTAAAAGGTCAATTACGCCTGCGCTTCGAAGCACAGCATAAGTAAGAGTGTGTTCAATTTCTCGTAAGTTTCCTGGCCAAGGATGAGAGGCAAGAAGTTCGTAGGCTGCAGGGGTGATTTCCGGCACTTCACAGCGGATTTCTTCGCAAACTTTTTCCAAGAGGCCTTTGAGTAAAACGGGAAAGTCTTCTTTTCGGCTACGAACAGATGGAATGTAGAGAGGACAAATATTGAGCCTGTAATAGAGGTCACGGCGAAACTTGTTGCTTTCAACTAACAACTCTAAAGGGATATTGCTGGCTGCAATAATTTTGCATTCAATTTTGTAACTTTCTTTGGCCCCAATACGTTCAACTTCGCGTTCTTGGATAGCACGCAATAACTTTGCTTGAACTTCAAGTGAGAGACTTTGAATTTCATCCAAGAAAAGAGTTCCTTGTTTTGCGAGTTCAAACTTTCCGTATTGTTTATCTCGTGCAGAGGTAAACGCTCCACGTTCGTGCCCAAAAAGTATGCTTTCTGCAAGAGCTTCGGGAATAGTTGAGCAGTTGATTGAGATAAAAGGAGCGGCATCATCTGATAAAAGACTTAAACGTTTTCTTTCGTTGTGAATTTTGCGCGCTAGCAGTTCCTTGCCTGTTCCTGTTTCTCCAACAAGTAGAACGTTGAGATTAGAGCCAATGCTATACTGAAGATCTTGGCGTAATTCGCTCATAGAAGTGCCAAGACCCCAAAACCATTCAACAGAAAGTTCTGATTTTCGTAGACTTCTTAATACGATCTTTTTTGCAGGAGTTGCTGGGGTGCTATTTTTTACTCCTGCTTTTTTAGATTTTCTTTTGGGAATTCCTGTTGGAAATAGATAGCTCCCCACGTGGTCGATAGCGGTATTGTCGCTCATTTAATAATCCTCCTTGATATATTTTGGGAAACTACACGCCTATGCATAACCCTCGGCTTTTGCCTGCTCGCTTATTGCAAGCTTGGTGCCAAGGCTGAGAGGCCGGTATTTGAAGTGATGGGTTTTTTAAAAAGCAGACCTTTTTGTATTTGGGACCCGAAATTCGGATTTCCGGACTGTATCAATTCAACAATTTCGTAGCTCCGCACTTTTGCATCTCCGGCCCTTCTTCTGTATCCTAGGGGCATTGTGGGGCGTAAGAAGATTTCAACAACGGTCTATTTGACCGCTGAGCAGGTGCGAGCGCTTAAGGATTTGCATGAACGCACCCGAGTTCCCATAGCTGAGTACATCCGAATGGGCATAGATCTTGTTTTGGAGCGCTATTCTGACCAACTTCCCGGACAAATTCCCCTTTTTGATTTGAATTCGATGGGTGGGCGTCCTAAAAACTCTGATGAGCCTGAAGAAAGTTCTTCAGACTAGAGAGAATGAACCCTAAATAAAATGAGCAACTACGACGCTTCAAAGATACGAAATTTTTCAATTATTGCTCATATCGATCACGGTAAATCAACACTTGCGGATCGTCTTTTAGAAGCAACGGGCGCTGTGAATAAACGCGATATGCAGGCGCAGCTTTTAGATAATTTAGAAATTGAGCGTGAGCGCGGTATTACAATTAAAGCTCAAACTGTGCGATTGAATTACAAGGCACAAGATGGCCAAACTTATGTTCTCAATCTTATTGATACCCCAGGGCACGTAGATTTTACCTATGAAGTTTCTCGATCTTTGGCAGCCTGTGAGGGTGCGGTACTTGTTGTGGACGCAAGCCAAGGTGTTGAAGCACAAACTCTTGCTAACGTTTACATGGCTCTTGATGCTAACTTAGCGATTGTTCCAGTTATTAACAAAATTGACTTACCTTCAGCCGATATTGATGAGGCTCGAAGGCAAATTGAAGATGTGATTGGAATTGATGCCACAGATGCTATTCCTACAAGTGCCAAAGAAGGCATAGGCATTTCTGAAATTCTAGAAGCCGTGGTAAAAATTGTTCCTGCTCCATTAGATTTTCGCGAAGATCCGTTGCAAATCCTCATCATGGATAGCTGGTATGACAACTATCAAGGCGTTGTCCTTTTAACTCGCGTTATGGCTGGAACAATTCGAGTGGGCGACAAGGTTCAAATGATGAACCTTAATGAATTGCTCAAAAAAGAAGACAAGGCTCCCAATCATTATCAAGTGGTTCGTTTAGGTTATCTCACTCCTCGCTTTCAAGATCAGCAAATTGCAAATTCAGGCGAAGTTATTTTCTTAATTTGTAACATCAAGAGTATTCGTGATGTAAAAATCGGAGACACGATTACACATTCAGAAAACCAAGCGAGTCCTGATGTAAAGTACCCAGTGGCAAAAGCTCCCTTGGTTGGGTTTAAAGAAGTTAAGCCTGTCGTGTTTTCGGGTATTTTCCCTACAGATAGTAAAGATTATGAAAATCTCAAAGAGGCGCTTTTGAAGCTTTCTTTAAACGATGCTGCATTAACCTTTGAGCCAGAAAATTCACTGGCCCTTGGTTTTGGAATGCGTTGTGGATACCTAGGTTTGTTGCATATGGAAATTGTGCAAGAGCGCTTAGAGAGAGAGTTCAACATGAGTCTCATCTCTACCGCGCCGGGCGTGCGATATCGTGTAACGAAAACTACGGGAGAAAGTTTCTTTGTCGATAACCCCGCGCATTTGCCAAGACCTGATCAAATCGAAAAAATTGAAGAGCCCTACATTCGTGGAACCATTCACACGCCTGCTGAATATGTGGGGTCCATTATTACACTTTGCGAAGCTCGCCGAGGAATCCAGGAAAAGATTGATTACATCACCAAAGAGCGTTGCGCTGTTGTGTACAAATTACCTTTGGGAGAAATGCTTTTTGATTTTTATGACAAGCTCAAGAGTATTTCTAAGGGCTATGCAAGTTTTGATTACGATCTGCTTGGATTGGAAGAAGCAGATCTTTGCCGCCTTGATGTTTTGATCAACGGCGATATTGTGGATGCGCTATCTATTATTGTTCACAAGAGCCGCTCTTACGATCGAGGACGAGACCTCGTGAAAAAAATGAAAGAAGTAATAACTCGTCAGCAATTTGAAGTAGCTATTCAGGCTGCGATTGGCACCAAGGTTATTGCTCGCGAAACTGTGGGAGCACTACGTAAAAACGTAATTGCAAAATGTTACGGTGGCGATATCAGTCGTAAGCGCAAACTTCTTGAAAAACAAAAAGAAGGTAAGAAGCGCATGAAGAACATTGGCAACGTTGAAATTCCTCAAGAAGCCTTCTTGGCAATTCTTAAAGTTGAGTAGACAATTAGATGCATGAGGCATCTAATTGTATTGGGGACACTCCTTTTTTCTTCCTTATCTTTGGCCGGTATAAGCGGTAAATGCGTAGGTAAAAATAATGGCGAGAGCCATTTCTGTTCTTCTCAAAAATTTGATCAATGTCAGTTTTTTAAAAATGCATGTGAATGGCGCGAATCCGAGGAAAAAGTTGCCAAATTAGTGATTGAAAACCCGAATAAAACTTGTATCGCAAAAGACGGCATGGATGTACATGAGAATTTCTGTAACAAACTCAATAGCGATAATTGTAGAGTTCACGCAAGTTTGTGTGATTGGAAATAGCTACGAACCGTATTTCTAAACAGTGTCAAAGCATGACTGTCAGAAGTCCTTTAGAATAGATCTTTCTGACAGTTATTTTAAATTTTATAGAGCTAAATCGCTCAGCATTCTTACATTTTCTTTTTGTAGAAAGTCGCTTCTACAGAAGCTGTTGTAATACCTTTTTTAGTTTCAGATGTGAAAACGATATAGTCGGCATTTTTTTTAGCAGCTTCGTTGCGAAGATAGTTTTCGCAAGCAATTTGGTTGCTTTTTTGAGTACGTGCATTGGCACCGATTTCACATGATCCTGTACCAAGCTTTTGAAGTTTTTCTAAGTCCGCAAGGCTAACGCTGTTTAGGACGGTTACTTCTTGTGCCGCTTCGTTGCTTAATTTCTCAACGGGAGTGGTACAGGCAAGAGTAAAGATAAGGGTAAGAAGTGAAAATAAGTATTGTTTGTTCATAGATTAGGAGGATACTTCGATCGCATTGCTTGTAAAGAGCTAAGCCGCGAAGCGACAACGTAGAACTTTTAGTCTTTTTGGTTGGCAAGTGCCAAGGCCTTCATTAGCGTAATCTGCTGTGCGACACTTGGTTTCAATCCGAGACCTCAATACTGAGACAATTCATGAACTCGTGGATAAAGCGTTGGGCCCCAAAGAAGATTTTCCGCTTTTTGATGAAGAAAAGGTGGCACTTATCTTTCTTGAGCCTTCCTCTCGTACGCGCGTGAGTTTTGAGTGCGCCGTGCACGATCTTAAAGCCCACCCGATTTTGGTACAAGAAAGTGGAAGTTCTTTAGAAAAAAACGAAAGCCTCAAGGATACCCTTCTCATATTTCGTTCTATGGGGATTCGCACATTCGTAATTCGTTGCAGAGATAAAGACGACCTTCCTTCCCTAACTCAAATATCTGGCATTAGCATTATCAATGGGGGCGATGGCAAACGAGAGCATCCTACCCAAGCTTTATTGGATCTCACTACATTAAGATCGCTATTTCAGTGGAAAGATATAGAGGGAAAAACACTCTCTATCGTTGGAGATTTAAAATCCTCTCGAGTGGCTCAAAGCTGGTCCTATCTAGCACCTTTGGTGGGTATTCAGTTGCGTTTGGTATCTCCTCCAGAGTGGAAACCAGAAGGGTGGGGCAAAGAATTGGCCCACTTTGATCGTTTAGATGAGGGAATTAAAGGCGCAGATTTTGTGATGAGCTTACGAGTGCAAAAAGAGCGACATAATTCAGCAGAGGCTTCTGTGAGTGAACGCTTCGTAAAAGATTTTCAAATCAATGAAGCCAAGTTGGGATCAAAGGCTTTTTTAATGCATCCTGGCCCCACAAATTGGGGTGTGGAACTCGATCCAGCCCTTCAGAAATATTCAAACTCCCTTATTTTGAAACAAGTTAAGCATGGGGTAGATCTACGTCGTTCGGTTTTAAGCCAAATTTTAAGTGCTCAAATGCAGGGGCAATAGTCCCATTCAAGCTAGCGACGCGCATAGCGAAATTCTGTTTTGCACAAAGAGCACATAGCTAATATTTCTGCTTGACGCGCTTCGTGCCAAGCTTCTAATTTATTGTTTTTAATGAGTGACTTTCTCCAACCCAAGGCTCTTCGCCTCATTCTGGAGAAGGGATTTTCAATGGATGTCGAAGGCTGGGGCGATTTTAGCTCCGAAAATAAAATTCGCGGAGGCGAGTTTGTTTTTTGCACGGCCATGACGGGAGTTGAAGAATCCCTTACAGATCCAAGTTTTCGAAGACAAGTTATTGTTTCTACCGTGGCTCATGTAGGCAACACGGGTTTCACTGAAGAAGATATGGAAAGTCATTGTATCTGGGCTGAGGGTTTAGTTCTTCGCCATCTTTCTCAAAAAGCTTCTAGCTGGAGAGCTAAACAAACTTTGCTTGAGTGGATTCTCAAAGAAAAAAAATTCTTAATTCACAAAGTAGACACACGTTTACTCACGATTCACTTAAGAAACGAAGGCTCTCAACGCGGAGTTGTTTTTGAAAAAGGCGCGATGAGCGATGCCGAAGCTCTTGCAATGCTCGATAAAAAAGTTCCACCCATGGAAAACCTTGAGTTACTCAGTGAAGTAACGTGTCCTAAAAAGCATAACTTTGAAGACGCTAAAATCTTTTGGCCGCAATTTGAATCAAAACACTTAGAGAAAGCTCCCCGTATAGCGATGTTGGATTACGGTGTAAAAACCAACACTCCTCGTATCTTATCTCGAATGGGATGTGAGATTGTTCTTTTGCCCGCTTCAAGCACGGCAGCAGATATGCTCGAAGCTGGTAGAGACGGAATCTTTTTAACCAACGGCCCAGGAGATCCTGAGGCCGCTACACAGGTTGTAGCTGAGCTTAAAAAAGTACTTGGAAAAAAACCACTCTTTGGAATTTGTATGGGCCATCAACTCTTGGCTCTTGCTATGGGTGCTAAAACTTACAAACTAAAGTTTGGTCACCGAGGAATTCATCATCCAGTGACTCAGATGGAAAAGGGTGTGAGCACTGGTCGAACACTCATTACAAGTCAAAACCACGGATTTGCTGTGGATGAAGATTCACTTTCTCAAAATGTTGAGGTTACTTTTCGCCATGCGAATGACCACTCAAATGAGGGAATAAGAAATACAGAACTTAGATGTGCCTCGGTACAGTTTCACCCAGAAGCTGCGCCCGGGCCTTTTGATGCCCTCTTCTTCTTTGAGGATTTTCTTAAAGAAGTGACCAAAGGAGCTAACCCGTGAGTCTTGAGCCATACATTTCTGAAATTCTTGAGGCCTATGGCAAAGGCGCATATTACGACGAAATTAAACGCGCCAAGGAATATTACTTCACACGCGCATTTAAAGTAGCCGAAGGTTCGGACAGTTATGAAAGCGAACTCAATCTCTTTTTTGATTGGTTTGTTTTTGAGCGCAATTTAGAGCGTGAAGAACTTCCGCCTATTCGTCTTTTTACAAAAGATGAACTCGGCGACATGCCAGATGAAAAGAAAAAAGTTTTTGAAGCGCTCGGAAATTCCTTCAGTTCTGTTTTTGAACTTTTAAAAATAAAAGACGACGAAGTTGTTATCAAAGATCTTTTTGATAAAGAATCCTACGTTGTAGAGGATATTGAGAACCCTAAGATTTTTCAAAAGGGTGATATCTTCCAGGCGCGACTCGTACCTATGGATGACAAAATAGTTTTTTCAACGGCCTTTTTGTTTCATCCAAAAGAAGCTTCAAAAGCCTATCTAAAAAAAGAAATTAAAAAGATTAAAAACCTTAAGGGTGAGCACAAAAAAGAACTTATGTTGAGGCTCGCACTTATGAAACATCGTTCGGAGCAGTATCCGCACATTGATGTTTCACACATATATTCGGAGAAGCCCATCATATGAGCGATACCGTACTTATCTTAGGAAGTGGCCCCATCGTCATTGGACAAGCGTGTGAGTTTGATTACTCCGGTACACAAGCGTGTTTGGCTCTTAAAGAAGAAGGCAAGCGCGTTGTACTCGTAAACTCAAACCCTGCAACTATTATGACTGACCCAGGGATTGCTGATCGAACTTACATCGAGCCCCTTGATCCCATCATGGTTGTTCAAATCATTCGCAAAGAAGGGGTGAGCAAAATTCTACCCACTATGGGCGGACAAACCGCATTGAATCTAATGCTGGCACTTTCAAAAATCCCTGGTGCCTTAGAAGGCGTAGAAGTGATTGGAGCAAATTTAAAAGCTATTCACTTGGCCGAAGATCGCAGAGCTTTTAGAGAAGTTTGCGAAAATTTGGGATGTGAAGTTCCTCGTTCAAATATAATTCGCTCTCTTGAAGAGTGTGAGGCTTTTGCTCAAGAAGTGGGTTACCCCTTTATTCTTAGACCAAGTTTTACAATGGGCGGAACTGGGCAAAGTTTTGTTTATTCAGAATCAGAACTTAAAGACAAAGCAACGTCTGCAATTTTTGAAAGCCCTATTGGTGAAGTATTAGTTGAAGAAAGTGTTTTGGGCTGGAAAGAATTTGAACTCGAAGTGATGCGTGATCCATTGGATAACGCCATCGTCGTATGCAGTATTGAAAACCTAGATGCTATGGGAGTTCACACGGGAGATTCTATTACCGTTGCTCCAGCGCAAACACTTACAGACAAAGAATATCAAGCAATGAGAAGAGACGCTCTTCGAATTGTAAAAGCCGTGGGAGTTGAGACGGGTGGTTGTAACGTACAGTTTGCCGTAAACCCAGCGAATGGTCGTCGTGTGGTGATTGAAATGAATCCACGTGTGTCGCGTTCTTCAGCATTGGCTTCAAAAGCAACAGGTTTTCCTATAGCCTATGTTGCAACTAAATTAGCACTCGGAAAAAGTTTGGCGGATATAGACAACCAAATTACTAAAATAACGAAGGCAGCATTTGAGCCTACAATTGATTACGTAGCTGTTAAAATTCCTCGTTGGGATTTTGAAAAGTTTTCGGGATCTAAAGATGAACTTTTACCTCAAATGCAAAGTGTGGGCGAAGCACTTGCTCTTGGCGGATCTTTTGCAGAGGCTTATCACAAAGCACTCAACTCACTTGAGCAAAAATGGCCCAATGGTGAGAGTGCTGGAATGCCAGACCTCTCGCGCGCGCACTCAAAACGCGCATTTCAAATTTGGGACACTCTTGCTAAAGGTGCGCCTGCCGACGAAGTGGCAAAAGCTGCGAGTTGGGATCCATGGTTTACGCGTGAACTTGGCGAATATATGGCCGAACATAAACTTGGTCCTAAGGCTGTAAGTCTAAATTTAAAAACGCGTGCTCGCTATTCTATGATCGACACTTGCTCGGGCGAAATTCCAGCCATGACTCCCTTTTATTATTCAACACGCGAAAAACTTTCATGTGATGAGAAAATTGCAGAGGCTATGTTTCCGGCACCTTCTAAAAAACCCAAAAAGGTTGTTATTTTAGGATCAGGTCCCAATCGTATCGGGCAAGGCGTGGAGTTTGATTACTGCTGTGTACATGCCTCTAAGTCTTTGCAGCGCTTAGGTTTTGAAACCATCATGATCAACTGCAATCCGGAAACGGTGAGTACCGATCCGCGCACATCAACGCGACTTTATTTAGATCCTCTTCACGTAGATACTGTGCGAGATATTCTCGAACGTGAACTCGATGTTGATCATCCTGAACATTTTGTTTTACTTCAAACGGGTGGGCAAACTCCGCTTAAACTCTCCAAGCAAATCGAAACATGGGGCTATAAAATTTTAGGAAGTTCTCAAGAAGCAATTGATCTTTTTGAAGATCGTTCTCGCTTTGCAGAAATGTTGGAAGGTCTTGGAATTCAATACCCCGCTTTCCGTGTAGCTAAATCAAAAGAAGAAGCGACTAAAATTATTAAAGACCTGGGCTTCCCGCTCTTAGTTCGTCCCTCGTACGTATTGGGTGGACGTGGAATGCGCATCTGTGAAAACGAAGCTGAAGTGATGCAAACCATCGGAGAAGCCCTAGATATTAGCGAAGAGCATCCAGTCTTTATAGATCGCTTCTTGGTGGGTGCTGTGGAATTTGATGTCGATGGAATTTGCGATGGCAAAAAAGCTTGGATTGGTGGAGTTATGGAGCACGTTGAAGAAGCGGGGATTCATAGCGGCGATTCAGCCTGTGTGATTCCGCCCTTCCGTTTACCTCCCAACAAAATTGATGAAATGGCAGGAATTGCTAAAAAGATTGCGGTTCATTCAAACACTAAAGGTCTTTTCAATGTGCAGATGGCTGTGGCTAACGATCAGATTTATGTGATTGAAGGAAACCCTCGAGCGTCGCGCACACTTCCATTTTTGGCGAAGGCTACAGGATACCCCATGATTGATTGGGGGCTTCGTGCAGCACTTGGAGAAAATGTTTCTGAAATTACAAAAGAAGGTAATATTCCTGGAAATTACCGACTTCCCGGACATGGCTTTGCTGTGAAAATGCCCGTATTTCCATTCAGCAAATTTAAAGGTTTTGATCCTGTCTTAGGTCCAGAAATGCGCAGTACAGGTGAAGTGATGGGAATAGATTTATCTCCAGGTCCTGCATTTGCTAAAGCTTTTTTGGGTGCAGGAATTGCACTGCCCACTCATGGTCGAGTGTTGTTCTCGGTGAAAGATTCGGACAAGCCCAAAGCTCTCAACATTGCGAGACTCTTTGAATTTCTCGGCTTTGAAATTGTAGGAACTCCAGGATCAGCAGAATACTTAAAACGCGCAGGAGTGAACGCACTTTCTGTTGCTAAAATTGGCCAAGGTAACGACGAAGAAAACTTACTCGCTTGGATTCGAAGTGAGAAAATTCAGTTAGTTGTAAACACTCCTGGATCACGGGGAAGTTTACGAGATGGCGAGAGTATTCGACAGATGGCGTTGAAGTATCGCGTGCCTCTTATGTCTACACTTTCGGGTGCGGAAATGGCGTGTTTAGCTATACAAGCAGTGAAAAAAGCAGACATCAAAGCCTTGGCTTTACAGGACTTTGTGCATGAAAGCACTTTCTAGAATCGGGCTTCCTTTAGTCTCAGCTGCTGATCTTTAGTATGATCTTTGGCCATGCCGTTTAAAACATGCTAACGTGCATGCCATGTCTGACCGTATCCTTATTACTGTTGCGGGAAAAGCCGCCATTGAGGAAGAGCTTCGCCAGTTAAAAAATGTTGATAGGCCCGAAGTTATTGCCGCTATTGCAGAGGCGCGCTCTCATGGAGATTTGTCAGAGAATGCTGACTATGCAGCCGCTAAAGAAAAACAAGCCTTCATTGAAGGTCGCATTCAAGATTTAGGCGATAAAATTGCACGTGCAGAGGTGATTGATCCCTCTACTGTTAAAAGTGAACGCGTAGTCTTTGGAGCAACAGTCACTGTTGAAAATGATGAGGGTGAATCTTTTGTTTACCAAATCGTTGGAGAGCCTGAAGCTAATATTGAAAAAGGGCGTCTTTCTTTAAGTGCACCTTTAGCGCGTGCATTACTTGGAAAAGAAGTGGGCGACGAAGTTCAGGTACAAAGTCCTAAAGGTAAGCTTTCTTACACAATTGTTGATTTAGAGTATAAATAATCTCAAGGTAATTAATTCAAAACAAAGGTGAGGGGTCCCTTTCTGTATGAAAGAACACACGGCTGTTAAAAAGGGGCTTTCAAAAAAACTCCTGACTCAATTTAAAGAAGCCGGATTTGAAAAACTTACAGACTTGCTTTTGCATTTACCACGTCGTTACGAAGATCGTCGCAATCCACTTAACTTTGAAGAACTCGAAGAAAAAATCTCTCAAGCAGTTGTCGCTCAGGGTGTGATTGAGCGTTACGTTCCCCGCTTTGGGAGTGGGCGAAGATGGCTCGAAGCCGTCATCAGTGTACCTTCGCGCTTACCTGCGCCTGCTTATATTTACCTTGTGTGGTTTCACCGCTTTATACAAGCCATTCAAAAGGGATACCCTGCTGGGACTAAAATTTACTTCAGCGGAAAAATTCAACGTTTTCAAAGCCGTTTACAAATAGTGCATCCAGAAATGTCTAAAGAGTCGGGCGAAAAGCTTGGCTTCGGAGAAATTATTCCTATCTATCCTCAGTTAGAAGGCATAACTCCTAAAAAACTTAGAGAAACCATACGCTACGTTTTGGATAATTATTTGGGAGAAACCATAGATCCTGTCCCTAAGGCAATTACTGAAAAATATTCGTTGGTTCCTGTAACAGAAGCTTTAGCGGAGTTACATCATCCCACTAAATGGAATCCAACGTTGGCTTATGACCCGCTCAATCCGGTTTCAAATCCATATTTTAAAAAATTAGTCTTTGATGAGTTCTTTTATTTTTCATTGGGATTAGAAAAGCTTCGTCGCGATTTAGGCAGAGAGTTGAAGCACAAAAAAGTTGCGCGTATTGATTGGAAGACAGAACCACGTTTTCCTTTTGAGCTTACTCAAGATCAAAAAAATGCTTTGGAAGATGTTAAGTCAGATTTTCTAAAGGATATTCCTATGCATCGTCTAATACAGGGAGATGTGGGTTCGGGTAAAACAGCGGTTGCTTTTAGCGCACTCATTCAGTGCGCGGCAAATGGACATCAGGGGGCTATGCTTGCTCCCACTCAAATTTTAGCAACACAACATTTTGAAAACTTCTGTAAGTTTTTTCCTGATTTTCAGCATCGCGCAGTTTTGTTGATGGGATCACTTAAGGAATCTGCAAAAAAAGTAAAACGTGCTGATGTAAAAAGTGGTGCTGCTCAGTTTATTTTTGGAACTCAAGCGCTTTTAAGTCATTTGACTGAATTTGAGTCCCTCGGTTTAGTCGTTGTAGATGAGCAACATCGTTTTGGTGTTGAGCAGCGTCGCGAGTTGGCGAGTAAATCTAAAGTTGTGCCACATCTCTTGGTGATGACAGCAACGCCTATTCCTCGTTCTTTAGCGCTTACTCTTTATGGCGATTTAGATATTTCTGTAATTCGAGAAAAACCTAAAGGTCGTGGCACTATTAAAACATTTTTACTGCGCAAAAAACAAAATGAAAAACTAGCGGAGCGCTTGCTAGAACTTTTAGCAGAAGGTCGCCAAGCCTATATTGTTTACCCATTGGTGGAAGATTCTGAAATGTTGGAAAACGTTGAAAGTGTCACGGTATCTTTTGAGGAATGGAAAAAAGTCCTAGATCCTTACTCCGTAGATTTGTTGCATGGAAAAATGAAGCCTTCTGAAAAAGACAAAGCTATGAATGCTTTTCGAACGGGAGAAACAAAAGTTTTAATTTCTACAACGGTTATTGAAGTGGGGGTGGATGTCCCTAATGCCTCGGTAATGATTGTAGAAAATGCTGAACGCTTTGGTTTAAGCCAGTTACATCAGCTTCGAGGGCGGGTAGGCCGTGGCACCGCAGAAAGCGTGTGCGCTTTGGTGGTACCAGATGAAATTAATCCCGAAGTAGAAAAACGACTTAATATTTTAGTGGGCTCTAACGACGGCTTTCAAATTGCTGAAGCCGATTTAGTGATGCGAGGTCCGGGGGATTTCTTAGGGGTGCGCCAAAGTGGCTCAAGTGCATTTAAAACAGCTCATCTTATAAGAGATTTAAAAACCCTTGAAATTGCCAAAGAAGCTGCAAAGGCACTCTTTGCCCGTGATCCCGAACTTGCAGAGCCAGAAAACCGCTATCTGTCTATAATCCTTAAAGGAAACGATACCTTCAACGAGCGCCTTCGCAGCGGCTAGTGGGGTGCTTATAGAAAATGCTCGTTTGGGACTGCCAATTATGTTAATTATGTAGGGTATATGAGTACATCGCACCTCATTTTACTCTTTCTTATCCTTCTTTTAGTTTTTGGACCTTCTCGTTTAGAGGGTTTGGGACTTTCCTTAGGTAAGGCGATTCGCGGATTCAAAAAAGGAATGGAAGAAGCCTCTTCTCCTGATCAAGCGAGTGGCACAAACGATCAAAAAAATAACACTCCAACTACGCCTCCAACGACTCAAGCCTAAGAGCTGTTTTTTTGACCCTTAATTTGTTGTAGCTATTTCATTTAATCACCGAAGAAACATATGTGGAGCAAGCTAAAAAGCAAGATGCGGCTGCATCTGTAGAAAGCGCAGAATTAAATACAAGTAAAACTGCGCGCGGTTTTTTTTGGTTCGTAGCTCAAGGTTCTTTACTGAAAGGACCCTATTCAACGACAGAACTTAAGAAGCTTGTTGATAAAAAAGAAATTTCAGAAAAATTCTTTGCATGGCGTGATGGATATCATGAATGGCGCCCTATATATGGCATTGAAGATTTTAAAATAGATAAAGCTGAAGATCTTGTTTATCCAAGCGTGCCCGTTCCTGGAGTGCACACTCCTTCAGTAAATCCTTTACCTATTAAAGAAGCGCATGCTCCTAACAAGGTGCCAATTTATAAAGTTCGTTTTAATCGTTCTCGTTGGAGTGATTTAAAAAAAACCGAAGTGGTTTTTTTGTTTTTATCGTCACTCGTTTTTACATTGGCAATTTTAATCATGGCATTTCATGTTTTTGAAAAAGAATGGGATGCGGTTTGGGGTAAACGTGCAAGCTCGATTTTATACAGTGTGGGTCAAGCTCCAGAAGCTCTTCCCACTTATCTTTTAGGACCCCTTCAAAGTGCCCCTGGTTTAAAGCATCAAGATCAACACTTTATTGCGATCGAGACTGAGTCTGATATGGATCGAATCGATCCGTTGAAGTTTGCAGGGCACACAATTGAAAGCCAAATCCCAACATCAGCTTTTGAGAATCTTAAATGGGACAAGAGCAATACCTACATTCGCAGAATGAAAGTTCAGGGATATGTAGATTTAAAAAATCCTGTTCCTTTGCATGTAGAAATGCCTGGCTCTCCCTTTGAACCTTTGCTTTCTCCTCGTAATTTATCTAAATGAAGCTCTCATTCCAGAGACTATTTCTGAAACAATTTTCTTAGATGCTGGGCTTTTCAAATGATCAGCGCGGTAAGCTAAAAACAATTTGTCTTTATAAATAGGCGCTTTATTTGAAAGGAGTGAAAGTTTTTTCGAAGGATCGCGTGTAGCCACGCGACTTGGAAGCAGGGCAACTCCTAAGCCCTCTGCGCAAGCATCGCTAATCCATTCAAGGCTTTTACTTTCAAGGATACGATCAAATTGTAACTGTGATTGATTCAAGCCCTTTTGTGCTTTTTTAAGTAGTTCTTGGCTTTGATTAAGATCAAGATCACAAATGAGTGTTTTCTTTCTGTGAGCAGGACACTTAGGAGAAATATAAAAACTTACTTCATCTGTTCCGAGTTCTGTAAGTACTAAATCAGGATGTCGAATGGGGTTGATGACAAGCGCAGCATCGAGTTCGAAAGAAATTACTTTCTCAAGCATTACTCGCGAAAGTCCGTGTACTAATTTGACCTCAAGCTTTTGGTAGCGGTCCAACAACTCAGGCAAAAAATGAGGAGTAGAATAAAGGGCTACAGAGGTGTGTGCCCCCAAGCTAAAATGGCCATTAGGTTCTATTTTTGATTTATGGAGCGTGCTGGTGAGTTCCTCCCAAGATTTTAAAAGCTCCTTAGCCTTGAGTTCAAAGGCTTTCCCTTCGGCACTTAATTGCACTCCGGTCTTACTGCGAATCAAAAGTTCGACTCCCAAAACCTCTTCCAGGCGTTTGAGTGCTGTCGAAAGGCTAGGTTGCGACACTCCTAAACGCTCAGAGGCTCTGGATATGTTTAGGGTTTTGGCAACTTCTAGGAAGTATTTGAGGTCGTAGAAGTTAGGTAGCATAGGTGTTTGTTAGCCCATAATCTTTGCTTTGACCCCGTAAAAAATATTTGCTTCCCTTGGGGGGTGCGTTTTGAGAACCCCTTTATTCTTGCTCCCATGGCCGGCATTACGGACATGCCTTTTCGTCGTCTTATGCGAAAAATGGGAACAGGTGCGGTTATCAGTGAATTCGTTTCTGCACATGCTGTAAAAAACAAAGCTCCTAGTTTAAAAAAGTATCTTGCTTATCATGAAGATGAACGCCCGGTGGGCATTCAACTTTTTGGTGGCGACGATGAAGTGCTCGCAGAAGCTGCAAAAATTGTAGAAGGTGTGGGCGTAGACTTTGTGGATATCAACATGGGTTGCCCCGTTCCCAAAGTTACAAAAAAAGGTGGCGGATCGGCATGGATGTGTCATCCGGGAGATGTGGCAAAAATGTTTGCTTTGGTAAAATCTAGCATTCAAATTCCCCTCACCGTAAAAATTCGAACAGGTTGGGACAACGATTCTAAGAACGCGCTTGAAATTGTAAAAATTGCTTACAATGAAGGAATTGCAGCCGTTGCTATTCACGGACGCACTCGCCAACAAGGTTACTCGGGTCAACCTGATTGGGATTTTATTGCTGAAATTGCGAGCGAAAGCAAAGTTCCTATCATAGGAAACGGAGATATTATCACGGGTCCCTTAGCTGCTGCACGTTTGCGCACTTCGGGTTGTGCTGCAGTCATGATTGGACGCGGAGCTTTAAAGAATCCTTGGATCTTTCAAGAATCGGTTGAAGCCTTAGCCATTGCAGATGCCATGAGTCCCACAGAGCAGGCTAACTTGTTTGCTACAGTTTTGAAAAAACACGAAATGCCCGATACTGGCACGTTGCCCAGTGGGAAAGATTATTATCAGAGAAAAGTAAAAAAATTGCAGCCTGTACCTACAGCTTACGTATCGGATTGGGTAAAAATTCGCGCAGATCGCAATGCTCAGGAATTGATTGATTTACACTTATCTTTATTGCGTGAAACTTATCCAGAAACACGCGCGGAGTTTGCGTTTAGAAAATTCCTCGCATGGTATGCAGCTGGCTACCCTGGTGCAAAAGAATTTAGAAAATTCGTCTTCACCACAGAGGATTTTCCACACATTATTGCTCGCACTGTGGAGTTTTTCGAAGGGGTTAAGCAGCTAGGAACTAAGGCCGATGATATTCGCGAAAACGACCCCCTCTTTGCCAGCGGCCACGGTTAATTGTTAAGAACCAGTCGAAAAAGCGTCAGAGACCTTTTGGAGGACACTCCGCTACTTTTTTGACGATCTTAATAAAGACTTCACATATTTAGCCGATAAGTAAGGGGTGAAACACAAGCTTAGATCTTTGCTAAGTTCCTGGGTTTTCTGGGTACTTTGTCTGAGTGTTTCAAGTGCGGCTGCATTTTGTTTTGCAATTCTTACTACACCCTTAAGCGAAGATGCACTTAAGCATGTACTTAAGCAAGAAATGTTTAAACAAGTTGAAATAAAAAACATTCAACTCAAGAGCAAAAGTTTTGATCTCCTAAAATTGGAATGGAGCTTTGAACTCAGTGCCAATATTGAACAAATTTGGGGACTGCCCATTAAGATTAAGGACTTAAGTCTTGAGGGTTCCAAAAAACTTTTCCACGACAGCGAAGTTCAAAAAGCTGTAATGCGTTTTTCAGAAGACGAAAAAATCTTTAAAGGTGGAATTGTTTTACATAAAGACAAAAACGGAAATGTTTTATGGGATCTTAGTAATCTAGATTTTAGCATTGGTAGCTTAGAGAAAAAAATGGGAGTGGCTGCTTTTTTAAATATTGATTCTGAAAACGACAATCAACTTAAAGCCCATGTGCTTTTTGACCAATTAAAAATACCTATTGAGATTACTCGCAATGATAACTCGGTCGTTGTGCAAATTCCTAAGACAACTCTAAGAACTCAGAAGCAAAAACTTCCTTTTAGGATTTTGTCGCAAATACCCAGTACGGGAGAATGGACCTTTGCTTCGCGTATTGAAATGCGTGGCGCTTCGGTTACAGAAGCTTCGAGCCTTGAAGTTTCAAATGCAATGCTGAGTTTGGCAAATGTAGACACTTCATTTATTCGCAATGGCCGCGGGGTAGGTGTAATCAGTGCAAATGTTATTTCGTCTGAAAATCTTTTGAATGGAAATATTGATATTAACTTAGACAATGCAACATTTGAGCTTAACGACGGACGTTACTTTAAAGCGGATGGGGTTCCGTTTTCTATTCGCTCAAAACTATTACAAAGTGCTGGAGAGTTAAATATTGATTCGCAAAAATCCTCTCTGAGCGCAAAAATTGATAGAGACGGTACAATTAATGCGGATCTAAAAAACTTTGATTTTGCCATACTACCAAACACGCAAAAACTCTTTGGAAAGAGTATTCGCGGTTTTGTTACTGCAAAGGCAGAAGCCAAGCTGCTTACCGATTTACTAGGAGAGCGCAGTGTAGAACTCGTATCTCTTAAGGCGGAGGAATCTAAAGTCGTTATAGAAGATTTTCAAGCTCCGATGCTTAAAGTTAAAGGTAGTTCTGAGTTTGAAGGACGTTTTTCTTATTCTTTAAACTATAAAAACGTAGATGGAATTTTTGATTTTTCTAAAGCAGATGTTTATTTAGATACATTATTTGAAAAAAGTAAAAACCAAGAACTCAAAGTTAAACTCAAAGCGGATTATGTGGATAAACAATGGAAAACTTTTGAAGTTGAAACAAATATTGACGGACAATTTTTAAAAGCCCGAGGCAATGAAACAGCTTTGACTTTAAACTTTCCTAATACTTTTAAAACTCAATCAGGAGCCTTGTTGTCTGGAAGCATTAGCTACGATGTATGCCAAGGAACTTTGTGTAATGGCGCTATGCCTACATCTTACAATTTAAAGATGTCTGACTATGAAAGCCCGCTTACGTACTTAAGCGACTTAAAAATTTCAGGAAAAATTATTAAAAAAGGTGAACAGTTTGAATTGAGTGATTTTACATTGCGTTGGCCCAGCGGCGACAATATGCAGTTAGATGGAAAATTAGAAAAATTTAAAACCGCTAACCTTAAAGTGAGAGGGGCTTTTAATTACAAAAACTTCTCACTCTCGAATCCTTTTTTGTTTTTTAAAGAAATGCCTCTGCAACAAGCTTCGTTGGATTTCAATTTGAGCATTGGAAATAATAATGATGAATGGACTCTTCGAGGGCAAAGTTTACTTGAAAACAAAAAACTCAAATTTGATTCCTTAGAAATGAGCCAAAACAATCAAACAAATTATGATGGCTATGCACAAATTGATTTAGAACCCTATTTGCATCGAAATGAAGCTGTTACTTTAACTGCCACACTCAAGAACTCGGGTTCCTTGGATGCTTTTGAAGGCCTCCTAATGCGAGGAACATACAGTGCAAACTTAGTGTTAGCGAGTTCTGGATTAAACGCAGAAGAATTTACATCAAGACTTAAGCTTAGAGCCTCGGGTGATGCGGATGTTGATCAGCTACCTTTGACGTTATTGATTTCTCAGGGTCTGACCTCGTATGCCAAAGAAAAACAAAAAGCAGCCGCAAATATTTTAGCTAAATGCTATCCGCAAAAAATGCGCGGTAAGTTTGACTTTGATTACAGCGAAGGCCGATGGAACTTAGCTCCCAGTGCATTTCAGGGCACGGACCGCGATTCTATCGTAAAAATTCAAGGGAGCTTGGGCGACTTAAGCTCGATTAACTTGATTTCGCACTATCTTCCAGGGCCTGAATGTGGCGCAGAATTGGCGAGTTGTTTAGGAGATGCCTTCCCTAAGGGCGGAATGTCATTCGAAATCACAGGGGCTTTTAAAGATCCCGAGACAGATCTAGATTTTGCATTTATAGATCAGAGTCTGGAGAGATGTCGTGAGATCGAAGCCCGTAGAGAAGTTGCCACAGAAAGCCCTCTCGATACCCGCGACCAAAACGTTCGTATCCAAGAACTCAAAGACTTTTACAAATCTCGTAAGCTCGCTCGATAGTTGGTTTCAGATTGCTGCGCGTCCTCTTCCTTGGCGAAAAATAAAACCCAATCCTTACGAAATTTGGATTTCAGAAATCATGTCTCAACAGAGCACGCTTAAGATGATGCTCCCATATTTTGAAAAATGGATGCAGCGTTTTCCCACTCTTGCCACTTTGGCAAATGCTCCAGAAGAAGAACTTTTAAAACACTGGGAAGGTTTGGGTTATTATTCGCGTGCGCGCAATATTCACAAAGGCGCAAAAGTTTTGCAAAAATATTTTCCACAAAACCCAGAAGAGCTGCAAAAAATATCTGGCATTGGACCCTACACCTCTGCCGCAATAGCCTCGATTGCTTTTGATTATCCTGCCATTGCTGTCGACGGAAACGTTACACGCGTATTTTCGCGTTATTTTGGAATTGAAAATCCCTTTGGCAGCAAAGAGGATGCAAAAAAAATCCAAGCTCAAGCACAGCTCATTGCTGCAGAGATACCCGTGGGAAGTAGGGGAACTATCACCCAAGCACTTATGGAATTGGGAGCCACTGTTTGCCGTCCCCTTAATCAAGCCAAATGCTTTGAGTGCCCATTGCAAAAGGGGTGTGTTGCAGCGAAAAACGGAAAAGCTGCACTTTGGCCACTTCCCAAGCCGCGTCCGCAGATGCAAAAAGTCATGCGTTTGCTCTTAATTTATAGAAATTCCCAAAGGGAGCCATTGCTAAGGCAGCGGCCGGAATCGGGGTCGCTTGGGGGGCAGTGGGAAATTCCTTATTTGGATATTGAAGCCTCATCTAAGGAACTACTGGCCCTTTTTTCCCCCCATTTTGAAGTCGCTCAGCCCTTTAAACACACTATTATGAGCAAGAGCTTCACGGTATGGCCTCTTGAGCTTGGGGCAGGGCCTCGCCAGTTTGAGGGGCATCGCTACCTTGATGCCGACTTTAAGGGCATGCTTAGCACTATGAGCCGCAAGTTTTTAGCTCGCAGTTCTGCCTAAATCCGCAAGAAATCTATTGATTAGTCGGGCAGGCCAAGGCATAAAGATTCAACTATGGCTCGTCTTTGTAAAATTACTGGAAAAAAACCTCTCGTAGGAAACAACGTTTCTCACTCAAACCGTAAAACTAAGATGCGCCAGCTTCCTAACCTTAGAAGTAAAAGACTCTTTGATGAAAGCACTGGAACTTGGATTACAGTTAAGCTTTCAACTTCTGCGTTGAGAAATATCACTAAGCTCGGTCTTAAAACCGTGCTTGCTCAATCTAAAGCTTAGTTCAAAGGTTTAATGCTCTTTTATGGGTAAAAAAACTGAGAGTAAAAAAGTAAACAGCAAAATTGGAATTCCTAAAAACGATTGTAAAAAAATTGCAGATGGGCTTTCAACGCTTTTAGCCGATAGCTTTGTTCTCTATATCAAAACACATAACTACCACTGGAACGTAGAAGGACCCATGTTCAACACGCTCCACCAAATGTTTATGGAGCAATACACAGAACTATGGAACGCCTTAGATCTGATTGCAGAGCGTATTCGCTCTCTCGGTGAATATGCTCCGGGCTCTTACAAAGCTTTTAATGATCGCGCAAATATCAAAGAGAGCAGCAGCTTTCCAAGTGCAAAAAAAATGATTCAAGAACTTTTAGAGGGCAACGAAATTGTTGCAAATACGGCTCGCAAAGTTTTTCCTGTAGCTGAAGCAGCATCTGACGAAGCTACCTTAGATCTGTTAACTCAAAGGCTCCAGGTTCATGAAAAAACTGCTTGGATGTTGCGCGCGCTTTTAAAAGACAAATAGTCGTTATTGTTTTTCTTGAGCTGAGTTCGCAATCAGCTGGTCAATCTTATTCAAAAGATATTTTCCAGTTTTAAAGTGGAGTTTGTTATTGCGTATACCCTTAAGTCGCAAAGTTAGACTTTGTTGGTATCCGTTTTTTCTTAGAGAAGATTCTACTCCCGCAAGTAGACTATCTGTAATTTGGTGCTCTTTAATGACTCTGTTGCTGCAGGCTTTGTAGTCAGGTGCAAAAGTAGGTACTTCGCTTTCAGTGCTTATAACGACGCTCACGTATTCTTCGGTAAAATTAAAAAAGAAATCGCTACTCAGTGCTTGCACCTTGTTTTGTTCTTCGGTTTCGAGGCAGGGCAATAGCAACATAAAGATTCGCATCACGCGTTTGCGATCTTTGCTGGCTATTCGATCCATTTGGTAATCGTTAATGAGACTTTCAAAAAGCGGAATCTCGTTTTTGGGAGAGCAGCGCTCAATATACTTTTCTTGCGCCATTGTGGCGGCTGCAAACTCAAGAGGGCGAAGTTTCCAGTCAAAGCCTTTCCAGTTTTTTGTTTTACTTCTTTGAATAAACTCCACTGCTTTGTCTTTTTGAGGAAGAACTTTTTCTCCAAGACTAAGTTGTTCACTTTTCTTAAAAGTTTCTGCAAGAGTTTTGAGCGGATTTTGTAAATCCGAAAAATCACATCCGATTTTTACGTTTCTGCGTAAATTTGTATTGGCGTAAGAAAGCTGGGAGAAAAAGCAGAATATGAGACAAAAACCCAACGCTTTCCCACGTTGCTCATGACTTCCAATGGCTTCCACTAGTTTCATTGTGAGACTTCAAGGGGGTGATAACAACATAGTTTTATTAAAAAAGTGTTAAGACTGTGCGTTTAATGAACGTATGGTTAATGTTTAAACAATAATACAGCAAAAAACGGCATGATTTTTCTTAATAATCTGCTTTTTATGTCCGACAATATATATATATGGGCTTTAACAAAAGATTCTTTTTCTTCGTTTTCTTAGTCTTTACGGCTTGGAAGGCCGAAGCCGAGCCGCCACATGCGGCAGACAAAGTTTTGGAAGCTGTAAAGGCAAGCGCATATCCTATACAGGGAGAACTTTTTCACACCATGGCAACGGCAATGGGAGAGTGTGGAAGTACCAATAAATTCACCAATACACCTGAAGGTACAATGACCTGGTATCTAAAGGAGCAGCTTTGGCGCGGGATGTACAGTTTTGTGTCGCAGAAAATAGACGCATCAGGTACTCAAGAAAACTTGCTAGCAGATGGACAAATCAAAAACCTGCTTGCTAAGAGACTTGCAAACAAAAAATACGATGACATCGAAAAAAGTGCGGAAGAGAGTGATAAAGAGTTGTTGAAGGCAATTAATTTGTTGGCTACAACTTTCGCAGGACAGTTCAAAAAAATTGCTGATGCTACAGACACAGACGAAAAGATTAATGCCCTTCGAGAGAAAAAAAGTAGTTGGATCCATAAAGTTGCTGGAAGAACTGAACCTAATTCGAGAAAAGAATTCAATAATGTTCTAGGCGCACCTGGCCTTGGATTGCTTGATGATGATAAAGCTGTTGCTGCAAATATTGAAGCTGCGGAGAAATCTATTCGAATCTGGCAACAAAAATGCAGCGGTATAAATCCGGAGCAATTATTAGAAGGCGACGGTAGCTTTGTTCCCGAACTTAAATCAGACAATCCCACGGCTGCTACTAACACTCCAGCACCTGGTACTCCTGGTACTCCAGGCACTCCTGGTACTAGTTCATTTGGCACTAGCGCTGCTAAGCCAAAGTGGAGCGTAAAAATGTGGAAAGATAAAATTGCGAATGCCAAGCATGAAGATATTGAAAGGCTCAGGGCAATTGCTAAAGACCCTACGAATAACCTTTTAAACGGGGACGGCAATAAAATTACCGGTGTTAAAGCCAGGGATATTGTAAACTTACTGTGGACAAAAATTAACGAGTTATCTCGTCAGCCTGCGCCTGCAGCGACACCAGCTGCTCCGGCAGTGCCGCCTATTCCTGCGCCTGCAGCGACACCAGCTGCTCCGGCAGTGCCGCCTGTTCCTGCACCTGCGGCTGTACCGACTACTCCGACAGTGCCGCCTGCAGCTGCACCGACTACTCCGGCAGTGCCGCCTGTTCCTGCACCAGCACCTGCAGTGACACCGCCTGCTCCAGCAACACTACCAACTCCATCAACACCACCGGCAGGAACACCGCCGCCTAGGACTAGAATTTAGAGGAAATATTGAAATATGAATAATTCGATAAAAAATCAAAAACGTAAGTTAAAAATAGTGATACCCACGCTAGCTATCAGTGCAGCGTTTGCGGGTGCAGTAAGAGATTTGTACACGGATTACCAGGCATTGTCACAGTTCTACGGGAGGGTAGAACAGGCTAAGGCCTTTCTAAAACCCGGAAAAAATAGTGTAGTAGATAGTGGCTGTAAAAAATTACCACTTAACTTTCTAGAACTGCAGTTAAGCACAATCGACGCAATTGATTTTGCCGATGATGCGGATGCACCTCGAAAAAAGAGACTGCTTGCGTTTGAGATGGCCACAAGAGCTAAGGATTATAACCAGTTTATAGATACTAAAGTTCCAACATTGCCCGAAACCCCTAGAGTGGGACATGGTGGCCCCGCAGTTGCAGCTGGTAATACTCCTATTTCAGGAAAAAGTTATGGCACGGATGCAAACACGCCTTTGTTTTATAAAGTTAGTCGCGGTGACGTAGCAAATTACGGCGCGGTTCGAGATCCCAACCTTGATGCACGAATAAACCAGAAGGATTTTAAGACTGTAGTTAATTATTTCAATTGGGATGGCGCAAATGTTTATAAGGAAAGCTCTCTGTTGGCTTTGAACATTGGTATGAAAAAAAATGGTGGGGGCTATAGTAATACTTTACATGGTGCGGCTTTGAACGCTGACATTAGTTATGTGAGTGGTGCAGGCTCGTACATCGATAGCGTATATCAATATGAAGAGCTGGGATCTACCGATGATCCAATGGGGCCAAAGGCTGCGAACATCAAGCAAAAAGCAGAGCGAGTTACAGATAAGGCACAGGCCCAACTAGGTGATGAAGTTGCCCACTTGAAACAGATTTCAGGAGATATCGAGCAATTAGCAAACTATTGCGCGAGCGGCCTAATTTATTTGCAACAAGAAGATATAAAAAATGAAGAAGGAGTTTCTAAAAAAACTAAACCTTACGAGTTAATAACAAAAGAAGTTGCAAAGTCAGTTAACGCACTTGAGCTTAAAACCCCCAAAGAGTATTCAGAGATGAATGATAAAAGGAAAGCAAAATATAAAGCACAGTTAGAGCGAGTTATTAGTCACTGCCCTAAACTTTCTGAGAAACTTTTTGCGACCTACAATACGTTGAATAAATTTCACGAATTTAAAGTTAAGGCAGATAAGGCTGAGAAAGGCGGTACTGCTGAGCCTCCGTTACTTGGGGATACCAAAAACTTGCCTTGTTACGAGGCCTTTTTGGCGCGGATTGAAGGCAAAAAATAAATTAAGTTTCTCTTAATCAAATCTTAACAAAGGAACACTTCTCTGACGGGAGGTGTTCCTTTTGCATTTAGGATTTGGAGAATGCGTCGATAAGTTGATTGTGACTACCATGAACGAAGATGTGCTCTGGGAACAAGTGTTCGAGGTGTTGGGGAGCGACGATCGCCTCAAGCGCTTCTTGCGCATTCCTCGCCACGAAGTAGTGGGTTTTATGAAAGCGCATGGTTCGGACCTCTCTGAAAAAACATTCATACTCTTTCGCCTCATTGAAAAGGGCTACCGTGCAGAGGCAACTCGCTTAGTGATGCATTGGGGTGATTACAAAGCCTTTGCTCTTATTTTGCACATGGTGCGCTCAGTGCGCATTTGGAAGCTAGAGTCGCTCGATTGCGAAGGCCGAAAGTGTCGCGAAGTCTGAGCAAACTACAAAAGTTTCCCAAGGGGTAGGGAGCGTTGATTAGCTGACAGGCAATAATCTTTCTTCCCGAGGTGTAAATATAAAACTTTAGCCTGCGGAAAGACCCGTAAAAAGCTACCTGCGCTGCCTATTGATTGCGGCGAAGGATTTTCTTCTCCACTAGGGATTATGGCGAGTTTATGCTTGGGTCCGCTCAAAATGAGTGGGATAAAGGCGCCGTTGCGTGTTCGCCATTGATAAAGTTCAACTTCTAATTCAGGACGATACATCCATTGGCAACGAAGCATCTGATATGTAAACAGTTCAATGGCCTTGAGGGAATCTGGC
>CAZIFW010000002.1:0-107415 GCA_964538275.1 uncultured Bacteriovoracaceae bacterium
TCTAAACTTTTCTTTAAGCTTTCTATAAGTTGCTGATCGGGCCAAAGTTGTAAGCCTATACTTTCGTGGTCAGAGTAGGGTTGCGTCAACCATGCGGTGCGGGCACCCAAAGATCCGTCTAGGAATATTTTCATGTAGCGGGGCTTTTTTCGGAAAACATCAAAAGCTTCTTGCTCTTTTATATCTGCAAAAAAGAGTCCGTCGTGATTTTCAAGGAGTGCGTAGTCTGCCGCAGATGTTTGTAAATTAGACCATTTGTCTAAGCCGGCAGCTTTAAGCTCTAACAATAGAGCTTCAAAAACATTTATATTTAGTTTTGGAGCGGGTATTTTTTTTAACTCAAGTTCTTTAATAAATCCCAGCGAAGTTGTGTAAGCCATATGGCCGCAGATTCGATAAAGAAACACATCTTTTCTAACTCGATCAAGTTTGCTTTTGAACTCCTCTAGCGAGCACATCAAGTGTTGCTCTTGCCAACCAAACCCGTAAACTACGGCACTTGGGTTTTTCTCAATTTCAATAAGGATTTCTTCAGCGCTTTTGTTTTTACAGTCAATTTGGCTTTTGAGGCGAGCCATCCAAGAAGTATGTAGATGCGAATCATAAAAACCTTCGCAAATTACGGGAAGAGTAGCAAAGTCCTGTTCTGACGCTATTTGGAGACGTACAATTTCACTCAGGCTGGGGGTGGTATGGCTAGAAAGGGTGTATTCGCTTACCCATGCCCCCTCATTGTCTAAACAAATTGCCTTCATCTCAAGTCTTTACTTAGCAGCTAGGGCAGCGCTAGCCTAGGCTTTGTGAAGCGGAATCTGGGGCTTTTATCTTTATTGTCCATAATGCTTTGTTCGTGCGCTTCACATAAGTACTTAAATGATCCTGCTCATGGAGCCTTTCAGCGAGGTGATTTTGAAACAGCAGGTGAATTGTTTTCAAAGTCCGCTAAAAGTGGAACTCAAAATAAGTTACTTTACGATTTAGACGCTGGCACAAGTTTCTTTAATGCCGGAAAGTTTGATCAAGCTATTCCACACTATTTAGAAGCCGTTAAGTTTTGGGAATCTAAAGACTATACGAGTATCACAGAAGAAGGAGCAAAGTTTTTAGTAAGTGAAAATTTAAAAACTTATATTGGTGAAGATTACGAACGTGTTTTGATCCATGTGTTTTTAGCTTTGAGTTTTGCGGGTAATGGCAACTTGGAAAGTGCACAAGTAGAAGCTCGTCGAATAGATCAGCTTCTAAAACAAATGCGCGACAAAGAAAAAAAGAATTACAACGAATCAGCTTTTGCTAGATGGTTGTCGGCTGTTTTATGGGAAGCCTCACGCGAGTGGGATTCTGCGCGCATTGATTACGAAGCAGCTTACAAAATTGACCCCAACTTTCCGGGTATTCGACAGGATTTGTTGAGAGCGTGTGTAGCTAGCCAGCACGATGAACGTCTTCGTTATTGGCAATCAAGATTTCCTGCTGAAAAAACACCTACCTATAATCGTAAAAAAAGTGAGTTGATTGTTTTTCTAACCACTGGACGAGGACCTGTAAAAACTCCCAATTCAGGAGACAGTTCTGCTTTACCCGTACTCTTTCCACGGCCATGGACAGCTTCTAAGCTTGAAGTCAGTGTAGGTACTCAAAGAATTTCAAAAACTCAAAATGTTTTAGATGTTGAAGATCTTACAAAACATTTTTTCGACGAAAAAATGAAATGGCTCGTCGCTCGGAAAGTCATTACTTTAGGCGTTAAAGCCGGCGCCGCATATGCAATCGCCAAGGGGACTAAGAGCAATGAATTGGGCATGTTGGCTTTTTTAGCAATGGCCGCAATGGACACAGCGGACTTGAGAGGGTGGAACACTTTACCCGCTAGCATTCGAGTGATGAGAATTCCTCTAGATGCGGGCTTTCATGACATTTCATATACTTTAAAAACAGAATCTGGCGCAGTTCTACGCGAAGTAAAATTGGGGCAGAAAAATTTTCTTTCTGGTCAAAAGCAATTTATCGTACTTCATGACGGCTAGTTTTCGGGCTAAGCTGTAGTTATAAATGTTTGGCCCATTAAAAAATATCATATTTGATTTAGACGGAACTCTTGTGAGCTCAATGCAAACAGCTATTAAGGGTATTTTGGAATCTATTGAAGCAGGAAGCGGCAAGGTAGTAGATGCAAATCTTTTGCCATTAGGACGCACGCCTCAAATGATTATCCGCGATTTTGTTCCCGAGTCAGAATGGCCCAAAGCCTTGTCACACTGGGAAAATTTTGAATTGAATATTTTTGAAAATATTCAAATTTTTAAAGGTGTAGAAGAACTTTTAAGTGACCTTAAATCTCGAGGAATTTTTATGGCTGTTTATACGGGCCGCGATCGTTTGGGGACATCAAGAATTTTGGAGCATAAAAAATGGATTCCAAAATATTTTTCTCACGACACTCTTCGTTGCGGAGATGATCCTACAGGTCACAAGCCGTCGCCCCTTCCTATTGAGGATTTATGTAGGATTTATTCCTTAGATAAAAAAGAAACAATCATGGTAGGAGATCACCCTGTAGACGCTCATTCTGCAAAAGCAGCGGGTGTTCATTTTGGTGCAGCACTTTGGGATTTGCCAGGGACCGATGCTCAAAGTCCGCGCAGTCGTTATTCCGACGCTTGGAAGCGCTGGGACGGAATCGATGTGCAATTTAGGCTGCCAGAGCCTCTTTCTTTAAGAGAATATTTTATTAGCCAAAACTAAGATAAAAATTGTTTGATTTAGTCATTATTTATCGTCATTCAATGGGGCTTTACTCTTAGCCTAGGGATTCCTATATTAGGTGTATGCGATTTTTTAGAAACATTGCCCTTATGGGTTTGGTTAACATTGGTATTATTGTAACTCTTTCGATTGTATTAGAGCTTACTGGGCTTAATCGTTACATCACTCAAAGTGGATACAACTATTACTCACTTGCAATGTTCTGTTTGTTTTGGGGTATGGGTGGAGCGCTCATTTCTTTGTTCTTGTCTAAAACTATTGCAAAGTGGTCTTTAGGTGTAAAAATCTTCAAGCAAGGTGAGGGCGATGCAAATGTTCAGAAGCTCTATCGCATGCTTCAACAAACAAGTACGAACGCTAAATTAAAAAAGATTCCTGAGTTTGGTATTTACGACAGCCCAGAGATGAACGCTTTTGCTACGGGTCCCAGCGAATCAAATGCACTTGTAGCTGTTTCAAGTGGATTAATATATGGCATGACAGATGCCGAAATTGAAGGCGTCATTGCTCACGAAGTTGCACACATTAAAAATGGTGACATGATAACAATGACCTTGCTCCAAGGTATTGTGAACGCCCTTGTAATGTTCTTGGCGCGCATCATAGCTTTTGCAGTTGCAAACAATGTTGAAAAAGAGAGTTCTCGTTTTTGGGTTCGTTTTGCCGTCATTATGGCTTGTGAAATAGTTCTAGGATTTTTTGGAGTGATGATCACATCATGGTTTAGCCGTAAGCGCGAATTTCGCGCGGACATGGGTGGAGCCAAGTATTCTTCTCCACAAAAAATGATTGCCGCTCTTGAAGCCCTTCAAAGACGTTTCGAACCTGTTGATGATAGAGCCCCTCAAATGGCTGCTTTTAAAATTTCATCGGGAAGAAAGGGTGGATTATTGGCTCTTGTTTCTACACATCCTCCCTTGAACGATCGCATTAAAGCTCTTAAGTCTGCTACACTTTATAGATAAGTAGCCGATAAGAAAGCTTGAATGGCAAAAAAGAAAAAAAACACCTTTGAATATTTGCCGCAAACAATTTTAGTTATTCTTGGTCTTATTGTAGTTTTTGCCTCTACTTATAATTTATTTAAAGGGGTCCCTCAGGAAGTTGAAATGCCCAAAGATGCTCGATTAACGGGCGAGACTTTGGTGCAGTATGAGGAAAAACAGCTCCCCGTTTCTGAGCTTTTATCAAGCGATAAGAACTTGGTAATTTTTTGGGCAACTTGGTGTGCTCCTTGTGTAGATGAAATAAAGGAAATGCCTAAGTTGCTTCCAATCATTAAAGAAAAAGGCTACACCGCTGTCTTTATCAACTATGACACTCCCGACAATAAAATCATTGCTAATAATTTTGCTAAAGAATTTGGTATAAACACAGCTTTTGATATTAAGGGGGAATTGCTCTTTAACCTGGGTATTTCTTCTTTGCCGGTTTCTCTAGTTGTGGATAAGTCTGGGAGAATTCTTAAAACTTTCTACGGCGAAATACGCGAATCACGCCTTTAGGGACAAGGCATAACACACGCTAGACGAGTGGGCTCTTTCTCTCCTAAGCTGCCAATTGATGAGAAGCATAACAGCTCCAAGGGGTAACAAATTAACATGTAAAAACTGGGTCATTGAAGCGGCTTATCGCATGATTCAAAACAATCTTGATGCGGAAGTTGCTGAAAAACCAGAAGAGTTAATTGTATATGGGGGCATTGGCAAAGCGGCTCGTAATTGGGATTGTTTTAATGCCATTTTAAATTCTTTAAAAAACTTGAATGAGGATGAAACTCTACTTGTTCAAAGCGGAAAACCAGTAGGCATAGTGAAAACTCACACAGATGCTCCTCGCGTTTTGATTGCCAATTCAAACTTAGTTCCCAAATGGGCCACATGGGAACATTTTCATGAATTAGATCGCAAAGGTTTGATGATGTATGGGCAAATGACTGCAGGATCTTGGATCTATATTGGCACGCAAGGTATTTTACAGGGGACATATGAAACATTTGCTTCTTGTGGACGTAAACATTTCAAATCAACAGATGCAGAACTTCCTTTAAAGGGCGTTTCTGTTATCACTGCGGGCTTAGGTGGAATGGGTGGAGCTCAGCCGTTAGCTGTTAAAATTGCGGGTGGTGCTGTCTTAGCTATTGAAGTGGATGCCGAGAGACTTCAAAGAAGAATACGAGAAAAGTATTTGGATGAAGAAGTTAAAACTCTTGATGAGGCGCTTTCAAAATTAAATGAATGCAAAGCTGCAGGCATAGCGCGGTCTTTTGGATTGCTCGGTAATGTTGCAGAAATTTTGCCCAAGATTTTAGAACAAAATTTTCATGTAGATGTTCTCACGGATCAAACAAGTGCGCACGATCCTTTGGTAGGATATATCCCCTTGGGTTATTCACTCAAAGACGCAGATAATCTGAGAGCCAAAGATCAGCCAAGATATTTAAAAGAAGTTTATGCTTCGATGGCTACTCACGTAAAAGCTCTCTTGGAATTTAAAAAGCGAGGCAGCATTGTTTTTGATTATGGTAACAATTTGCGAGCAATGGCGGAAAAGGGTGGGGTTGAAGGAGCTTTTGCTATACCTGGTTTTGTGCCTGAATATATTCGCCCACTTTTTTGCGAAGGTTCTGGGCCATTTAGATGGGTAGCATTAAGTGGTGATCCAGAGGATATTAAAAAAACAGACGAAGCTATTTTGAAATTGTTTCCAAATAACTCAACATTAAAAAGCTGGATTACAAAAGGGGCTCCGCAGGTAAAATTCCAAGGTTTGCCAGCACGTATTTGTTGGCTCAAATACGGAGAACGTCGTGAGGCAGGATTGCTTCTCAACGATTTAGTAAAAAAAGGAATTGTTTCTGCTCCCATCGTGATTGGTCGCGATCACTTAGATTGTGGCTCTGTAGCTTCTCCCAACAGAGAAACTGAAGCGATGTTGGATGGCAGTGATGCTGTATCTGATTGGCCATTGTTGAATGCTCTATCGAACACGGCCTGTGGTGCATCGTGGGTAAGTCTTCACCATGGAGGTGGCGTGGGAATGGGCTACAGTCAACACTCTGGAATGGTGATTGTAGCAGATGGCACGGATGAAGCGGCCAAAAGAATAGAGCGTGTACTCACTACAGACCCGCAGTTTGGAATTATTCGTCACGTAGATGCTGGTTACGAAAAAGCAAAAGAAGTTGCTAAAGAAAAACATGTACGCATTCCTATGTGGGAAAATACATGAAACTTCTCTATAAAAATTTAAAAGGTGTTTTTACAGGCCAAGCGTTTGAAAAGAAACAAGGCCGCAAAATAATTGCCGAGGATGCTAGTTTTTTAGCAGGCCCCGTTCATATCTTAGTGGATGAAGATGCGCAGAAAATTCTAAGTATCAGCAAAGATTTAACGAACGCAGCCGCAGACAAAGAAATTGATTGCGATGGCCACATTGCTACTGCGGGTTTTGTTGATTCGCATACTCACACACTCTTTGGAGGGGCTCGATGGAATGAGTTCTTCATGCGTTGGTCAGGAGCGGGTTATGCCGCCATCAATGCGGCGGGTGGAGGTATTCGAAAATCCTTTCAAGACACAAGAGCTACTTCGGACTCTGAACTAGAGAAAAAGTTTTTATCAGATCTACAAGTTATGAAGGCCGATGGGGTGCGACTTTTAGAAGTAAAAAGTGGTTACGGTGAAACGATAGAAGAAGAGCTCCGGATCTTGAGACTTCTTCAAAAAATAAAAAAAAGTGCTGATATTAATATTTTAAGTACCTTTTTAGGTCTTCATGCCATTCCTAAACACACGGATGAAAAGTCTTGGACTCAAGAAGCCATTAAAGCTTTGGATGTTATTCAAAAAGAAAAACTTGCTGATTTTGTGGACAGCTTTCCAGAAGATGGCTTTTTCTCATTAGAATCGGCTCGTGAGTTTTCTAAAGCGGCTCTTACAAAAAACTTTAAGTTTAAAATACATGCAGATGAAATCACACCAGTTGGAGCTGCTGAAATGGGAGCTGAGTTAGGGGCTGCGAGCGTAGATCATTTACAAAAAATATCAGATAAAGCTTTGTCAATGCTGGCTACATCTAAGACTGTGGCTACACTGTTGCCTGCAACAAGTTTTTATTTGGGAATTGACTATGCACCTGCACGCAAAATTATTGAATCAGGTGCGCGCGTGGCATTGGCAAGTGATTACAATCCGGGAACAGCTCCCAACCCTTCTATACTCTTCACGGCGATGTTAGCTGCTTCTCAGATGAAGTTAAGTCCAAGTGAAATTTTATGTGCTCTTACATATAATGCTGCCGGAGCTTTGGGCTGCGATAATCATTATGGAATTATAAAAGAGGGATCTTCTTCCAAAATATTGTTTTGGAATCTAAAGACGTCAAATCCATTAGAAGAAATCTTTCTTTCAGGTATAAAGCCTAGTCCCCTATAAATAATCTTGAAAATTATTCAGGGCGTGTTTGGTTTAAATATTTTGGCTCAACATAGTCAGGAGTAAGTGGGTAACGATAACTTTTGTAAGCAGCAAGGTTTGGTCTTCCTGCTTGAATGTAGATTTCATCCCAAAGGTGAGCGAGTGTTTTTGCTGAACGAGCCATTTGTAAAACCATAAGTGGCTTAAAGTTCGGGCATTGTTCACTGGGCGCAGGACGCACCGCTGGTTTTTTCATAGTCATTCCGTGCTCGTTTACAGTTTGAGTGGAGGGCTCAATGATCGTATCGAGTTTTTGTAACACTTCGACTTCGTTAACAGCTTCCATTCCAATTTTTTTAATAAGCTCTGCAGCCGAATAACTTTCTGTAAAATCAGGAAGTCTTAGTGCAAGTTCTCTTAATTCAACATCGAGCTCGCTTCCAAATTCCCCAGGACAAACACTTTCATAGTAAGCATGAATACCCCCATGACCCACTCCATAGCCGTCGTAATCCGCCCAATTATGGTAAGGCATGGAGGCGTCTCCTACAAAGTGACCCATAATACCCATATTTGTCATCATTCCATAAATGGCTTCATTGTATGGAAGTGCATTGAGTTGTTCTTCGTTGCTATTTAACGGAAGGGCTGTTTCTTGAATGCGAGATGCAGATTCTTGAGCAATGTTAAAAAATTGTTCTGCTCTCCACCAAAGTGTTCCTACTTTGTGCACAAGTTGCGAAGCATCTCCTACATTTGAAAGCATTCTTAAGAATTCATTAAAAAGAGTTGGAGTATCTTTGAGTGAAATACCTACAATGTCTGGCTCGATAAAGTGAGTGGGATTACCTACGCGAGTAAGTTCAGAGGGAAGACTTTTCCAGTGGATGTCTGGAACATTACAAGTATGACCCATAATATGCCCCCGAGTTTTTAAGAATTCTTTAAGGCCTTCTTCTTTCACAAGTCGTGAAGCTTCATTGCAAATGCTGTGATGGCCTCTTTCGCCCCAAGCTACGGCCTTCCATGGAAATGCTGAAAATGAAAAAAGAATGGCAAAAAGTTTAAGACCCCTCATTTGAATTACCCCTTAAACCTTGGGCTAATAAATGAGGGCATGATTTGGCAATTTTAATTATGTCGTAAATTGTAAATTGTGACAGCTTATTGCAGCAAAGTTTCGAGTTGCTGCGAAAGTGTTTGAATTTCAGCCGCAGTGCTTCGATCTTTTTCCATATAAGGAGAAATTTTACGAACTTTAGCATGTACAGCTTCTAAGCGATCAGACGTTTTTAGAGGGCGAAGTAAGTCGAGAGCTTGGCAGGCAGCCATGACTTCAATGGTAAGAACATCTCGAAGTAAGCGCATATTGTTCAAAGCTTTAAACCCAGCAGTAGGGCCCATAGAAACATGATCTTCTTTGTCATCATTTGTTGGAATGGAATCTACGCTCGCGGGAAAAGAATTGCTTTTAGCTTCGCTAACTAGGGCTGCGGCTGTGACATGGATCATCATGAAGCCAGAATGTAGGCCGCCTTTTTTAATGAGAAAGGTTGGGAGCTGGCTTGATCCTGCGTTCATTGCAAGTGCTGTGCGGCGTTCGGAAATACTTGCAAGAGTTGCGGCTGCACTCGCAAGTCTATCCGAAACTCTCGCGGGATATAGCGCGTGAAAATTTCCGCAAGAAACACTTTCTTTTGATTCAGCAAATAAAAGAGGATTGTCACTAGAGGAGTTAATTTCGCCTGATAGAAGTTCTTCACATTGGCGAATTTCATCCCAAATGGCGCCATGAACAAGAGGTGCACAGCGCAAGGAATAAGCATCTTGAACCCGGCCGCAGTTTTCATGACTTTTTGAAATTTCTGTTGGACCAGAAAGCCAATTGCGAATTTCGTTTCCTGCTTCTACAACGCCCCGTTGATTTTTAACATTAAGAATTTTGTCGTAAACAGCGGCATGGGAACCACGCAAGCCTTCAAGCATAAGTGCTGTGGAGAGGTTTGCTATTTTTAAGAGAGATTTTAATTCTTCTAGAGCAAAAACTGCGAGTACACTCGTAAGTTGAGTGCCGTTAATTAAAGAGAGGCCTTCTTTAGGGCCAAGTCTAAGGGGTTTTATATTTAAGTGCTCTAATGCTTGTTTTGCTGGTGCGATTAAAATATTTCCGTCTTTTAAAAAAGTACAAGGACCCTCTCCCATATGGGCGAGTACCGCGTGTGCACTCGGGCAAAGATCTCCACTTGCGCCCACACTTCCACGACTTGGAATTTGCGCAAGAAAACCGGCATTCAAAGCAGAAATAATTTGTGAAACGGTGCTTTCTTTAATGCCGCTATGTCCGCGAGCAAAAACATTTAATCGAACTAACCACATCGCGAGAGTAATGGAACGCGAAAGAGGCATGCCTACTCCGCAAGCATGTGAGCGAATAATATTGTCTTGCAGTTCCTCTAACTCAGCGTTGGAAACACGAACTTCAGAGAAGCGGCCAAAGCCGGTATTGATCCCGTAAACGGCTTTGTCGTTTTTTACGACTTCTTTTACATAATCTTCGCTAGCTTTAATATTTTTCAAACCTTGAGGAGAGATAGATATCTGAAACTTGGCTTGGGGATTTTCTGCAAGTTGGCTGAATTTATAGAGTTCCGAGGTGTTGAGCGACTCTCCGTTGAGGTTGATCTGCATGATGAAGTCTTAGCAAGCTGACACAATAGGCACAAGATTGGCAGCACTGCGTCTAACCTTTGTTCCGCGATGTTCGTCTAAGATGAGGTAAGAGGAGAAATATGAAAAAAGGATTTTTAAAAAATATATTGAGCTCTCTAGTCCTAACGCTAGGCACAATGTCTTTCAGTGCAGAAGCCAGAGATATTTTAATTATTGGCAATGGTGGAGGGGGCACAACTGTTGGCGATAGAGATGCCGCTTGTGGGCGAGCTTACGAACGTGCAGAGAATGATGCCTACAACCAGTGTGCAAACCGAGATGGGGATCCGCTTTCTATGACTCAAGGTGGTTGTAGTTGTAGACGCAAACCCGGTTCTCGCGATGATTACAATTGTGACGCAACTGTGCGATTAACATGTGAAGTTGCTTGTCGTCCGCAAGTGACTCAAATTGCTGGCACGGGATTGGGCTTTGATTTCAACCGCAGTGTTGCATGTGATGATGCTTTTAGACGCGCTGAAGATGACACGCAGTGGAGTTGCTCACGCCGTGGTGGCTATGTTGTGGATACACAAGAACAGAGTTGTAATTGTAGACGCTTGAGTGGTGGAGACTATGAATGTCGTTCAAATGTAACCTCTATGTGTGAACTTCAAAGTTGTCGCTAAGTATAAAATAGAGTGATCGATCTAAAGGTGCCCCCCTATCAGGGCGGCACCTTTGACTAAAAGGTACCTAGTTACTTTTGGGCTGTACCCGCTACCTTTTCCGGCGCACCCGCTACCTTTTTTAAGCTATATTCAACGCGTGAAATCTTTTGCTTCAGATAACTACGCTTCTATTCATCCAAAAATTTTACAAGCAATTTCAGCTGCCAATGAGGGACACGCTGTTTCATATGGCGCGGACATTTGGACTCAAAAGTTAAATGAAAAAATTAAAGCAATCTTTGGAAGTCACGCAGAAGCTTTTCCAGTTTTTAATGGCACAGGTGCAAATGTTGTTTCACTTGCTTCAATTTTAAAATCTTACGAGGCTGTGCTGTGTTCTAATTATTCACACACTCACATGGATGAATGTGGAGCTGCTGAGAGATTAATCGGCACAAAGCTTATTGATGTTCCAACTCAAGATGCCAAGCTCACGCCAGAAATCTTAGAGCCGCACACTTTAAATTTCGGGAACGAACACCAAGTACAAGCGCGTGTGTTGAGTATTACTCAATCAACAGAGCGTGGAACCGTGTATACAATTGAGGAACTTAAAGCATTGGGAGACTTCGCCAAAACAAAAAAAATTCGCGTTTGTATGGATGGAGCTCGCTTTGCAAATGCGGTTGCTGCCTTGAATGTGAATCCCAGAGAAATAGTGGAAGCTGCAGGAGTAGAATTGCTTTCTTTTGGCGGAACAAAAAATGGACTCATGTTGGGCGAACTTGTGGTGAGTTTTAATCCAGAAGTCTCTAGTCATATGAAATTTTATCGAAAGCAGTACATGCAGCTCACAAGTAAGATGCGTTACATTTCTGCGCAGTTTTGTGAGTATTTTGAAAATAATCTTTGGATAGAAAATGCTAAACACGCAAATGCTATGAATCAGTACTTACTTTCTGAACTTCAAGCGGTGTCCAAAGTGGAAATCACAGTAAAGCCTGAAGTGAATGCAATTTTTGCAAAAATTCCCAAATCTATTATTCAGCCTCTGCAAAAAGACTTTCCATTTTACATTTGGGAGGAACTACCTTCTGAGGAATGCTCAGAAGTTAGATGGATGACCTCGTTTGATACCTCAAAGGAAGATGTCCACATGTTTGTAAAGCGTATTAAGGAGTTAACAAAATGAGTCGATTTCAGAAAAAAGTAGTGTTCATTACAGGAGCCTCTTCTGGAATTGGAGAAGCTATGGCGCGTGAATATTTTAAAAAAGGCCATAGCTTAGTTCTCTGTGCGCGTCGTTTGGATCGCTTAACTCAGTTGGCTCAAGAATTAGGAAGCTCAGAGCGAATCTTGGCTATAGAGTGCGATGTTTGCAATGAAGAGAGTTTAAAGCAGGCTGTAGAAAAAACACTCCAGCACTTTGGACAGATTGATGTCGTTATAGCAAATGCAGGATTTGGAATTGCTGGCCGTATTGAAACTTTGAAAGTAGAAGACTACCGAAGACAATTTGAAACCAATGTTTATGCCGTTATTATAACGATTCAGCTTACGTTGGAATCTTTAAAAAAATCAAAAGGAAGTTTAGTTCTCATAGGCAGCGCTAATTCCTATATTTCTGAACCTAAAAAAACTCCCTATTGTATGAGTAAGTTTGCAATTAAAGCTCTAGCGGATGGATTGTATTGGGAGTTAAAGCCGCAAGAAGTTTCAGTTACACTTATTTGTCCCGGACTTGTTGAAAGTGAAATTCGCAAAGTTGATAAAGCAGGAGTTTATCAAGAGACAGCTAAGGATCCTGCGCCTGATTTTTTAATCATGCCTGTTGCAACAGCCGCTCGCCAAATTGTTTCAGCCATAGAAGCTCGTAAAAAAGAAGCGGTGATTACAGCTCATGCAAAACTTGCTGTATGGCTGCAACGCCATTTTCCAGTAGTACTCACACCACTTTTTAAAGGCGGCAAAGCTGTATCAAGATAACGATGTCGAAAAGGCGTCAGAGATCTATTTGACTACCCTCCGCTACCTTTTTAACAATGTCGAAAAGGTGCCAGAGGGGTGTTGAAAAGGTCTCTGACGCCTTTTCGACATCTAGCTAAGCATGGTCGTAGGTTTTTTTTGCTTTGGCACCTAGCGTACTTCCTGCAGAAGCAAGGCTGATAAGCAGAATTGCCAATCCTTGAACAAGGGTAATTTTTTCACTTAAAAATAAAAAGCCTGAAAGGACGGCAACCGCAGGTTCTAAACTTAAAAGAACGCCAAATGTTTTTGCAGGAATTTTTTTGAGTGCAAAAAGTTCAAGCGAATAAGGGATGACACTTGATAGAAGGGCAATTCCTATAGCCAAGGGTATATGGTCTTTTTGAAAGAGATGCGCTCCTTGAGAGTAAAGACCAAGGGGTAGAGTTATTAAGCAAGCACAGCACATTGTAAGAGCAATAGCGCTTGTGCCTAGATCTGTGCCTACTTTTTTTCCAAAATAAATATAGAGTGCCCAAAAGAACCCAGCTGCAAGGGCGAATAGAATTCCAAGAGGTGGAAGTGCGGTGTCTACATTTTTAATTGGCAAAATAAGCACAAGGCCAATCGCAGCTAATGCTATCCAGAGAAAATCCATTTTTTTCTTTGAAAGTATGCACGCCAGTACAAGCGGGCCTGTAAATTCAATGGCAACAGTTAAGCCTTGGGGAATGTATTCAAGGGCTTTGTAAAAACACAAATTCATAAAGCCAAGGGATACTCCAAAAACAATAATCTGTTTCTTAGCTGCGAGACTTAGGGGAGTTCTCCAAGGTCTAAATATTGCGAGTAAAATGAGAGATGCAAAAAACAACCTTAAACTGGTAGCTCCCACTGGGCCGAGTATGGGAAAAATATCTTTGGCTAAAGATGCCCCGATTTGCAGCGATATGATTGCAATTAGAACAGAAACAATGGAAAGACCCATAAGTAGAATAGAAATGTAATTTTACAGTTTGAGCTGTGAAATTTTTTCTTTATATTGGCCTCCACCAAAAACGGCGTTGCCAGCTACTAAGATATCGATGCCAAGAGCGTTGGCACCACTCGCTGTTTGTGCATTTACACCACCATCAATTTGCACTTGTATTTTATCTTTCATTCCAAGTTTTTTAAGCCAGGCTATAAGGCGAGAGGTTTTTTCGAGGGCTTCAGGAATAAGAGCTTGTCCACCAAAACCTGGATTAACAGTCATGGATAAGAAAAGATCAATATCTTCCAAGTGCTTTTCGCAATCTTCAAATGAAGTTTGAGGACGTATGGCAATGCCTGCTTTCATTCCTAAGTCGCGAATTGCTTTGAGGTCGTCTTTAAGGTTTTTACAAGCTTCAGTGTGGATCGTAATGCGATGAGCACCCGCTTTGGCAAAGTCTGCAAAAAGATGGCGAGGTTCCGTCACCATTAAATGACAATCAAGTTCGAGTTTTGTTTTTCCTTTGAGCCATTTAAGAACAGGAGCTCCAAATGAAATATTTGGTACAAAATGACCGTCCATCACGTCATAGTGAAGTCCGTCAGCTCCGGCTTCTTCCACTGCTTTAACTTCTGCAAGGAGTTGGGTGAAATCAGCGGAAAGAAGAGATGGGTAAATTTTTGCCATTTTATTTTGCTCTTTTATAAACGATGAAGAACTTGAGAGGAGTCTTCGATCTTTCCTTTTGAATTAAAAACTACACCCTCGCTTTTGAGAAGTTTTAATTTTCTAAGAACTTCACTGCCGCTGGCATTGCCATTGTAACCACCAATCATTCCAGAGCTTTGAATCACTCTATGGCAAGGTATAGCAGGGGCGTTTTCATTATGTTTCAGCATCCAACCCACATTGCGAGGATTTTTGAGCTTTAATTTTTCACAAACTGCTTTGTAGGTGCTTACTTTACCTTTGGGAATTTTTTTTAAAAGTTTCCAAAGATCTTCCATTGGAAGTTTTGAGCTTTTAGACATTTCCAGCTTCTTTGTTTTTTTCAAAATCCATCCATAATCGAGAACTTTGAACGCCTTTGTTTCCTTGGTATTTGCCTGACTTGTATTCGGAAATTTCACCCTCAACAGAGTGGTAAAAAATTTGGCAAATTTCTACTCCCGCATAAACGCGAATGGGATGAACACAATGCATTTCGAGAGTCCAAAAACCAGAGAATCCAACATCTCCAAAGCCTGCCGTAACGTGAACATAGAGTCCAAGGCGACCAATGCTTGAGCGACCTTCTAACATAGGAACTAAATTTTTAGTTTCAGTGTGCTCAATGGTGCGAGCCAGATAAAGTTTTCCAGGTTCAAGAAGTAAGCCTTCAGCAGGAATTTTTAATCTCTCAACAGGATTATCCTTTTTCATGTCGAGAGGCATCTCGGTATAAACCATAATCTCGTCGCACAAGCGCAAGTTATATGAATTAGGATTTAAAAGCTTAGGATTGAAAGGCGTAATTGTAATATCCGTTCCTAAGCGACGTTGAATTTCTGCTCCTGTAAGAATCATTTTGTTAGTTCATAACATAGCCAAAGATGAGCGTCGTTGGGAGACTCATCGCGACGTTGATAGGAATTTTTTAGAGTGAATTTTTTATCAAAAGCAGCTTCAAAGGCTTGACGAGCTGGGCCATCTAAGACACCGGTTGCTACCCAAGAGCCTTCATCAGCAAGTAATTTTTCTATCCAAGGAGTAAGGCGAGCCAGAACTTCGCCGTAAATATTGGAAACAATTAGATCAAATTGAGCTCCACTCTCAATAAGGGTTTCAAGATTGGCTTTATCGCCACAAAGGATTTGAGTATTCTCGAGTGAAAGAGCATTGAGTGCAAAGTTTTTGGGAATTTCCTCTTCACAGTTTAAGTCTAGATCCGTAGCAGTAATTTGTGCGGCGGGGTAAAATCTTCTCGCGACAATTGAAAGAATGCCACTTCCTGCGCCGATATCTATAATGTTTTTAAAATTTCTCTCAGAGTTTTCGCTCAACCACTCACTTATCATTTGAGTGGTAGGGTGTTCGCCTGTTCCAAAAGCCATGCCCGGATCAATCACAAAACATGTCTTGGAGGGAGCTTTGCCAACCCAAGGGGGACCAATCCATAAATCTTTTCCAAAGCTTTTACCTTGAACGCGTTTTTTATATTCTTCAATGTAGGATTCGGGAAGAATTTCTTCGCTGCTTAAGAGAGGAAGTGCTTCACGGTCGAGAAAACTTTTAATTTCGCCAAAGATTTCTTGAGATTCTGGAATAAATATTTTGAGTCTAGTCGTGGCGCTTTCTACCAGCATTTCGTCTTTGGTCCAGTCGTCTACTTTTTGGGGTTCTCTAAATTCTGTGCCCAGTTGAGGTAAGTACAATTCATCTTCAGGAGGCAGTTCTTGAAGCCCTAAAATACCCATTTCCCACAGTAGAAAAGAAAGCTCATCAACTCTAGAAGTAGGCACTAATGTACTGAGGGAAATAGCTTTATCTTGTGGCACCCAAACTTTGTAGCATGCCTATAAATTGAGACCTATCAAAAAGGTATCGAGTACATTCCAAAAGGTACTAGGTACCTTTTGAGAATAGGGGTAGAAAAGGGGGGTGTTAAAAAAAGACTTATTAGAGCGAAAGGCGCGCTATCGTAAAGCTCTGCGTGCTTTTTTTGAAGAGCAAGGTTTTCTAGAGGCTGTAACTCCACTTCTTGTAATAAATCCTGGGCTTGAGCCCAACATTCAGTATTTTGAAACAGAGTTTAAGCCTTTGATGGGAAGGGGAAGGCCCCAGACATTTTATCTTCCCACGTCGCCTGAATATCATCTTAAAAAAATCTTATCTTGGGGAGTTCCTAAGCTATTTGAAATCACACGTTCTTTTCGTAATGGTGAATGGGGCACGGAGCATCGCCCAGAATTTGAAATGTTGGAGTGGTATAGACAACCCGGAACTTATGAAGACATTGCACGCGACGTAGAAGCATTGCTTGCTCACTTGTGGAAAACATTTAATGACCAAGATCTACCAGCGGTAAAACATAAAAAAGTGCAGGAACTATTTTCGGAATTTCAACTTGATCTGGAACATTTACAGAGTGTTCCTCTTGTAGCTTTTCGAGATCAGTTAAAAAAACATAAAATTGAAACTCACGACAGCGATTCTTTTGAAGATCTTTTTCATAGAGCTTTTATGCAGCTCATTGAACCTCGTTTTTCTTCTAGCGAAATTTTATTTCTTTGGGATTTTCCCGCACCCTTGCGTGCTCTATCCAAACTCAATAGCAATCCTGCTTTTTGTAAGCGTTTTGAGGTTTATTGGGGTCAAGTTGAATTGGGCAATGCTTTTGATGAGTTGATTGATCCCGATGAATTGAGAGCTGTATGCACAGCTGACCAAAAACGCCGCTTAGAGCGTTATGGAAAAGCTCCACCCTTAGATGAGGACTTTATCCAGGCGCATCACAAACTTATGCCGCAGATGGGCGGTATTGCCATGGGTGTTGATAGAATTTTTCAGTGGACCCAAGGGGCAAAAAGCCTTGATGAGGTTATGCTGTTCTAGAAATGAAGAAGTTTGCATTTTTGGCATTAGCTTTAATTTTTTCTTTTTCGTCATGTGCTTCGAGAAAAGTACCTGAGCAAAGATTCTTAAGTGTCTTAACTTTTAATGTAGAAAATCTTTTTGATACTGAACACGATCTCGGTAAAATGGATTACACCTATCTGCCTCTTTCTACAAAGCGCACAATATTAAAACAAAGTGTAGATCGCTACTGTGCCACAGTGACGAATCCTACTTGGCTAAAGGAGTGTCGTGAAGTGGACTGGAGTGAAAGACGTTTGCAAGAAAAGCTCTTGAGAGTGTCTCAGGTTATTCGCGAAGCAACTTCCGGATGCCCAGATGTTGTAGTGTTGCAGGAAATAGAGAATGAAAAGATTCTTAAGCGTTTAAATTCCATGTTGAATTGTGGTTACACTACGCAGTTGATCTCAGATGATCGTGATGCTCGAGGTATTGATGTTGCAATTTTGTCTAGGTTTGAGATGCGCACTCAAACTAATCACTCAATTCCATTTAAAGGTATTGATTCTCAAGCGCGCAAAGACACACGTGCACTGTTAGATGCAGAGCTTTCTATTAATGGATTTGCTTTGCGAGTTATGGCGTTACATTTACCCGCACCTGTTCGTCCCGCAAGCTTTCGCTTGGATGCTATCCGTTTTATCGAGAGCCTTTCATCCAAGGATTCTGTGGCAACAATTATCGCAGGGGATTGGAACGTAACCGAAAAGGAATCCACTCAAGAAAAGAGTTTTGCAAACCTTCGCAAAAATTTTCACATATCTGATGACATCATTCGAAGTACTTCAGCAGAAAAAGGTACGAGCTATTACAAAAAAGAAAAGTCATGGTCTTTTTTAGATAAGATTGCTCTTGGTCGAAATGCTTTTGACTCTGTTGAGTGTAAGGTTGCCAATACGCTTCCTGGTCAACGGGAGAGAGACACGGGAGCTCCTAAGCCTTTTCCCTTGTACGGACGCTTAGATGAAGGCGTTTCGGATCATTTCCCTGTGCTTTGTCGTGCATCCTATTAACACTTGAATAGCTTGATTAGTGTGCGGCGCATAATTCGTGAGTTCTTTTAAGATTTATTTAGCAATTTCTAGAATAAATCTGGGAACTTGTCTTAAACTGAGCATAGGGGACGGGCAAGGTTATGACGCTTACAAAGATGGATATCATTCAGAAGGTTGCAGACCAGTGTGGTTTTTCCAAACTGGAGGCGTCTGAATATGTTGAGCTTTTTTATGACATTATCAAAGACGCATTAGAGAAAGGCGAGAACGTTCGCATCTCTGGTTTTGGTAATTTTATTTTGAGAGATAAAAGAAGTCGCGTGGGTCGCAATCCTCAAACCGGAAAAGCGATTGAGATTTCTCCTAGACGCGTAATGAGTTTTAAAATCAGTCAGATTTTAAAAGAGGCTATGAATTCGGGCAGTGGCTCTTATCCTAAAGATGCCAAAGATGATGATCGTGATCCTGACGAGAGAATCTAAATTTCACTCGCCGTAGGTACCGGTTCGAGGTACATCCACTGTTTCTTCAGTATCTACTTCTTTTTCAGCGGCTTTTTGTTTGTAAATTTCTTCACGATTTACAGCGACGTTGCGTGGAGCTTCAATGCCAATGCGCACTTGTTTGCCCTTGATTTCAACGATTTTAATTTTGATGTCATCTCCGATGACGATTAGCTCACCAATTTTTCTTGTCAGAACTAGCATAGCGTTCTCCTGACAACTCTATCGGCATCTTTTGAATCTCTTGAGCGACAATATCTTGAAGTTCAGAAGTCCACTTACGATTTGGAAAGTTTGCACGAATGAGTTGAAGGAGTTTTTGACTGTCTTTATGGCTCAGCTGTGGGAATAAGCCCAAGCAGATGTTTAAAAAGAGCTCTTCAGTGATGTTTTTTTGACAACGGTTCTTATCTAGAAAATAAAAACTTTCTTCAAACAAAGAGGGTTCTTTGTAAAGCTCCAAGGCTCTACAAAGTGCTTTCACTGAAAGTGAGGTTTCTTTAGAAAGCGCATAGAGATAAGACAAAGTGCCCCATAGAGTGAGAGAATCACGTCCCAGTGAAGCTGATGTCTTGAGAGCTTCGAGAGCGGTCATTTCATCTTTAAGTTTGAGGGCAAGAATGGCTTGACGTTCAAAGACACAAGATTTTTCTACATCGCTTAGGGAGAAAAAAACTTCCTGCCACTTTTCGCCTCCTGAAATAAAATCTCCCATTAATGTGTGGGCTTTAAGAGGAGCTTGTTCTTCGAGTAATTCCAGAAAACAAAGTAAAAGTTTAAAGTTCGAGGGATTTTTTTTCAAAAGAGCTTCAATCACAATAAAGCTCGCTTGAATTTCTCCCGCGTTCGCCCAGCTCTGTGCTTGACGAAAAACTTTTTTGTCTTCGGAATTTAGATCTTTCATTGAGACATTAAATCCAATTCTTTTTCTGTTTCTGCGAGTGCAACTTTTAAATCTCGAAGTGAAAATTGTTGAGTACTTCGACTGAATTTTTCTAACCAATTAGGAACGCACACATTCGGGTGCAGTTTCTCACCCGACTCGCGTAGCACCTTTAAGAGTTGAACTCTTTTTTCTAGTAGTGCTAAAAAAAGTCCTGACATTTCATGGGTAACTTTTCCATCGGACTCTACCCAAAGACGCAAAATTTTCTCATCAATTTTTTTTAAATGTCTTAATTTTGGATTCAATTGCTTTCCCCCCTTAACCCTAAGCCTATGAGTCCATTTTCACGCGAAATGGGGTCTTGTGTATCGCGTCTTTTTTTGACGGGCACTTCTTCTTTTGACGGACTGTGAGTTGCCCTCTATAACTCACTCTGAGGTAGTTTATGTCAGAGCGTTATAACGAAGCATTTAAAAATACATACAAAGGCACATGGGGCATTGTTTTAGGCGCATCCTCAGGGTTTGGAGCTGCTACAGCCAAAGCGTTTGCAAAGGCAGGAATGAACATTCTGGGAGTGCATTTGGATCGCAAATCTACGCTTGATAATGTCAAAGTTTTGGAAGAAGAGCTACTAGCGTGCGATGTGAAATGTCGTTTTTATAATGTGAATGCGGCTGACGAAGCGAAAAGAAAAGAAATTCTTTCTGAAATGGAAGGTGAAGTGAAGGGTAAGGTTTCATTGCTTTTTCACTCCTTAGCATTTGGTTCTTTACTTCCATTTATTGAAAGCGATCCTAAGGCCCGTCTTTCTAAAAGTCAGATGGATATGACTTTAGATGTAATGGCACATTCTCTTGTCTATTGGGCGCAAGATCTTGCAGGAGCCCATTGGTTTAACAATAATGCTTCTGTATATGCCATGACATCTGCAGGTTCATCTAAGGTATGGAAAAGTTATGGAGCCGTGAGTGCTGCAAAATCTGCGCTTGAAAGCCACTGTCGGCAATTAGCTCTTGAGCTAGCGCCTCAAAAAGTTCGAGTAAACGCACTCCTAGCAGGGGTAACAGACACGCCAGCTTTAAGAAAAATTCCGGGCAATGATTCTATGATAGAAGTTGCTAAACGTCGTAATCCAATGGGCAGGCTTACAACTCCTGAAGATGTTGCAAATGCAGCAGTTGCATTGTCTTTGCCGTCACTTGCTTTCATGACGGGCAATGTGATCCGCATTGATGGCGGCGAAAACATTGTTGAATAACTCTTAGTTATTGTGGAGAAGAAAGAGTTCCAAAGTTTATAAGTAAGGGCGTATTCTGTTTTTCTGCTGCATTGACGTTACCCGTTCTAAAGTTTTGTTTTGAACCCCAACAGTACAATGCTCCAGAAGTTGTAAGTGCACACACATGCTTATCTCCCACAGCAACTTGATCAAAGTCTATAGAGGGACTTACGGGGGTAGGTACTGTAATAGGAGTTGTATTGGCAATTGCACCGTTTCCTACTTGCCCATAATCTTTAGATCCCCAGCAATATAATTTTTTTGTAGTGCTAATAGCACACGTTGTTTGTTGATTGGGAGTAGCATGGTTACCGCCAACAGAAATTTTTTCAAACTCAACACCCTCTGGATTGATAGCATCTGCTGTAGGTTTAAAGAGACTTGTAGTGGTTCCTGTTCCTAAAGCACCAAAGTTGTTCCATCCCCAACAATAAACTTTGTTTGTATTTGTAATTCCACATGTATGAAAAGCGCCCGCAGCTAAATATCTAAAGAACTCGTCGGTTTCAAAGGGCTCGTTTGAGACAATCCTTGGTGTAGCGTGGTTACCTTTATCGGCTGTAGTGGGAGTAATAGATTCTACAAAACCCAACATTCCTTTATCGTTACGACCCCAGCAAAGAGTTTTTGTATCTGTGCGACCATCTTTTTTTACAAGTGCACAAGTATGGCCATCGCCAGCAACAACTTGTACAAATTTTGTGTTACCAGCGCCAAATCCTGTTACGACGTCAACGTTGATGTTTGTAGGTTGTGCAACTTTTTTAATTTTTGTATCTGCAATTGCAAGTTGTAGATTTTGGTTATCTCCCCAGCAAAAGAGTCGATCATTTTCATCTATACCACATGTATGTCTACCACCTGCTGCAAGTTGCTTGAATTTATAAGTTGGGATCAGTTGAGGAGTGGCTGTGCTTCCACTTGTATTTGCAAGTTGATATTGAGTGTTGTCTCCCCAACAGTAAGCAAGTTTGTTTGCCATAATTCCGCAGCTATGTGTGCGACCCGCTGTAACTTTTAAGAAGTCGCTGTTTGTACTTCCTTTTGTAATTCTAAGAGGTGCTTGTACGTCTTTAGGCTTTCCAGTTGCATCTTGATAAATTGTTGAAGTTCCTGCCTGCCCAAGCGTACCCGCTCCCCAGCAAAATGCACTGGAATTTGCTACAACACAGGTGTGACCAGCGCCAGCAGCGAGTTCGCTTCCGAATGAGCTCAATGGAGAATGAGTAATGGTTTGTTCTCTAGGTAATTCTTCATTTCCGTTAAACTGTGTAAGTTTGATTGTTCTCAAGCCATTAGCATCGTCGGATAATGGGGTAAATTTAACTGAAAGATTAAATGTTCCAGTATTGTTACAAGGAGTTTCTGAAACCGTGTTCGGAAGAACCCCTATGCTATCGGAGGATAGCTTAACGTTAAAACCTGGAATACAGGTTCCGGAAGCAATTGCAGTTTGAGAACTAATAGTACCCGTAGGAGCTGTTATTGTAAAAGTTGGCAATTCGGAATCTTTGTAAACTTTCCAACTTGCACGAGCTGGAGTTTGACTTTCGTTGCCTGCACGGTCTACAGCTTTTACAAAAAAGTAATAAGTTGTATTGAGTTTAAGATCAGGGCTAATATTCAAGCTAAGATTGTTATTGTTTGAAGTCTGAGTCCAAGTTGCTTGAGCATTTCCATTTATATTTTCACTGATGTAATACAAGTAATGGCTAATCCCAGATCCACCTGTATTGTCAGTCGCAGTCCAGCTAATGGGAGGAGATGCTTTCAGATGAGTGCTGACTGCTTCAAGTCTTAAATCGGTTATATTATTAGGGGCAATTGTATCAATTGTGTACGATGCTATCTCTTTGCATGAAGTCGTGAATGATCCTACTCCAAAACCTTTGGCAAATATTTTTATTGGAGACGTTGATTGAGTGAGGCTTAGTGCGACTCCTGTGCTTGATTCGTCTCTAGATAGTTTTGTTGTAATAGCTTGAGAATCTTGTTCGCAAGCACAAGTGCTAGTGTTGCAGCTATCGGTACCTCTAAAGAGTTGAACTTTGTCTACGTCCTCGTTGTTAATTTGTAGTTTAATCAACGGGTTTGAAACATTTCCAGCAAATAAGGAATTAGTTTTCCAATCACCTGCAGAAGGATTTGCTTTAGTTGAAAAAGCTAAAAAATTTATAGGAGAATTGATGTTATGTGCGTAGGTGTATTTTTCTATACATTCAGAAAGACTATTATCCGATTTGCGTGTTTTAAGGTAAATTTTAATACGAGTGTTGCTACTCATGGTCGATACATCGAGTTCAAGGCCTGTATTTTTTAGAAGAGCCGCATCAATACCATCATTTGGATCAATAACAGTTCCATTTTTAAGAGAGGCTAGGTTTGAGCACCCATTAATATAGACAAATACTTTTCTCACATTAGAGGCAACGGTAGCAGATATTTTTGGATAAAAACTACTTGCAGGGTTTAGAGTACTTCCAGTGGGACTAATGATCGGATTGCTAATTCCTGTGTTGTCGGTATCAATGGGGTCATCGTCAACGGAATCCCCAGGATCGTTATCCCCTTCAGTGACAGTCAGTCCTTTCTCACCAAAAGAAGATTTTTGAAAACAACTTGTGAGAAGAAAAGACGAAAACAACAATGCAAATAGGTGTAAACCCATATCTTAAGTCTAGGGGTCTTAACAGGGGCTTATATTTAAGTTTGTGTTAAGTCACACAAAATTAACCAAAATAAGCCAGGAGCTGGGTATTTTCTTAAAGAAGTCTTAAACTAAGAGCGTGGGACTGCAAAAAAACCAAAGAGGACAAGCTGCTGTTGAGTATGTCCTTTTAGTACTTGTTTGTGTTTTGGTTTTTGGGTGGTTATTTTATCAAATAAGAAGAGATCTTTTTCGTTTATGGGTATGTGAAATTGGCCCACGAGTGCAGTCTCCTATTCCATGCAAAACGCGTGACCAATGTTTTGAATATATAGCTGAGCTGAGCACTGCGGATGGTAAGCAAAAAGTTAGAAATCAAAAACAACAGTGTGATTCAATGTAATTTAGATAACTCTAAAATTCTTTTGCGTTTACAAGTAAATCTTTTTCTAATTTGAGTTTAAATTTTGCAACTCTTGCTGTGGGTGTATGTGGGAGCTTATCAAATTTCTTTATAAACTTTGGAGACTTAATGGCGCTAAGATGTTTTTGGCACCATTCATAAATTTCTTTTTCATCTATGTTTGATTCTTCTCTTTCCACAATCGCTAAGAAAATTTCTTCTTCACCCAAAGGAGAAGGCACGCCAATCGCTGCACATTCAGCAATTTTGGGGTGAAGGGCTACGCAACGGTCTATTTCTGCCCCAGAGATATTTTCACCACGACGACGTATGATATCTTTTTTTCGAGTTACAAATATATAAAAGCCATCTTTGTCTTTTTTAACAAGATCACCCGTTTTAAAAAAACCGTCTTTTGTAAAAGACTCTTGAGTTTGGCTAGGGTCTTTAAAATAGCCTTGCATGAGTATGGGGGTTTTAACTACGAGCTCACCTGCACTTGAATCAATAATTTCATTTTCTTCTTCGTCAATAATTTTAAGTTCAGTAAATTTTAAGTTTGGTTGTGGATGTAGGGCTGCCATTCCCATAGTTCCGATTTTCCATTTTCCCTGAATTTGGTTATTTATTGCGCCCGGGATTTCTGTCATTCCGTAGCCTTCAAGAACAATGGGAACATTGAATTCTTCACGGAAGACTTTTTCTATGTGTGAAGAAACGGGTGCTCCATATATTTTTTTAATAGAGTGCTTGGAGTTAAATTCTTTGCGATCTCTTTGCGCCAAGATATTCCCTACAGCAGCTATAATGTTTACCTGCGTAGCTTTTAAATCAGTTGATAAACTCCAAAACTGCGAAGCTGAAAACTTTTGAGTTACAAGGAGTGTGGCTCCTGCGGCGAAAGAACCCATAAGCGAGTAAAAAAGAGCATTGATGTGGAAGAAGGGCAGTATGCAGAGTAGGCGATCTTGAGGGTCAAGTTGCATACGTTCTACAAAAGCTTCGCCCGCCATAACTGCGTTTTTTTGGGAATGCATGACTCCTTTGGGAAAGCCTGTTGTTCCAGATGTATAGAGAATAAGACAGGTGCGATCAGCTTGGCTTTTATGAAATAGTTTGGGTGCCTTTAAATTTGGTAATGTGTTGTTTAGCTCTTCACATCTGCAACTTAGGCCCTTTGTAGATTGAGTGACTTTGTCTAAAAATGTTTTTTCAAAAAGAACAATTTCCGCCTCTGAGTGTTCTAGGATGTAGCGCATTTCGTTTTCATTGAGATCTGGATTAATGGGAACTGCAATGAGGTCTTGATCCGCTATCGCAAAAAATAAGGCGACATAGAGGTCGCTATTGCGTGAAACAATGGCAACTTTAGAATTTGTTTTTAATTTCTTTTCTCTAAGCCACAAGCTTAAACCTGCACTGAGTTCATAAAATTCAGTCCAAGAATAAGTACGTTGTTTTTCAAAAACAGTGCAATTTTTTGATGTATTTTTTTCTTTGCGCGATTCAAGTAAAGAACTGAGTGTGTAGGAATGATCTTTGTAAAGATTTAAAACATCTAATGAGTTCATACAGACATCTGCACAAGAGCTTTAACTCTTTTAGCCCAACGTTTTTTGAGTTCAGTTGCATTTTTATTTGTGATCTTAGTATTAAAGGTTGCTCCAATGTCCTTTTTTTTCTTCAAAGCCGTTTCGTCTATGAGACCAACTCCAAGAGCTGCCATCATCGCGGCCCCTCTCACGGTTGTTTCTACATCTGTAGGACGCTCTAGTTTTCTTTGGAGTAAGTCTGATTGAAACTGCATGAGTAATCCGTTTTGGCTTGCGCCTCCATCAACACGAATGGGTTTTTTGCTAACACCTTTTAATTGCAGGCTTTCAAAGGTATCCGCAACGGAATGAGCAATTCCCTCTAGGCAGGCACGTGCTATGTGCGCACGTGTCGTTCCACGAGTAATTCCACCAATTGTTCCTCGTGCTTCTGGAACCCAATAGGGACTTCCTAGTCCACTCAAAGCAGGAATAAAGAAAACTCCTTCAGAACTTTCAACACTTTTAGCGAGTGTTTCTGTTTCTGCCGAAGTTTGCAGCATTTTAAGACCATCGCGTAACCACTGGACGGCGGCACCAGCAATAAAAACAGAACTTTCAAGTGCGTAAGAAGTTTTGCCTTTAAATTTCCAGGCAACCGTAGAAAGGGCACCTTTTGAACGTAGAATCTTTTTGCCTGTGTTTACCAGCATGAAGGCACCCGTTCCGTAGGTTATTTTTCCTTCGCCCATCTCCAAGCAATTTTGTCCAAAGAGTGCGGCTTGTTGGTCTCCCAAAATGCCATGAATGGGTATTCCATTGGGTAAAAAATCTAGTCCATTCGTAACTCCAAATTTTGCATCAGAAGATAAAATTTCTGGAAGTATAGAAGTGGGCACACCAAAAGTTTTTAAGAGGAAGGGATCCCATTTAAGGGTTTTGATGTTCATGAGCAAAGTACGTGATGCATTAGAAACATCTGTGGCGTGAGCTGTGCCGTTGCTTAGTTTCCAAAGAAGAAAAGTATCTATATTGCCAAATGCCAGATTTTCTTTGTTTTTAATTTCCTTAAGTTGCAGAGCGAGTTTAGTTCCAGAAAAATATGGATCGAGTACAAGTCCCGTTAGACTTATAATTTTTTTAGCTGAAGAAGACTTTTGAAGTTTTCGGCAATACTCAGAGGATCTGCGGTCTTGCCAAACAATGGCTTTCGCAACAGGTTTGTGGGTTACTTTGTCCCAAAGTCCAAATGTTTCGCGTTGATTGGTAATTCCAATGGCAGCAATTTTTTTGACATCAAAGTCTGGATCTTTGACGCTTGAAATAGCATCGCGAATTGCGAGACGCACACTTTCCCAAATTTCATCTAGATTATGTTCTACCCATCCCGGCTGGGGAAAGTATTGTTGAAAGGCTTTTTGGCCAATGCCTATTCGCTCAAAACGAGAGTTATAAATAAAGGCTCGGCTAGAGGTTGTTCCTTGGTCAATCGCAAGAATAAAGCTCATAGGTAGAAGAGTAACAAAATTGGCTACTAGAGCAATCCAAATCGAGGCATTCTATAGGTATGCGATTTTGGCCAAAGGATGTGGCGTTTTTCTGGATGACTTTTGCTTTGTCGCTTGTAGGCTTGATAACTCTTTACAGCGTGTCGAGTGTTCAGGGTATTGATCTTTATGGCGACTCTCTGCATTTTTTACGTAAACAGTTAATTTTCTCCGGTATCGGTTTTGTTTTTATGCTGTTTATTTCGCACTTGCCGCCTAAAACAATTTTAAAACTTTCGCCCTATTTAGTGGCCGTTACTTTTATTTTTTTAGCGGCAATACTCATTCCCGGACTTGGTTTTTCTACTAAGGGCGGAACTCGTTGGTTGAGTATTGGTGATTTTAGATTTCAGCCCTCGGAATTTGCTAAAATCACTTTGATTGTTTTTTTTGCAGCTCGTCTTTCTCGATCTCGTAATATTTTCAATAAATGGAAAGAAGAACTTGTTGTTCCATTTGCCGTGTTAGGAGTCTTTTTAATTTTATTCTTAAAGCAACCTGACTTTGGTAATTCCGTCATCTTGGCGCTGGTCATTTTGTCTTTAGTTTTTTTAGCAGGTGCACCGTGGAAAAATCTTTTAATAATGGGAGGGGTTTCCATTGTTGGATTTGTAACTTTACTTTTAGCCCAGCCTTATCGTGTGAAGCGTCTAGTTTCCTTTATGGATCCGTGGCGAGATCCTCAAGACACTAACTATCAAATTGTACAGTCGTTTATTGCTTTTTATCGTGGAGGTTGGTTTGGGGTAGGCTTAGGAAACAGCCAGTCGAAGTTATATTTTTTACCTGAAGTTAAAACAGATTTTATTGCTTCAATCTTAGCAGAAGAAGTTGGGGTTATTGGTTTTACTCTTATTCTTTTACTTTATGGTTTGATGGTTATGAGGGGTTTGAAAATTGCAGAACAAGCTGCTGAACCTTCACATTATTTATTAGCATCAGGAGCTACTTTGCTTCTCGGATTTCAGGCTATTTTAAATTTAGCGGTTGTCTTGTCTTTACTTCCAACAAAAGGCTTGCCTTTGCCTTTTGTCTCGATGGGGGGATCGAGCTTGCTCTCTTCCCTGATCTTATGCGGTCTGGTACAGTCAGTAGCTGGGGCTAGTGAAAAAAAATTAACAGCATAAGGGGGTCGCAGCATGAGCTCAGCGCCTGAAAAAAATATTTGGATAGTTGCAGCGGGTACAGGCGGACATATTTTTCCTGGCCTTGCAGTTGCTAGAAAGATTCAAGAGTTAGAATCAAATGTTCGTATTACTTTTTTTGGAACAAAAGATCGATTAGAAGAAAAAATTGTTCCTCGTCATGGGTATCAAATTAAATTTTTAAATGCCAAACAGTGGAAAGGGCGTGGGGTGATGGATCGCGTTGCCTCTCTTTTTTCTTTGGCGCGCTCTACTTTTTCAATTTGGAAACTTATTCCCCAAGAGCGTCCAACAGCACTTATATCTGTAGGGGGATATGTCTCCATGCCTGTGGGCTTGGCGTGTTGGTTAAGGTCGGTTCCTATTTTTCTATTGGAACCCAATATTCGAGCTGGAATTTCAAATTGTATTTTAAGTCGTTTTGCTCGTAAAGCGTTCACAGTCGCCGGTAGTGATGCTTTGAAAAAGTTTCATTGTCCTACAGAAGAAACTGGAAATCCGGTCTGGGGAGTTTTTAAAGCGAACACTATTCGTAAAGAAGCTAAAAATTTACTGATTCTTGGAGGCTCACAAGGGGCAAGAATATTGTGTCACGTAGGATTGAATGCCTTTAGTCGCTTAAAGAATCGAGGCGACGAATTGAATTTGTTTCTACAAAGTGGCGATAAAAATTTAGAAGATGCTATGGAGCTCAAAAAATCTTTAAATTTAGGTGACGACTGTGTTGTGAGTGCTTTTGTTGAAGATATGCCTAAGCGTTTAGAGTGGGCAGATGTGGTGATTGCGCGAGCAGGGGCCATGACCTTAACCGAATTAAGTTTAACTCAGATACCCAGTATTTTAGTTCCCTTTCCCCAAGCAGCCGATGACCACCAAAGGGTAAACGCTCGCTTGTGGGCAGTCGCCGGAGCTGCTCTTTTGGTAGACGAAAAAGAGAAGGACTTTGAGAAAAAGCTTGAGGATGAACTTCATCAAATGATCGCTGCACCTAACTCCTATGAATACCGTAAAAAAATGTCCGAAAATCTTGGATCTTTTGCACGGCCCAATGCAGCTCAAAAAATAGTATCTGAAATTTTAGCTGAGCTCTGATAGGCTTTGCCCATATGTCATTAAGAGGACGCAGCTGCCAAGTTCATTTTATCGGTATTGGTGGCATAGGGATGTCCGGCATTGCTGAATTGTTACATCAGTTAGGGCATAAAGTTACTGGCTCTGATCTGAGCGAAAATGATCAAATTAAAAAGCTTCAAAAATTAGGTGTTCAAATTCAAAAGGGACATTCCGAGAAAATTTTTGAAAATTGCCGGCCCGATGTAGTTGTTTATTCAAATGCGGTAAAAAGCACAAATCCTGAGTGGGCTTATGCGCGCGCTCATCAAATTCCAGTTATTCGCAGAGCAGAAATGCTTGCGGAGCTGATGCGTTTAAAGAGAGGTATTTCTGTGGCGGGTAGTCACGGTAAAACCACTACAACAGGTATGGTCTCTTCAATTCTTAAAGAAGCTGGCAAAGAGCCAACTATTGTTATTGGGGGTCAGTTTGCGGCTATTGGATCTAACGCCGCATGGGGTGGTGGAGAATGGTTAGTCGCCGAGTCTGATGAAAGTGATGGAAGCTTTTTGCATTTATCACCCGAAGTTGCCATTGTTACCAATATTGACCGAGAGCACTTAGATCATTACGGCAGCATTGAGACTTTACAGAAAACGTTTTTTGACTTTATTGAACGTATTCCTTTTTATGGTTGCACCATTTTATGTTCGGATAGTCCTTTGCTTTTAGAGATGCGCGATCAAATTCGTAAACCATCTAAATGGTACGGTTTTAATAAAATTGAAAATTCGCATCGTATTGAAGTACTGGATTCTGCGGCTTTTCCGCGTTTTAGAGTACTTTGCCCTAATGAAAAGGTTCTTTTTGAAACTCAACTTAAAGTTCCAGGTAAACATAATATCTCCAATGCAGTAGCGGCAGCTTTGTTGTGTTTAGAGCTAGGAATTGCTGCTGAAGTTATTGCAAGGGCTCTGGGTTCTTTTGAAGGCGTTGCAAGACGTTTTGAAAAAAAAGGAACTTGGAAGAATCATTTAATATACGAAGATTATGGCCATCACCCTACGGAAGTAAGCGCAACCTTAGAGGCGACAAAAGAAGTATTTAAGGATGAAAAAGTTTTGGTGGTCTTTCAACCCCATCGATATTCACGAACGCGTTTACTTTGGTATGATTTTAAGAATTGTTTCAACAAAGCAGATCTTCTAATTACACTTCCTGTGTATGCTGGAGGCGAACATCGTACTCCAGAAGATGAAAGTTTCGATGGTGAAAACTTTTCCGAACACATCAGTCATGATCACAAAGGATATTGTGCCGATTTTACAGAGTTAGAAAAACACTTAGAGAAAATGGCAGCCACCGAGGACTTTGGACCAATCTTTTTTTTGGGTGCAGGCGACATCTCAAAATTCGCAACAAAGTTAGTGGAGTCTTAGCCCGTGGATTCAATTTTTAAGGGACTCGCTGGAGTCGTTGAAGAAAATAAAGATCTTTCTCAGCGTGTTGCTTATAAAATTGGTGGTCTCGCAAAGTATTTTTATACGCCTACTCATTCGCAAGACTTGCTCAAATTTTTAGAAATAACTGAGAAAAACTCTCTCCCACTTTTCATCCTTGGAAGTGGTACAAATTTGCTCATTTCTGACAAAGGTTTTGCAGGGGTGATTTTGTGGATGGGTCCCAGCTTGATCCATAAAGATACAGACGTAAAGGTTCTAAGCGAAGACCAGACACAAGTTCTTATAGAAGTTCCAGCTAGTTTTTCAAAAGCTAAATTGTTGGACATCGCCGTTAAAAGAAATTGGGGCGGTCTGGAGTTCTCTGCAGGTATTCCAGGTTCTTTGGGTGGAGCTGTTTTTATGAACGCAGGCACCAAGTGGGGCAGTTATGGAGAGGTCATTTCAGAAGTAGAATTTGTATCTCTTAAAAAACAAATTTACTCTCTTAAAAACGATGAGATTGGTTTTAAATACAGGGGACACGGAGAAGGACTCTTAGATGGAAAAACCATCGTGAGCACTGTGCGAATTAAACTTAATAAAAATACTTCTCAGAATGAAATACTATCTAAAATAGATGAAATTTATAGCTACAGAGGTTTGCGACAACCCTTAGAACTTCCTAACTGTGGGAGCGTTTTTAAGAATCCTGCTCACAGCGAAAAAGGTGCAGGGCGCTTAATCGAAGCCTGTGGTCTTAAAGGAACTACGATAGGTGGCGCAGAAATTTCTCTTAAACACGCCAATTTCATTTTGAATAAGGGTAATGCGAAGTCTTCAGATGTTCGTTCTTTGATTCAAAAAATTCAAGAGACTGTAGACTCCAAGTTTCAGATTCAGCTTGAGCCAGAAGTTATATTTGTAGGGACATAGCTTGAAGAAACACACAATAGTTCTTTTTATTTCTGTTTTTGCAACACTTGTCCTTATTTTAGCTGCAACTCGTGGTTTTTTTGCTTGGGATTATTTTTCGCTTTGGGGAATGCAAGCTAAGAGTGTATGGGCTACAGGGAATTTTTTTTTCTCAGGAGCTGATACTCCACTTCATTTTTCTTACGAATCTATTTTAGGTGCGGCTTACGGTTATTTAAATTACTTAATTTCCCCAACTTATTTTAGCGATATTGCTTTGGGGGTATGTACGCTCATCGGTGTCTTTTTGTTGATAGCATTTGTACTCTTAAAATTGAGAAGTCACTCGCTAACAAAATCTTTTGATTTTTTAATCCTTATATTTTTTCTTTTACTTATAAGTCCTGGAACATGGGGACAGCTTACGTTGGGAGCTTATGTAGATTTAATTGCTGCCTTTGCTTACGCCGCATTTATTATAGCGTTACTCAATAAAAAATGGATTGTAGCGAGTATAGCACTTGTAGGCACCGTGTTTTTAAAGCCTATTTTATGGGTTTCACTTATTATTGCTCTTTTAGCTTTTTCCCTTTCCCTTTTATTTAAATCTCAGAAAGACAAAAAAGAATTTTTCAAAGCACTTTTGTTCATGGCGGCTCTTACCTTTTTGAGTTTCGCCTTGGAAAGATTTTTGTTCAAAGGGGAGCTTGTCCCCTCACCTTCATATCGCATTGCTTACGATTCAAATCTTTGGAGTTTTCAAAGGGTTTTTTATTTTTTATGGAGTGCGTTTAAAAGTCATAATTTACTTTCTGCAGCGTCTTTGGTTTTAGCCGTGTACTTATGGAAAAAGGAAAAGTTTTGGCTCATCTTTTATTTGGGTAACATAAGTTATTTATTCTTAATTTATTTTGTTTTGTTTGCTGGAGTAAACTCGCCTGAGGCGTTTCCATCCATCAATCGATATATTATTCCTCTATTAGTACCCTTCATGGTCAGAGCTTTGTATCTAGAAGATTTGAAAAAGAAGCTTTGGAATCATAAGCATTTTGTTCCCGCTTTGATTTTAGTTTTTGGAGCTTTGTTGATTGCTCGCAGTGTTGAAGAGCTCTTGCGATTCAAAGGAGGAGCAGATTCTTTAGCTCAAAGGACGCAGATTTGCTTAAAGTATGCAGAGCAATGTGAGCAATTACAGTCGTACAGGGCACAGTTTAATCCGAGTCTATGTAAGAGTTATATACTGCCAAATACATTGGCCGGGGGCTTGGAGCCCCTTGTAATTTCATATTTGTCTTTGCCAGAACGAGTTTTTTTTGAATCATCTCGCATACCTAAGTCGCTTGAGCCTAGCTGCAGACTTCGTTGACTATAGCCCCGTTTGCCTGTTTAGTGAGCCTGTATATGAAAGCCGTTATTCTAGCAGGGGGCCTTGGTACCCGTCTGGCTCCCTTCACAAAAGTTATCCCTAAGCCGTTGTTGCCTATTGGAGATAAGTCCGTGTTGGAAATTCAAATTCAGTGTTTAAAAAAATATGGATTTGACGAGGTTATTCTCGCCACAAATTATCGTTCACAATATTTTGAAAGTTTTTTTGGAGATGGAAGTGCTCTAGGGGTTAAATTAAAAGTTAGCCAAGAAACAAAAGCTCTTGGGACAGCAGGTCCACTTAAGCTTTTATCAAAAGAATTAAACGAGCCTTTTATTGTAATCAATGGCGACATTTTAACTCTTTTAAACTTGGAAGAGTTTTACAAATTTTCCATTCAAACAGATGCACTCTTAACGGTTGGCATTAAAGAACTTATCACTCCCTTCGCTTTTGGAAACATTATATACGAAGGCGATTACGTGACTTCAATTTATGAAAAGCCCGACATTAAAATGAATATTTTAGCGGGTGTTTATTGCTTCAAGCCCGAAATTTTAGACTTAATTCCTGAGGACACTTACTACGGTATGGATAGTTTGATCACTTCTATGATTACAAGCAAAAAGCCTGTAGCGAAATATATGATCAAAGATTACTGGATTGATATCGGCCGAATGGATGATTTTGAGAAGGCACAATCAATTTATGATACTCACTTCAAGGATGATGCAAAATGAGCAAAAAAGTTTTGGTAACAGGCGCAGGGGGCTTCATAGGTTCACACTTAGTGGAGGCACTTGTAAAAGAAGGCGCACAAGTAAAAGCATTTATTCACTACAACTCTAACAATCATTGGGGTTGGCTCGAAGAGTCTCCTGTTAAAGATCAGATAGAAATCATCTCGGGTGATATACGAGATTACGATTCAGTTGAACAAGCGATTAAAGGTTGTCAGGAAGTCTTTCATTTAGCAGCTCTTATTGGCATTCCCTATTCTTATGTTTCTCCAATCGCGTATGTGCGCACCAATGTTGAAGGTACTTATAATGTTGTACAAGCTGCACTTAAGAATAACGTTGGGAATGTCATGGTGACTTCAACGAGCGAAACGTATGGTTCGGCTCAAACTGTGCCCATCGATGAATTTCACCCAGCTGTTGGTCAGTCTCCCTATGCGGCTACTAAAATTGGAGCTGATCAACTAGCACTGAGTTACCATAAGTCTTTCGGCTTGCCCGTTAAAGTTGTGCGCCCGTTCAATACTTTTGGACCGAGGCAGTCTGCACGTGCAATTATCCCAACTGTTATTACACAAATCCTTTCAGGAATGAAAACTCTTGAGTTGGGTGACCTCACTCCAACGCGTGATTTTACTTATGTAAAAGACACAGCAGCAGGAATGATTGCAATTTCCAAGTGTGGAGTGCTTTCTGGTGAAGCAACAAATATTGGAATGAACACTGAGATTTCAATTGGAGATTTAGTAACGATGATTTCTAAGATTATCGGTCAAGAAATTGAAATAAAACAAAGTGAGCAAAGAGTGCGCCCTGAAAAATCTGAAGTACGTCGTTTGGTGTGCGATAACTCAAAGCTGACCAAAGCCTCGGGCTGGGCTCCTTCTTATACGTTTGAAATGGCACTCAGAGAAACCATAGAATGGTTTAAAACTCGTCACACTCAGTACAAACCCAACGTTTACAATGTGTAGTTTTTAAAGTGTTTTTTGCTGTGAGCTACTTGGCAGATTTATGATGCGTTCTCGCATAGATTCAGCTGTGCTGAGATCAGCTGCGCGAGGGCTTTCTTTTAAATACGCAAGTGTGTTCATTAAATCCCAAGGTGGACGAGCTTGTATCTTGGCATCAATAAATGCTGTTAAAAGTTCTTTTTGATGTTTTTGATAAGCGGGCTTAAGGATCAACGTGTTGAGCCAGTAGTTTGCAGAATTTTCCTCATGAGAAGTTAAAAGCTCCGCAAATTCGCAACCAGAAAATGCTGCAAGGTATTTTTTGTGTAAGAGTTTTTTCTTCTCCAAAAACTCAGGCAGGCGCAAAAGTTGCGCATAAAGTAAGGCCGCGTTCAGATTGGGCATACGGTAATTAAAGCCCATGACATCGTGAGAGAATGATACTTTATCTGCAGGTACGATTTTGGCAGTGGTGCTGAGATGTTTTATTTTTTGTGCAAGCTTAGGATCTGAACATAAAATAGCTCCACCACCACCTGCAGTGGCAATTTTATTTCCATTAAAGCTCAGTGTGCCAAGAGTGCCCAAAGTACCCGTGTGTTGTTTTTTGTAATAACTTCCTAATGACTCCGCACTGTCTTCAACTAAATGGATTTTGTACTTCTTACAGAGTTCTAAAAGTTCGGAAAGTTTAGCAGCGAAGCCAAAAACATGGACAACACAAAGGGCTTTGATTGCTGCATTACTTTTGTTGTGAACACACAGATCATTTTTTACGGAACATTCTTTCTTAAGAAAATCTGCAAGTTTTAAAGGGCAGACCCCTAAACTCTCTGTTTCAATATCTATAAATAATGGCTTGGCTCCTGTATAGAGCACTGCATTGGCTGTGGCGACAAATGTCATGTTGGGAACAAGTACTAAGTCACCAGTGCCTACACCTAAAGCGTGGAGGCTAAGGTGAAGAGCAGAGGTGCCTGTAGAAGTTACAATAGCAAAGGGACTTTTTGTAATTTTACAAAGTTCTTCTTCGACTTTATTTGTGAATGCCCCTACAGAGGAAACAAATGTACTTTCTAAACATTCGGCTACTTTTTCACTCTCTAGAGAGGAGAGATTGGGTGTGTGTAAGTCAGCGGGGGTGGGAATAACCGATTGAACTCTTTTTAGAATATCTAACACTAGGCTCATAGATAGCGGTCCTCACGTTTACGTTGGCCCACAATTCTACAAGGATTTCCAAAAGCCAAAGCATTTTGAACAAGATCTTTTAAAACGACTGAACCCATTCCAACGACACAATCATTGCCAATGTGGATGCCATGTTTGATAAGCGCTCCTAAGCCAATAGAGCTGTAGTCACCAATGTGTACGTTGCCTCCAAGTGCAGCTTTGGGCCCAATTGAAGAAAAGTTTCCAATTTTTGCATCATGATCTATTTGAGCCCCTGTGTTTACGAGGCATTGTATTCCTAAATGACTCCCGCTTTGAACAATTGTTCCAGCCATACATACTGCGCCTTCTTCAATTTTTACATTTGAGGCAATAAGGGCGGAACTGTGGATAAGTGATGGAAAAAAAGCATTCGAATTAAGAGCTTTTATTTTATTATAGACCTCGGCTCGTGCTGCATTGTCACCAATGCCTAGGGCTAGTGCCATACCATCTACTATTTGAAAGCTTTTCTCTGAAATGAGCGGAACGCCTAAAAGTAGCCCCGAGGGTGCCTCTTCCTGAGTGATAAAGCCACTGAGCTTGTATTCACTGCAATTTTTTATAAGGTCGGCCAATACTCGGGCGTGTCCGCCTGTGCCATATACAAATATGTCTTTCACTTTGCTCTAAGATTGCATAGAGTGGCCACTCATTACAAGCTACAATCATGCGTACTATGCGGGGTTTAATTACTGTTATTGCCTACAATGAAGAGAAAAATCTTCCTATGGTCCTTAAGGAATTAAAGGACTTTGTAGCGACTCAAAAAAACCTCGAAATTCATTTAGCCGTTATTGATAATGCATCGAGTGATCAAACCCCAGAAGTTGTTGACGATATAGGCGGGGTAACTCTTGTGCGCCATTGCATAAACAATGGGGGCTCAATGGGAACGGTCTTAAGTTACTTTCGATTGGCTCATAAAATGGATGTAGATTTTTTGGTTCAATTTGACGGCGATGGCCAACACATTGCCAGTGAGATTCCTCATATTCTTGCACCTATACTTAAAAATGAATCTGATTATGTAATTGGTTCTCGTTATTTAGATAAGCAAGGCTTTCAATCTACCTTTTTGCGACGTATTGGAATTAAAACCTTTAATTATTTAATTCGCTCACTGACCGGAGAAAAAATTACAGATTCAACATCGGGATTTAGAGCTTATAGTAAAAAGGTTATTCGCATTTTTTCAAATAAGTTTCCTCATGAAGTGATTGATCCCATGCAGTTGCTCGTGATTTCAAGTTTTGCTGGAATGCGCATACGAGAGGTACCAACAGAAATGCGAGCGCGTATTCATGGAAAGTCTGAATTTCAATTTTTCTCATCCTTTAAATTTGTTTTTGCGGGGCTGCTTACTTTGGGCAGTTGTTATTTGCAAAAACCGGTATTGAAGAAGCTTTAAGGAACTTATGGGAATACAAATTAAAATCGTTATAACTTTATTTAGTTTGATTTTTTTATATGTCGTTTTAAAAAAAGTTCGTCGTGAATTTTTAAAACCATTTTATGCTCAACTATGGATTTCTTTTGCTCTTTTTATGTTGGCAGTTGTATGGGCCGAGCCTGTCTTTAAGTGGGTTTCTGACACTGTGTTTGGATTTTCGGATGCACGCCACACTATTTATATAGGCTTATTTGGTTTTCTCTTTCTTTATGCTTTTTACGCGACTTTAGCTTTGAACCGAATGCAGGAACAAATGAAAGTTCTTATTAGCGAGGTTGCTATTACAGCCGCTCTAAAAAATGAAAAAATAAAATCAGAAAATAAAGTAGAGCTTTGAATAAGGGTAAACGGAAGTCTGGCTTTGCAGCCAAACTTCCGCTTCGAAGAACTGTAACTAGGTTTGAGGGGGGAGGGGTCCTAGTTACAGAGCTTAGATATATCTCCAGGCCAGTAGCTTGTGATTCTTAGGTAAGTATCGTTCACACTTTGTTCAGTCCCTTTAAGGTAGATCTTATAAGTTTCGCCACCTTTGAGTTTGAAGTTTACGTTTACTTTACAGCTACGTTGAACTTCGCCAGAACCCGTATGAGATTGGTCGAGGTCTTTGATTGAGTGATGATTCCCACCTGAGAAGTAAGTTGTTAACTTTTCTTTAGACTGACTTTTACCTGTGTAATCACCTTTGAAAGAAATGTAGTAAGTGCCACTTTTAGGGGCAGTGACTGTGATGTATTTGTGCTCACTGCTTCCCATGATGCCCCAGATTTTTTTCCAACCTGAGCTGTAGTTGGTAACGCTTCCGCCACCATTAGAACCGCAACCGCTGCTGCTTCCGCAGTCATCATCGTCGCTATCGTCATCGCTATTCCACCAGTCATCGTCATCGTAGTTTCCGCCGTTGTTATTTCCGCCACCTGAGTTTCCACAAGATCCGTTAGCTGGAAAAGACCAGTAGTTATTGTTCCAGTAGTAGTACCACTGGTTTCCACAATAATTATAGCCATTGTAGGTTCCGTAACAGTTTGAAGGAAGAGAAGGTTGGTATCCACAGTTTCCTTGTGGGATATATCCAGGTGCATAGCTATTCCAATTGTGTGCAGGAGGAGAATATTGCGGCTGGGTATAGGGGGAGTTGGGATTATAAGTTGTATTGCTTCCAGAAGATTTCTTTCCGCAGGCTCCAAGCGCCACAACAAGTCCAAGAATTAGAAACTGTAAGTTTTTCATACAAGCTAGTGAATGCACGCTTTGTGCCAAACTAAGCGTTTGATATTTAAAGGAATAATCTGTCTAGATTTTAGACACCCGATTAACGAAAAGGGCCCTATTGGCTAAAGACACGGCCTAACAGAAAAATAAAGTCGAGTCTTAGATGGGGGACTGTTAGCAAATATGTTGTGCAAAATGTCTTAATTAAGTGGAGCTTATGGGCAACATTTTTTGGAAGCTTTTATCTTTATTCTCAGTCCCCCCAGATAAATCCATGGAGTCCTTTTTTAGAAAACACCATTCAAGAGCAAAATAATGTGGGAACTCCTGCCTTTGACCTAAAAGAAACAGATCTCCTTGTTTTTCCAGGAATCAATTCAGAATTTGAAAAGAAAGATTCCTTCCAGGAGCTTGAAAAGATTGCAGCTGAATCTCAAGGCAAAATAGAATTGAATGTTTATTGGCCAAATTCTTTAGCATCAGCAGAAGAAAATGCACTTAGTATTGTTGATTTGTTAGAAGAAAAGATCGCAGCTTGGAAGCCTACAGATCCAAAGCTACTTTTGCTCGGACACAGTAAAGGAGGTCTTGAATTGTTTTTGGCTTGTCTTAGCAGGCCCGACCTTTGCAATTCTGAAGCAGTGTCATTGGTAAGTATCCTTCAGGCTCCTGTAATGGGAACTTCAACTGCCGATGAATTGTTTGATGAGAGCGGACAACCTCTTAAGTTTTTTTCTATTCTCTTTTTCTTTATGCCGTCTGTAAATTCAAAGGTTGTTCTTGGAGAAGGAATGAAGTCGGTTCGTACGCAAGCGGTTTTAGACATCTACAGTGAAATTGACTTAGAAGCCTTAAGTAAAAAACTTAGAAAAATAATTTTTATAGCAGGTGATGAAGATATAAAAGATTGGTCTAAGGAGCTTAAAGTTCCTGGTAGAAATTTCACAGGCGATGGTGTTATTCCGCTCTCACAGGCCCGTCACGAAGCCTTTACGGAAGCCCCTTCTTATAAGTTAAATTGTGATCACCTTGATTTGGTTATAAAAAAACCAAGATCGAATAAAGTAGATACATATAAAGTTTCATTTTGGAAAAGCCTGTTAGGTTTAAGAGAATTACTTTTGCAAGCTACGCCTTAAATTAATTTTGTACGACAGCTACTAACTTCAACTGGCTTAAATGATCTCTCTTGTAATTCACTTTCAACTTCTAAGAGAGAGAGCCCAGGTTTTCCAAGATATTCGTGGAAGCGATTGCCCCAAATAAGCGGATCAAAGCTCATAGGATTGGGCTCAATGTCTAAATACATTGCTACGAGTTTGGTGCAGTTAAAAACCTCTGGATCATACCAATCTGCAAATAAGAAATATTTTTTTCCCAAAACTTTATCTAAAAAATCTTGGTTGGGCTCGGGTATTGTATGATCAGAATAAATTCTAGAAATTGTGCCCATGTTGGAGTTGTTCTGAGTAAGATGAACTCCGTAATAGGGGTGGGCTTCAAGCCATTGATCGCCCACTCGTATAGCTACATGAGAGAACTGTGTGCCCTCTTCATAAACTTCTAGAGTGCCATCGGGGCGTGTGCGTATAAAAAATGCAATATCGACTGCATTTGCTAAAGTGGTAAGCAAACTTAGTAAAAAAAAGAAAAATACACTCCAACGCATTAAGTGGCCTTAGTAATTTTCTGGAAAAAGAATTCGTTCTGCATGCTCAATGCTGATGTGTAAAATCTGCATGTGTAACTCTTGAATGCGATCTGCAGTTTTGCCCGGAACTACAATAGCTTCTTGGCTCAGACCTAAAGCTGCTCCACCATCTTTCCCAAGTAAGCTCCATGTGCCAAGACCTTTGCTTTTAGCTACTTCTAAAGCTTTCAAAATATTTGGAGAATTTCCGCTCGTGCTCATGGCAATTAAAAGGTCGCCCTTTTTTCCAAAGGCTTCAACTTGCCGTGAAAACACGTGTTCAAAGCCAAAGTCGTTAGAGACACAGGTGGTATGTGCTGCCTCACCGAGTGCTAGAACAGGCAGGGCTTTGCGATTTCCCCGGTATCGACCCGTGAACTCTTCTGCAAAATGTAGAGCGTCACAATGAGATCCCCCGTTTCCACAAATGAGAATTTTATTATCTTCTTTAAAACATTTTACAATTGCATCACCCAAAGCAGAGCACTGTGCAATTAATTTTTCGTTAGCTATAAAAGATTGAAGTGCTACTTGAGCGTCTGTAAGTGCATTGATCCATACTTGTTTCATAAAGTCCTCCGAACACATTGTGTTCATTTCATTATCTACTTTCTAGAACGCGAAGTTTTGCAAATTTTGTCAAAAACTTACGAGTGCCAAATCCTCTAAACTCTACTTGAACTTTAGTAGCATCGCCTACACCGGTGCGAGATTTAATCACACCACGTCCAAAGTCGGGGTGTTCGACAGATTTTCCAACTTTATATTCGTCATCAACGGCTTCATAACTTTCTTGAGAAAAAGAAGAATCTGCCCAAGTGGAATTAGAGTTTGAAGAGCTGCTGCCGTAGTTGTTGTCTCCGAAGTAACTTCTATCATCGGAGGAATCAAAGCGGTCCCAAGAGCGCTTTGAAGTGTCATCGCTGTGGTCCTCAAGTGCGATTTTAAGCTTGGGCATTTCTGCTAGAAATCTTGATGGTCTCTGAATTTGAAGACGACCATAGACTCTTCGGACTTTAGCATGAGTAAGGTAGAGTTGTTTTTCTGCACGTGTGATTCCCACATAACAAAGGCGACGTTCCTCATCGACTTCGTCTTCTCCGCTATTAAGACCAAGAGACATTTTGGAAGGGAATATTCCCTCTTCTAATCCCAAAACAAAAACATGAGGAAACTCGAGTCCTTTAGAAGAGTGAAGGGTCATCATTTGAACCGAAAACTCTGGATTCGCTTTATCAAAATCTGTAGATAAACTTGTTTGCTGCAAGAAATCTTCTAAGCCACCTTCTGGATTTTGGGTTTCATAATCAACCAATACGTTGCGAAGTTCTTCCAAGTTATCGAGCTTGGTGGCGGCTTCCACTGTATTTTGGTCCATCAGGAATTTTCGATAGCCACTCTTATCAAGCAAAGTAGCGTAAAAATCAGATAGGCGAGAATCGCGAAGTTCTTCTTGGAGTTCTGCAATGAGTTTTATGAAGACTTGAAATTTCTTTTGAGTTCCAGCGCTGAGGCCGCCGTGGCCAGAGGCCATCATAGACATAGCTTCTAAGTGTGAAACTCTTTCTTGTAGAGCCATCTCTCGAATTTTATCCATACTTGTAGGGCCAATGCCTCTTGCAGGGGTGTTTACAATTCTAAAGAAAGCCACTTCGTCGCGTGGGTTAACAAGTAGTCGTAAGTAAGAAAGCGCATCTTTTACTTCTGCACGGTCATAGAACTTATAACCCCCGTAGATGACATAAGGGATACGCTCAACGCGCAAACTATCCTCGAAAAGACGAGAGATTGAGTGACTGCGATAAAGCAATGCGATTTTTGAAGGACATGTGCCTTCGCGCACGAGCTTAGCAACGCGCTTTATCACCCAACGAGCTTCATCAAAGTCCGTGCCGAAGGTGTGAACTTGGACAAGTTCTCCTTCTCCCGCGTCTGTGAAGAGTTCTTTCTCGCGGCGTTGAATGTTATTGGCAATTACAGCGTTTGCTACATCGAGAATATTTTGTGTAGAGCGGTAATTCTGCTCTAATTTGTAGATTTTGGCATTGGGGTAATCGCGCTCAAATTCTCGGATATTGCGAATGTCCGCTCCCCGCCACTTGTAAATGGATTGGTCTTCGTCACCTACAACAAAAAGGTTTTTATATTTTTCTGAGAGGAGTTTTAGTATTTTATACTGAACCGCGTTTGTATCTTGGTACTCATCTACAAGAATGTAGGGATAGTTGTTTTGTAAGTCTTCACGAATCTCTGGAAATTTCTCCAAAAGTTCGTATGTTTTTAAAAGTAAGTCACCAAAATCGAGCGCTGAGCTTAGCTCTTTTTTCTTTTCATAAAGTTTTGCAATACTTTTAAGTTTTTCTCTGTGAGCGGGATAGCGTATTTCTAGAAAGCTATGCTCGCTTGGGTTGATGCCATCGTTTTTGAGTCGATCAAAATTTTCTAATACAAATTTGGGTGAAAGTTCTTCTTCCGCAAGACCCATTTCTTTTAAAACTTCTTTCACCAATGTGTTTTGGTCAGAGTCGTCAAAAATCGTAAAATGTGGCGGTAAATTAAATACGTAGCCGTACTTTCTTAGCCAACGCACTCCGGCACTATGAAAAGTTGAAAGAAAAACTTGATCCGCAACCTCTGGAGCAACCGTTTCAAGCATCTTTCGCACTCGTTCGCGCATTTCTTTTGCGGCTTTGTTCGTAAAAGTAAGAGCAAGAATTTCTGCAGGGAACGCGTGGCCTTCCTGAATGAGATTCGCAATGCGTAAAGTGAGTACGCGTGTTTTTCCAGATCCTGCGCCTGCTACAACGAGTGCAGGGCCTTGTACGTGCGAACTCGCTGCGGATTGTTGTGTGTTAAGTCCACCCATGTGGGAAAAAAGCTACTAAGGCAGCAAGTCTATTGGCAATTCAAATTCTCACTGTAAATTTAAGCCCTACATGTAGCGTCTTATGACGCCGGAAGACGTTAAAAATAATCAGATGGTTGATTTTATAGGCATGCATTCTCTATAAAGGGTTCAGCCGTTCGGGGGTCGGTCCTAAAAAGCCTAAACCCCTGAGAAGCATGAGGCCGGGGGTTGTCCAGTCCTCCCCAATACTGATCCCCGGCCCCAAATTTTTTCATTTCTTTATAAACTAACTCCAAGCTAATCGTCCTTTTATTGACTTCAGTAGCTGAGTCAAAATTCCGATAAAACTACTGCGTGTTTTTGAAAATTCTCTTCTTATTCTTTTGCACTTTTGTGGGTGTATTAGAAGCACAGCCACGTCTAGCAGCCGAACTTGAATTTGACTTAGAATATTTCAAAGTAGGTGCCCCTATTCGCGAATATTTTGAAGTGAATGATTTAGATAAAATCACTCACTACGATATCAAAAATAAAGATTTACCAGAGATAGGCGTAGTGTTGAGCCGAAAAAAAATGTTGCCACTTGAAGTAGAAGATCTCTTAGATAGGTTTGAGATAAGTTGGGAGCAAGGCTTTACACCTCCGAAAGTTGAAATCCGACATAAGGGTACAGTAACAGCAGCAATAGCCAAGAGTGACATAAAAAAATTACTTAGGCTTTTTGCTTCAAGTGAAACTGAAGCTGAAGAATTATTTAAACATCTAAGTTCTATTCGGGCCTCTGGAAAGCAGAGACCACATTTGAATGCGCACATTCATGCCTCTGATCCCAGAGGAGCGAGCCGAGTTGAAGAAATGAAAGCTTTGCAGATACAAACAACATTAGAATTCGCTCAGAACTTAGATAAAGAAGCAGTGAAGAGACTTTTTACTTCAGAGCTTTCTTCATATTCTCAAAATATGTGGTCGCGAGGGGTGGGACGGGCTATAGGTCTTTCCCGCTATGAATCGAGAAAACGTTCTGTTCCTATTGATCAAGATATCGATCGATTAAACAATGTAATGTCATCGCAATTAGATTCTGGAAACGCCAAAAAGGATGCGCTTGCACTTGTAAATGCTGAGGTGATTGAAAAACTATTAAAGATTCCTCTTAAGCCAACAGAGATGGGTGTAAAAATTTCTTTTTTTGAAGATTTGGCCCATCTTACTCAAGAAAGCTTAGAGGGTGATTTATTGATACGAACTCTTTTAAGCAAAAAAGTTGAGAATGATTTTAGAAAAATGCTTTCCGTTGAAGGTTTGGAGTTAGAGTCAGTTCGAGTTTTATTGAAACTACGACAACTTTCTAAAGGTTCTCCCTCTGATATTAAAAAAATTGATCAATTGCTGATTCAGAATTTAGAAAGCTTGGATGTTTATTCTAGGAGAAAGCTTTTGCTTTGGATTTCGAGGAATTTTACTAAAACTGAAGTTGATGTCCTTGCTGCAGATCCAAATATAAAAGAGTTTTTTTTTGAACCCGTTACTAAGGACCTTATACGGCTCAATTTAGCGGATAATTATTTAGTTTCTCACGAACATGGTTATCACGAGTATTTATCCGTAAACACCGAAGCCTTGGGCCCTCAACTAAGAGCTTTAATAAAGGCTTATCAAAAATTGGCCCTTCTTGATCCAAATTATTGGGACAAAAATCGTTATCACCTGGGCATGGGTTTGAGAGAAAATCCCTTAGAATTGTTTGATTATTTACCTACTGCTCATGTTGATAAATTGTTTCAGCATTTAAAAGCTAGGCCTATAGATATTCATCCTGAAATTGAAGAAGTAATATATTCCTTAAGGGTGAGGCATGAGAAAGAAAAAAGTTTATTTTTCGATCCAACTACTTCAGTTAGCAAATCAAACTGTATGCGCTGGTTAGCGCAATAATTTATCCTTCGAGACTTTCCAGAATATCAATGTAGCGCTGAGGAACTGTTTTAAGTTTCTCAACAGCTTTAGCAAGTGTAACGGCATTCATGGCGCCACCTTGAAGCGAAGGCATCATGCCCCACTTGTTATTGAGAATTAAATCTCCCGCTGCAATTCCGTAAGTGGTTGCGAGCACACGATCGCTCGCCGTGGGAGTTCCGCCACGTTGAACATGTCCCAGTACAGTTACGCGCGATTCTGCGCCTGTACGACGTTCAAGTTCGTCGGCAACAAATTGCCCAATGCCGCCCAAAAGAGGTCTGCCAAAGGGATCTTTTCTATCTTTAGAAATTCCCATTTCTTTTCCTTCAATTAAAACCTTAGCGCCTTCAGCAACAACAACGATTGAAAACTTTTTGCCGCGTTTTTTTCGCGAATCTAAAATACTTACAATGTCTTCAATGGCGCGTGGTTTTTCGGGGATAATACAAGCGTCTGCTCCACCTGCAATCGCAGCGTAGGTAGCAATCCAGCCTGCATGCCTGCCCATAACTTCAATAACCATGACTCGATTATGAGATTCTGCCGTTGTGTGAAGTCTATCAATTGCTTCAGTTGCAATTTCTACGGCGGTCGCAAAACCAAAGGTAAAGTCAGTTTGGCCAATATCGTTATCAATAGTTTTGGGTACACCTACAATGGGCATACCCATTTCAAAAAGTTTAGAAGAAACAAAAAGTGTTCCCTCTCCACCAATAGCAACAATGCCATCGAGTTTGAGTTCTTTGAACTTGTCAAAAGCGAGCTTGATGGTAGTTTCGTCTTTAAGCACATTTGTGCGTGATGTGCGCAAGATTGTTCCGCCCACATGCAAAATGCCACTTACGGATTGGTAATCGAGGTCGAGAGTTCTATTTTCTAGAAGTCCAGCCCAACCATCTAAAAGTCCTACTATGGAATAGCCTTGCGGCATGAGTCTTCGTGCAACGCCACGAATGGCTGCATTAAGTCCTGGGCAATCTCCGCCCCCTGTAAGAACACCAATCCGTTTGTTTAAGCTCATAAAATTTCCTTAAAGGCCAACAGATTTCTTTTTAAATCTTTTGCGAATAGGCTTTTCTTCAGACCAAACAATCAAGCCACTTTCAAGATCGGTCATGTTGAGTGTGAGTTTGTAAAATACAAGTTTGCGACTACCTACCTGTTGAACATTAGAGATTAAATCTCCGGTCAGTAAATAATCGGGCGCAATTCCACCATCACGACGCTTTTGAGATTCTTTTCTGTAGCGGCCTGAATCTAGAGCGTAATCGACTTCGCCTTCACGTAGGTCTCGGTCTTCTTTGTTGGAGAAGCGCACTTTGCCAGTTTTTAAAACAGCAGTACGAACAGCATCTGTAATCATCTTTGTGTCTATGTGTTCAGATGTTTTGTTGCGAACAACTTCCATTTGCACAACGGGAGGAGTTTTTGCAGTGGTAATGATGGGATGTTGTTGAAGAGAGACAATCATTTCTTGAGAAAGTACTTGTGCGTCGCTTTCATTGAATTCGTCATCAAGGTGACGAACCACGTTGGGATCGTCGTATTCCCCTTGGGTGAATTGGCGAGATCCGCAGGCAGATAAGAGAATAAGTCCTAAAATACCGAGGTTATTTCGAATGATTTTCATGTTCACAATACTAGCCTGCCTTAAAAGGGGTGCCTAGGGTAAAAAGACGTAGCTCCATTTTGCAGCGAGCTGCTTTTAGAGCTTAAATGGAATAGACATAAGTGCAGCGAAAAGGAGAAGCTAAGTAGCTGTATGGCTAGGGTTTATTTTGTTACGGGTAAAGGCGGAACAGGCAAGTCTACACTTGCACGTGGTTTGGCCCAAAAGATAAGCACTCAAAACCTTAAAGTTCTTTTGATTAAAATTGATAGCTTTTCGCTTTCTATCTTGGGCGATAATCGGCCGCGCTCAATAGGCGAAAATTTGTGGGAAGAAAAACTACACCTACATAAAGCCGTAGAGGATTATTTTACAACTACCTTGGCAAAGATCCCTATTCCTGGGGCTTTGCAAAAAGTTGCACAAAAAATTCAAGAATCTGTATCGGCAAAGCTTCTTTCAAACAAATACGTTTTGCGTTTTATTGAAACTTGTCCAGGTTTAACGCCCTCTATTTTTTTAGGTAAGGTTTGCTGGGAAGCGCGCGAGGGTGGGCCCACGCTTGAAACTCGTTGGGATGTTGTGGTGGTAGATGCACCTTCTACCGGTCAAGCACTTCAAATTTTTGAAAGTGCACGGACTTTATCAAAGGTTTTAACTCAGGGGCTTATCGCAAATCATATTACGGATACTTTAAAGTTTGCGTACAGTCGCAATTTTGAAATTCATTTAATGACTTTAGCTGAGGACGGACCTCTTCAAGAATGCCAAGAGATGATTGATCGATTTCAAAACTTAGAAATGAATGTGGCAAAGATTTGGATCAATAAAGTAGTTCCCGATTCTGAAGAAAAAACTTTAGCGGCTTTTAAAACTGAGGATGCTTTATTAAAAACAGCCCTTCATACAGAACTAGATAGAATTGTAGACCAAAGAGATGCGATTGCAGCTTTTGATTTGAAAAATCCGAATATTGAAAAAAGCAAAATCAGAGAGTTTTCAAATAAAGAAAAACTTTCATTTGTAGGAGAGCTAGACGCATGAAACAGAGTTTAGTGATTCTAGGGAGTGGTGGAGTAGGTAAAACAACCGTAGTGGCTGCACTGGGCTTAGCTTTGGCGTCTAAGCATTCCAAGGGAGCTATTTTTACGGTAGATCCAAGTCAGCGTCTTTGCCAAACCTTGGGTTTAAAAAAGCTTAGCTTAGAACCTTCTTTGATGTTTGAGGGAAGAGTTGAGGTTTATGGACTTGAAATTCAAGATGCCCTTAAAAAGCTACTGAGAAAAGTTTTTCAAGATCCAGCTCAAGTCGATAAAATTTTGAATCATAGACTTTTCCGTATGATTGAAGGAAACGTCAGCCATCTTGACCACTTCTTGGCTATGGAAAAGATTGTAGAGCTTTTAAGCCGAGAAGATCTCGATTTTTTAGTGGTCGATACGCCTCCCCACGACCAAGCCTTCGAGTTTTTTGAATCTCCCAAAGTCTTAGCTAACTTTTTAGATAAATCATTTTTGAAGATTTTAATGGACCCTAAGATAAGTTCTGATGGCCTTGTAGCCAAAGTTATTAATAAAGCAATGGAAGAAGGCTGGAAGATGTTTCGCTCTTTTATGGGAGAAAGTTTTTGGAAAGAGTTGGCAGATTTACTCGAGCAATTGATGCCTTTAAGAGAAAAATTACTAGCCGCCACTGATAAAATGAATGGATTCTTAAATGATCCCAACACAGTTGCGGCAGTTGTTTGCGTGCCTGAACGAGACTCTATTGCGGCTGCGCAAACTTTGGTTTCAAATTGGGATAAAAAATTAAATCTTAAAGTTGAGAATTTGATTTTTAATAGAGCACATTCTTTAAATTTAAATATACCGCAAGAGTTATCAGCAACACTTTTTTCGGAGAAATTTGAATTACAGCGCTCTTTGATGGAATCTGAGTTTTATAAAAGTTTTGAAAATACAGCCTTGATTAATCCTTATTCACCTAAGGATATAAATTTGAAAGTTTTGGAGAGTATGGGGTATGAGCTTGTTGAAAAATTCACTGCTAAGTCAAAAGTATAGTGTTGATACATTAAAGAAAGCCCGAGCCGTTTTAGATGCTTTAGTTATCAAATGTGGCATGCCTATCTATACATCAATCGACATTCGTGACTCTGGTGATCGGATTGTTGCTGTGGATGTGAATTTATTTCCAGCCGGCTTTAACAACCTCAATACAGAGGCTTTGCAAAAAACTACAGATGAACTCAAGAAGTTTTTTACTGATCGTTTAAAAAGTAAGGGGCCCTGGAAAATTGGATTTTTGCCTGAATCTCATACAAACAATGAAGGCTACTTAAAAAATGTTCTAACTCTTATTCAGGCTATGCAAAAAGCAGGGGCCGAAGTCCAAACCGCATGGACTGGATTACCTATCCCTAAAGCATGGGATTTAAAAGTAGGTGAAGACAAGGTAACTTATTTGCCCATACAACAAGTAACAGCTTGGGCAGATGCTCTTGTTTTAAATCATGATTTGAGTGGCGGGCCGATTGAGTCTGTTACAAATTTTTCTAAATCAGTTTTTCCTAGTCCTGAGCTGGGTTGGTATAAAAGAAAAAAATCTGAACATTTTGAAATTGCATCTAAGGTTTTAAACCTTGTTGCAAGTAAAGTGGATATTGATCCTAGGGATTTCCTTGCACAAGCTATCACTGTTGGAGATTTGGATTTTACTAAAAAAGAAGACGTAGAACGTCTTATGGATAAAGCGGCAAGTTTTTTTGATTCACTTAAACAAAAAAATGAAAATCCCTTTGTCTATATTAAGAACGATTCAGGAACCTATGGCTTAGGAATTTGGAATTTTAGTTCCTTAGAAGAACTTAAAGGGGCTACGAAACATATCCAGAAAAAATTTCAACGTGGCAAACAAGGAGCTTTTGTAAAACACGTCATTTTACAAGAGGGTATTCGAACACGTTTTGTCGAGAGCGGACCAGAAGCCGTGGTTTTAGAGCCAGTCGTTTACTCTGTAAATGGCCAGCGCGTGGGGGGTTTTTTAAGGTGTGCATTTGCAGAAAACGACGACAAGGGAGCTGAGCTTAATTTAAATCGTCCTAATGCTTGGTTTGAAGATGAGTCGCGTATCGCTAACGATTTAAGTGAAGTAAAAGAACTTTATTGTTTTGTGACTCAACTTCACTCGGTTTCAGCAGCCTTGGAAGAATGCCCTTGTGCCTCTACGTTTGAAGTAGATTCAAAACATTGACGATTTTATGTGGGTTTGCAGATTTTAGGGCTTAGCGCTGTGCAATCTGTCATATAAATTCACTGCCGTTGATTAAAAAAACTTCGTATCATTAAGAGATGTGTCTCAAAAATTGCTCGCTAAGCATCGGGATTTTATTGGCTCTTATTTGCCCTCAATATTTAGCCGCAAGTAAGAACACTTCCAAAAAAGTAACTAAGGGACCTAGCATTAAGGCAAGCAAAAGGGATAAGCCAAAAGAAAAATATCCAAGTATTCAAGTTCGATGGTCCGATGATGAAAAACTTTCACTCGCTTTTTCGGATCTCGCGTTTCAACTTGGTCTTTCACAAGATGATTTGGAGATTAAAGCTAAAAGTCTGGCTGAATTGATTGACCTAAAAAAAGATATTCCTTGTGATACTTCCAAGAGTGAAGTTTTTTGCAAAATGGTGAGCGAGTTAAAAATGGAACTCATCCCCAAGGCGGGATCACTTACTTCTGGAAGCAAAGCAAAGCAGAGAGTTTTTATTAGTCGCCAGAATATTACTCAAAATCAAAAAGACCCCTACGCAGATTTATTGGGGTCACTTTCCAAAATGCCCACGGAAGACACGGATAATCTAGTTTCTTCAGTACTTAAAACAACAGGGTGTCCTAGAAATTTATCGGCGGCACTTATGAGAAGAACAGAACTGTCGCTTCCAAGTGAAGAAGCAAAAAAGACAATTGCTCAACTTTATAAGCATGCTTCTCATTGCTTGCAGGAAAATGATGAAGCTTATGAGGTTACGCATTTTAGATACGCACTTCTAAATCATGCATGGGGAAATAAAAAAATTGCTAAAGAGGCCATTGATAAAGCAATTCTATCTGTAGAGTCAGAAGAGCGTTCGCGAGCTTTATTTTGGGCAGGTTATTTGCAAGAAAATCAAATAATGCAAGATGCGTATTGGACACGTCTTGTAGATACTTTTCCACTTACCTACCATGCACTCGAGGTTTGGGAGAAAAAAAATGTTGATCCTTTAAGGATTTTTTCCTCAAGACCTGCTTTTGAAATGGTACGAAACGCACTTGGGTCAGATATGCCTGCCGACAATGCTATGAGATGGCTTGAAGCACTTTATTTTATAAACAAGAACAGAGCGGCTTTGTGGCTTGGTGATTGGGTCTCCAATCGTTATGCAGAGCAATTATCGTCTGCCAACACACTGTACATTTCAAAATTAAAGTCACAGTTAAATACACCCTTGAGTACAATTCGTTTCTTATCAGGCGGGATTCGTCGTGACCCCATGCTTTTAAATGAACAAAGCTTAAGGCTTCTTTTTCCAAAACATTATTTTGAAAGTTTTTCCAAGACTTCTCTGAATGTAGATGCCTTTCTACTTTTAGCTTTAGCAAGACAAGAGAGTGCTTTTGATCCAAGAGCGCGTTCCGTTGCAAATGCACAGGGTATTATGCAGTTACTTCCAGCAACGGCTAGAAGATTGAATAGAGGCAAAAGAGCCGATCTCTACAATCCTACCAAAAACATTGAATTGGGATCTAAGTTTTTAGGTGATCTCATAGAGCGCTATGGAAAAGTAGAGTTAGCATTGGCGGCTTATAATGCAGGTCCAAATCGTATTCCTCAGTGGCAAGAACGCTATGTAACCAAGGATGATTTACTTTTTGTTGATCTAATTCCGTTTAAAGAAACTCGAAATTATGTGACATCTATTTTGAGAAATAATTATTGGTATGAACGTTTGTATAAAAATGATCCCCAAATTACACATCGAAATAATGTTCATCGAAGCAGAAACGTCCAAAGACTTATAAGTAGTCATTTTCAAGCTTCTTCGACGCCAACGACGCTTCGAACTCCTGCAATGAGTCCATAGGCTTTAACTATAAAAGGCTTAATTTAGTTATTCCCCTTTAGTTTTGAAAGAACTTTGATTAAACGTAGCCTCAGGCAAAGGGGTATTTCAAAATGTTAAGGCTTCAATCTTTTTTCAAATTCATAGGTATTTTTCTTTTTTTAAATTCTCTGAGCGCAGAAATATCACTGCCTCTTCACACTGTGAGGGATCAATCCAGCACTCGTCACTGTTGGTCGTATGCCATGAGTCACTTACTCGAGACCCGATCTCTTTATGCTCATAAAGTAGAAGCCACCATAAATATTGAACAAGACGTCGTTTACTGGGTAAACCTTGAAAGGCTTATGTCTATTTTTGATCAGAAAAAAGACATGATTCAATGGAATCCTTTGTACGACGAGGGCGGATGGCAAATTGAATATTGGAATAGTTTTTTAAAATATGGAAAATTAATTACAGCATCTAAAGCAGATGTCATACCACAAGTTGTTTATTCACCATTTTCTACTTATTACTCGGATAACCCTTTTGTTACGATTGAGCGTCCTTCGCCTGTGGCTGATTTGTTGAGTTTTGAAGAACTTAAAGAAAAGTTAATTGGAAATGAATTTCCTACTCGAGAAGAAGCATTTGCATATGTGCGTACTTGGTTAGATGGGCAGTATGGAAAACCTTTTCTTACAACACAGTGGATGGGCGAGGAGATAGCTACACAAGAAGTTCCTAAAAAAATATTAGCCTCGGATTTTGAAGTTATGAAAAACACGGAGTCTATGGTGCTCATTAAGCCAGTGAGTGATTTGGGCCAAGGATGGGTAAAATATCTTGGAGAGCGTTATTGGGGCTATCGTTATGAGCAAGGCAAAATTTTTGGACTCATTCAACAGGTTTTAGATAAAGGCTGGCCTGTAACCTATGACAACGTTTATCACGCCATAACAATTATTGCTTACAAGAAGAACGAAGAGACGGGTAAAACGCATTATGCGATAGCAGATTCGGCACCTGCAAGTATTTATTGGCAAGACGAAGAACGTCTATTGGGAGATTTAAATCTTGTGACTGTACCTCTTCACACGGTATCTGATTTACTACCTGCCCGAGAGGGAGCTCGTTTGCTTTTACCTTTACCCAGAGCAGAGTCTTGGGATGAGGTGGATAATGTTATTGTTCCACCCAGATAAAAACTTTCAGTAAGCTTGATTTAGATCTCTATTCTTCTTGATTTGGAAAGTCAGGCGATATTTGGCAAGTATAATCTTCAGGATTAAAGTTCTCGTCGTAATCGTAACTTTCAAAATTAGCAGGATCTATTTCACATTGTTGATCGTTGAGTTTTTCCCAGCTCAGATATCCGCGCTGAATTTTAAAAGCCATTTTTGTAAAAAGTGGAGTGAGAGCTTCGCGAATTGAATTTTTAACAGCACGTGGTTTATTGGCATTGCCCCCTTCGTAACCGCCGCGGCAAGCTTCTTCATTAAATATTTCTTTCACTCGTTGTGGATTGGCTCTTAGATTTGCTTCTTCTAAAAGTGCGTACAGGGCTGCCAGATATCCTGTGCGGTCTTCACCTACGGTACAGTGAAATAGAATTTTTCTATTATTTTCTGAATCATTTTTTACTTCTTTTAGCTTTCTTAAAGCAGCTAAGGTCATTTTGCAGACTTCTTTAAATTCAGTAAAACCCTTCCAAGGAAAGGGGATGCTTGTAATTTGAGATTCAGTGAAACCTTTTTCTAAAAAAGCTTCTTTTTGAATACTGATGTCATCGCGATCCGGTTCTTGGGTTTTAAAAATTAAGAGATCTGTAACTCCTGCTGCAATGATTTGATCTACAAAGGCGGGATCTACAGACATTTTGCTGGGGGTGATGGGATCGCGATTCCATGGGCGCATAGAACGCAGAATTTTCTTATCGCCATTCACAAATCGAGCATTAGGTATAGTGATGCCTGTTTCTTCGGCTATCTGGCTTTCAAAGGGTGAAAAAAGTACAAAGGCTTGAGCATTAAAAATAAAGAACACCGATAGGATTTTAAAAATTGTTTGCACCATAAATTCTCCTTTGCTCTGGCTAATGAAATATCACGCTGCTGGCAGCATAATTTCTATTAACTTGTGCATGGCTTCAAGCGAGCGGCGCATTTTTCGCCACACTGACGAAATTGATAAAAGGTGTCACAGTCCGTGTTCCGCAATGTTAACCCTTGCGCGCTATTCAGTGTCTACTGAACACAGAGAAGGAGGGGATTCTATGAGTCTCAATAAGTTCATGATCACGTTGGTAGCGCTTGTCGCTTTTGGAGCAGAAGCTCGGATTGTTCGCATTGTCGGAAATGGATCAGGTGGGACAACCACGGGAGATCGAGATGCTGCATGCGGCAGAGCCTATGAAAGGGCAGAGCGAGATGCAGAAAGAAGTTGTGATCGCAGAGATGGCGATGTCCTTGATTATCAAGACGGAAACTGTAGTTGCCGCCGCGTGCCAGGATCGCGTGATGATTACAATTGTGATGCTACTGTTACAGCTAGCTGCTCGATTTAATTATTTTATTTGCTTCAATTAACATGAGGACCTAAGCCTGAAGATGATAATAGTTTTCATTTTTTTGGCCCTCATGCGCAGAAATTCTTTGCATTCCGATCCTTAATACAATATCTCTTCGTCAGGATCTCGGTGCAAAAGTGAAGATTTACAAAATTCTTTTAACTCTATTCGTTTTTTTAATAACTCAAAGCTTAGCTCTCTCGCAGCCATATGAAGATGAGGGGAGTTCTGTGCGAGATCTTCGGCTTTCAATGGCTCCAGAGGATACCGGAAATGCTGTAGATGCTGTAGCATTAAGGGATCTTTACGAGCGAGCCCACGAGGCTTTTGAAACAGGTGAAAAGCCGTCCGAAATTCCTGAAGTTCATGCATCTTTGATAAAAGAAATTTTCTCCAAAGATGCATGGTTAGAAAAATTTAATTTCAAACAAGTCCTTTTGAATGCACTTCGCTGGTATCAGACTGAAGCTACGAACGCGCAAATTAAAGAGCACGTTACAAATTTAGTTCTTTTGCTTTCGATATCTCATATGTCAGAAGGCGTGATTGGTTATCAGTTAGGTGCAATGGGCTTAAAGGTGGATAACGTTTTTGTGAATACTCTCGGAGTGGTGATGGGGGTGTCTATTGTTATTCCTGGTTTAGACCCACTTTGTATTCTCCTGGGATGGACGTACAAAAAAATTCCTCACCTTATGAGTAAAATCATGTTCGTCCCACGGGTGGCAATCCTAAGCGTTTCACAGTTTTTATATAAAAATTTAGGCGTCAAAGCGCTGTATGAAACTTTATTCTACAAGCAGTCGGCAATAGATAGGCTTCAAGAACTGATGAGTAACCCAGACACAAATCGCGAAATTATTCGTCTGGAAGAAGATGTTGTATTTACGATAAGGCATTCTGAAAAAACGATACTAAGGCTCGAGGGAAGAATCGCGGACAACATGATTCTATGGAGTAGAGCTGTGTTTTCCGAGTCGCTTAACGAAAAAGAGGAACTGGAACATTTCAAAAAAAAGATTTCTCTTTTCAACTGGGTATTGAGACGAAGTCTTTTGGATATTGTTTCGCGATTAGAAAGCCCCGAAAAAGTAGCAAGATTAACCTATGTGGATTCAGTCATATCTAAAGGTAATGCGCTTGAAGTTCAGATGCGACCCTTAGGAATGGCGTCCCCTGCTAAAAAGCGCTTTGCAGGTTTTAGAAATTGCATTTTATCTTTGCGCAGTTCATGATTTTCTTTGTGGCTAATAATTTAAATTGTATTCAAGTTATTAAGATATTTCGAGTTATTGTTTGTTCGTTTGTGTTTCTTTCACTTCAGTTAATTTTTGCACAAGAAGCTCCAACTCCTGTATCTGTAACAAAAAGTTTAAAACTGCAGGGCGAATTCAGTCCTCCATCGAGTTTCCGACTGACAGCGTGGCAGGATAAAAGCACTAAGGATTCGCCTCACATTGAAGATTCACGTGTTTCGCAGCTCAAAGATTTAACGATAAGACTCACTCATAAGCAGAAGATGAGAATTGTAGCTAGGGATAACAAAGAATCTGAAGTTTATAAATTACCTAGCGGCGAATATAGTTATTGGGTATTCCAGATCCCGGAATTTGAAATTGATTTTGGCCCTAATGGCGAACAAAAGGTTCAAAGGGGAGTGGTGCTAGAACTTAATTTTCAACACGAAAACAAAGCGCATAAGGTACTTATTAAATCCGAAGATATACCAGTGTTCAAATCGCCTTATGAAGAGGGAGAAGGTGCGGCTGGGTAAAATATTAAATAAAAAAAAGACCCCGTCTCTTTTGCACCAAAGAGACGGGGTCTTAACTTGTTGTTGTTAGATCAGCTTAAGCTGAATTCAAACTATGTAGTTGTACGAGATTCAATCGCGTCGATCAATTTCTCAATGTTTACAAGCTGGCTACCCAAGTTTTGAAGTTGAGCATGAGCTGCAGACACAGCATCTTTAGAGATGTTTGGAGAAGTTTGAACGCGATCGTTCAACGCTTTTTTCAAATCATCCGCTGCTCTTTGAGTAAGTTTGAAAGAACCTCTCAAGTTTTCAGCTGCAGAGAATGCGCGTGTCACTTCTTCTTTAGCTTTCTTCAGTGCAGGAATTCCACCTGCAGCAGCAGTCTTAGCCAAGAAGCCGGAGAACGTACCCCCACCAATTTGAATAATGTCTCTGAGAGTCTCAACGGGAATGATTGTTTTTGAACGCTTTTGCTTTTCAAAAATAATCTGTGTGAGAGTCAAAGAGGTAATGTCTTTTTTAGAGCGGTTATCAATAACTGTGACTTCTTCTGAACGCATGATCATCTCGGCAATTTCGTCGAGAGTCACATAACAGCTCTGGTGAGTGTCATATAGTTTTCTGTTTTGATAACGCTTGATCACTTTAACGTTCTTGTTTTGAACGCTAGGAGTTGATCCGGTATTCGCATATACCCCGGTCGTTACACCTGCCGCTGCAGTTGCGCCGCTACCACTGTGAGTCATTATAGTTCCTCTGTTTTCCATACAATTTTTTACCCCCTCATGTATCAATCTGGGCGCTTCGTGCGGCAATTTTGCTGCAGCTATCTAACGCCTCAAATCGAGCCCAACATAACCTTGGTATTGCATCGCTTCAACTCTACGATTCACTTAATTCTTCTGTTCCGAAGATAGTTTAATAACTTCGGTCCAGCTTCAAAAAGTACAAGTGCAACTACCATAAGGCCGATGACAATCATTTCATCTGGCTGAGGGAATCTCATTCAAATACAATTACTTGACGCATTGGATTATGTCAAGTGCTAGTTATTTCAACTACTTATTGCGCATTGAGCCATTTTGAGGGCATCTCGTGGTTTATACGAATTTTCTTTTGTCAGAATCAGGCACTTTTTGGTGAAGAAAGTAGGGTTTGACATCGATAATGCGTCGCATTATAAGCCTCTCATGCTTTCCAATTCACTCAAAACTTTGTGTTTTATAAGCGCTCTGCAGCTTTTTGCGTCTGATATTCATTCAGACAGCATTATCAAAGAACGTATAGATTCATTAGTCGGCGACTACCAAGTCATTGGTGGCGAAGTATACAAAAACGAAATTAAGCTAAGTGCTTCTGAAGCCATAGAAGACGCGAATGTTGCGCCCAGTCTTGGAGTGAAGGCGATTAGCCTAAAAGCGCGTGCTGAAGATACTTATTCCATAGAGTTCACTTTGCCGAATGATGCAAAAGCAAAATGGAAAATGACAGTTGGCGAATTTACTCAAGGCGATGAAGCTGTGGGGATTGATGGTCATACACTTCGCTTGGGGGCCTTTGAAGGAAGCCAAGTGGGTTGGCGTAAAGTTAATTTCGGAATTATTTCTAGTACTCAAGCTCGAGTTGTTGAAACACTTAGCTTTGAAGAAAAAGAAGGGACACTTCTTTTTAGTCAGCACAAAGTTTTTTACGAATATCCCATTGGAACTTCTTACAAGGTTCCACGCAAACTTACGTTAGAGTTTGTATATAAACTCAAGAAACTTTAACGAGCATCTTCTAAGCTTTGTTGTAGAACCTGTGCTCGCTCTCGGTTCAAGATACGAGGTGAGATAAACATCAAGAGCTCGCGCTCGTTTTCAATGGTGCTATCAGATGAAGTAAAGAGACGTCCTAAGATAGGAATCTTTCTCACGAATGGCCACCCTGCTTCGCCTTTGTTGTCCTCTTTAATGTAAACACCACCTACAACTACGGTTGCTCCAGATTCGATCAAGGTCTGAGTGCTAATTTCACGTTTGTTAACGTTGATGTTGTCTCCCACAAGTGGAGCTAAGCTGTCGCGGGTAAGAACAAGATCCAAAAGAATGTTCTCATCGTTTGTTACTTGTGGAGTTACCGTTAAGCTCAGTGCCGCTTTAACTGTTTTAGTAGTTCCAGAGTTTTCTCCTTCGCCGGTGTTAAGTAAAAGCGTGAGTTCTGTACCGTCTACGATACTCGCTTTTTTGTTGTTGAGTACCGTTAGACTAGGTCTTGAAAGTTCTTTTGCAACACCAAGACTTTCGTTGAATTTAACAACAGTATCGATTTGCTGAATGGTTCCGTTCGGGTTGAGATACTGTCCGGCCGCACCACCTGCGCCACCCAGAAGAGAAAGGACTCCCGTTTGAGAAGAGGTTGAAGATGAGCCACCTGAGCTAGAGGATCCAGAAGATCCAAACACTCCACCACCAATTGAAAGAGTTCCACCACCTAGCTTGATTCCACCAATCGCGCTCCAGTTGATGCCGATGTCGCGACTGAATTCTTTTTGAGCTTGAATGATTCGAGCTTCGATATGAACCACGGGTGTTTGGCGATCGATGGCTTCAATGTAGCGGCGAATTCGTTGAATGTTCTTAGGAAGAGCCGTTACAACAATTGAGTTGGTTCGCTCATCAGAAACTACGTTTTCATTAAACTCTGGCTTTAGATATTTTGTGATTTGAGGAATAACTTCAGAAGTTTTTGCATAGCTAAGAGGGAAGAGCTGGGTCGCTTTAGGAGCAAGCTTGTCTTCGTCTTCTTGAGCTTTGATGGAATCTGCAATCTCTTGGCGAATTTTTGTTACTTGCATCACGCGGTAGGTGTTACCCATTTTTTGATAGCCCAAGTCTGCGTTGAGTAACACAAGCGCTAGGACTTGGTCCCAAGGAACGCTTTTAACGTTCATTGAAATCTTTTTATCGGTTTCACCTACGAGTACAAAGTTACGCCCTGATACTTGAGAGATAAATTGAAGTACATCGGGAATAGTGGCTTCTTTAGCGCGGAAGTTTACTTTGGTTCCAATGAAGTTTTGTTTGCCGTTTAGAGCAATGAGAGTTTCAAAGTTATCGGGAATGTCGCTGTTGGCATTGTTGCGTGAGTTGTCTGCATAACCTTTGTTAAAAAAATCAACAAGGATTCGATTCCCTTCGCGACGTACAGAAGGTTCCGCCATGGAACTCATGTTCATAACAACACGTGCGTTAGATCCAGAACCTGATTTGGCTTCATAAGCCTGAACTTGTTTCACTGGGCCGCCATATTCTTTGGCATCAATTGCACCTTTAGAAACTAAGGGACCTAAATTTGTGTTGGCGAGATTTAAGGTGAATTGTTTGTTTTTGCTAGAACGCTCAGGACTGTAATCAACAATCTTAGAGGTTTGAATTTCAAAACGTGTTCTGTCTGAAAGTGAATAAATACGAATAGCAGAAAGTTCAGCATTGCCTGTGTTATTCGTTCCAGTAAGTGCAGTGTCGGGGCGAACATTGTTACCTGCAACGGGGAGATCTTCTAAAAGATCTGCTGTGTTTTGCGCAGGCAAAGCAGGGGTACTTGTAGCTGCCGCAGAAGAAGGTGCGGCAGATGTAGATCCTGCGGCTTCATCATCGGGAGCATAGAGATCTTCGTCGGAATCTTCTTTGACTGCGCTAACGTCATCCATGAGTTCTGTTTGCGCAACGAGAAAACTAGAAGCTGTTAAAAGTAGAAAAATCACCAATGCAAAATGAAATAAATTTCTCATGGATTACCCTTATTTAATTATAGGGGCATAGTGAGGAATAAAGCATGTACGCTATTTTTTTGGCGCATTGTTAGTCTGCAATTACGAGACTTGTGAAGTACGAACGAAGTTTACCTTGGTAATCTTTGTATGCTTCTTTGACGACTATTTCGGAGTCATTGATTCGGTGAACTTTGCCATTGTTCTTACCTAGTTTATCGCCAACACGAACAATCTCAGTTTCTTTATTGGGAAGCATAATCATAGCGCGGGAACTTCCCATACCTGTCAATACAGCGACTAATTGAAAGCGAGTGACATCAAATGCCGTTAAGAGATTTTTGTTATTGCCGAGATCTGCAATAGGCTGAAACGGATCACGTTTTATTTTAGAAGGTTCAAAGTAGTAACTTTTATCATCTTTGGAACGTGGTTTAGGTTGCGCATCAAGAGTGTTTAAAGATAACAAGCTCAAGACTATGCAAACACTGAGAACTCGTTGAGTTTTCATTGTTCACTGCTCCCTTGTCCAGCAGATGCACTAGAGTTCTGAGTATCCGTATTCGGTGTTGGATTAGTTGGGGCAGGCGCAGTTACAGGTGCGGGACGTGCATTTTCATCAAAGTAATAAGTAACAAGTACGGCTTCTGCAGTAACAATAGCGTTAGATCCTCTAAGTATTGGGTCTTTGAAGCTAACACTTTTTCCAGAAACAATGCGCGTAAGGTGAGCCACTTCATCTAGAAAACTCATGATTTGTACAAAGCTGCCTTTAAGTTCAATTTTAAAAGGAGTTTCCATCAACACTCCATTTAAGGCAGCAGTGCCGGGTTCAAAGCGCGTAAATTCTACCCCTACGCGGTCTGAAATTTCTGCAAGATTGCTTAAGAGTCCAGGGGTGTCACTTGATTTAGGAAGCTTTTCTAAAGCAGAGTTAAAGTTTTCTGCAAGGCTTTGGAGTTCTTGAAAGCGAGTATCGCGTTCTTTTTCAAATGTTTCAGCTTTGCGGTTTTCCGATTGAACAGCAGCAAGCTGTTCCTTAGTCGTTTCAAGTTGAGCTTTCATAGGAAGAAAGATGTCTTTCTGCCAAGTATCGTAGGAAACGTAATAATAAATTCCAATCAAAACTACCCAGAGTACAAAGGGAAGGCGAATGAGCGCGCGTATTAAACCCATCTTTTATTCTCCTAACTTCGCCATAATTTGAAATTTACGAGAATTGGGTGGCACGTTAATCGCTCCAGGACTGGGCGATGCAAGTTCATTTCCAGGGACAAGCTCTAGGCGATCCAAAGTAGTAGAGGGAAAATAAACAGAAGCTTCTAACTTTTGAATAAAATCACTCACTGCTTGAGCATTGATAGCGTAACCTTTAAAGGTAGCGCTTGCGGATTGAGATTGGCCTGATGTGTTTGAGCTGGTTGTGGCGCTAATTTCGTTGAACCACATTTCTTTGGGCATCTCTACAGCGGCATATTCAAGTGCGCGGATGAGATAACTTCGATCAGTTTCTTGTTGAGACACTGCCTTAAGTTTTCCTTGAAGCTCATCCATACGGGTTTGATAACCACGCATTTCTTCTCCAATATTTCTAAGTTGACCCTTTTTACGATTCTCTTGAGCTAAACCTGTTTCGAGTTCACCGAGCTCAGCTTGAATGGTATTGAGGTCTTCTGTTTGTAAATGATCTAGAGCCACGTGCACACAGGCTGCAATTAAAACTAAACCGAATACGCGTAAAACGAGATTTAGGGAATCTCCTGAGCCTGCGGAGAAATTCAATTTAGGAGATGAAGGCGTGGGCGAAGAATTGGAGAGCCCACTGCTTTTCTTTGCTTTTAATTGATCGAGTAAGTTAATGCCGCCCATGTGCTTAAGCCTTCCTCGTTGTAAGTCCCGCAACTGTGAGCAAGCGAGGTGCCCAGTTGCTTAAAAATACGGGATCGATAGATTTATTTTTTGTGTAAAAGAGTGAGTTCCAATCGAGCTTAATAACTTTAGGACCAATGCGATCTTGCATCACACTCTCCATCAATCCCGGAGTTAAAACGCCACCGCCAAAGAAACACCATTTTTGAATGAGCTCTCTGGAGGATTGGGAAACATATACATCTTCGCTTTGTTGAAGCTCAGCTTTCCAGCGATTCAATGCACCTTTAAGGGCATCAGCTGCTTCTTGAGGAATGTTTTTTCCATCATTCACTTTTATAGCTTCCGCGTCGCTGTGATTTAAACCCAAAGCGCGCGCAAGAGAATCTGTAAAAAAGTATCCACCCAAAGTAAATTCACGGAAGAACTCTACTTTGCCATTTTTCCATACGGATACGCGTGTTCCCAAAGCTCCAATATCTACAAGTGCGACGCTTTCTCCCGCTGAAAAATGCAAGAGGTTGTTAGCTGCATCTGCAGTTGCAAGACTATCAAGATCAATAACTTTAACGTTTGCAGAAGCCTCAAGTAAAATTCCTTGTAGGTTTTCAACTTCTTGTCGTTGTGCTCCCACAAGCAAAACATCCCAACCCTTTGTTCCCGGAGGCGCGAGGGGAACGTTATCCCCTTCGCCAATGACTTGGTGAGAAATTAAAACGTTTGAAATGTCTGTAGGAAAAACTTGCTCTGCTTCCCAGCGCACTTGTTGCGGAATTTCTTTAACAGGAACCTTTGGCATAAGAATGCGCTTGGTAAGAATTCCTGAACCTCTAAATGATGTCGCAATAGAGGGTTTCTTTTTTCGAAGACCTGCAAATCCGCTGGCTATTTGATTGATTAAAATGTCGCGTTGAGGATAATCGCGCTCAGTAACTGCGCCTGCGGGTAAAGAAAGGCATGCAAGATTACTTACTTCGTAGCCTTTTTTTGTAAATGAGCCTTCGACAATTTTAATGGCACTCGAGCCGATGTCGACACCCAGAAGACGCGAACTAAATAGCATCTTGAACAGATTCCCCCAATTATTAGTTTAGGTTAGGTCATTCAATTATGTAACAGGGAAAAGAAGTATCTGAAGTTTTTTGAGTGTCCAAACAACAATCGCGCCCAAAGCTAGGAATGGGCCAAAGGGGATTGCTGTTTTTAAATCGCCCTTTTCTTTGAGCATTACTATCAATCCCACAATGAGTCCGGTGATAGAAGCTGTCAAAACTAAGACAGGTAGTCCACTCACTCCAAGCCAAGTTCCCAGCCAGCCCATCATTTTTACATCGCCAAAACCAAGACCTTCAATGCCTTTAATCTTTTCGTAGAACCAACCAATTGAAAAGAAAACTCCAAAACCAAAAAGTCCGCCCAACAAGGCATCTGTCAAAGGAGCGTCGAATTTGAGCCAGTTGAAAAGCACAAGTGCAGCTGCAACTGCCCAGTTTCCTAAACTGAAGCGATCAGGAATAATTCTAAATTCCAAGTCGATGAATGTTAGAACAACGAGAGTCCAGAAAAAATAAAGATCAAAGAAAAAGTTTACATGTGTTTGTAAGTCCACGGCCGGAGTCCATGCGTAGATAAGCCCTACAAAAACAAAAGAACATGCAACTAAGAGTTCGATGAGAGGATAAACTATTGAAATAGGTTTTTTACATTTTCGGCACTTGCCGCCTAAGAAGAGGTAGCTAAGGACGGGAATGTTGTCGTACCAAAAAATCTTCTTCTTACATTTTGTGCAAAAACTGCGAGATTTAACTCTCATTCCAAGTGGGATATCGCGAGGAATTCGATATGCGGCCATCGCGCCAAAGGATCCAAAAAGTAAACCAAAAATAAAAAGGAGAATGAGTATTTCAAGTGTCATAATCTATAAATCCATCGTTTCCATTCTTGTTTTTGAGACAAACAAGAATATAAAGCTCCACGCAGCCGTGAGTCCAAGCATGACCAGTATCTGATCCCAACTAAAAGGATCTTGAAAGCCTACAAAGATTTTTATGTCCCACCATTCAAGTGGAGGTAGGAAATTTAAAACAAAAAGCACAACTTTATACAGAAGTTTAGTGACACCACTAAAGTTAGATTCCAAAACCAAAATTTCAAGATAACTCTTGCTGTGTAAGAGAGCTACTACGGCAAGTACTGCAAACCAAGAAAGTAAGGGCTTGAGGTAAAGCGAAAAGAGAAGGGCAAGCGAGAGTATAACAAGACTTTCAGTGAAGAGAAGAAATTGAGCTTGTAAGAGTATAGCGGGCGGAAAATTTCCAGCAGCACTCAAGGATCCTAGGCTTAAGAGTATTGTCCAAATACAAATTGAAATACCCAGCATAGCGCCAATTCCTAACCAATTTGCAATGATCCATTCACTTCTAGAAACTTTAAGAGTTAATACAAAAGAAAGTGTTTTGCGTTGAAGTTCTTCGTGAAACAGATGTGACCCTAAATATGTCGAAAGTAAAACAGTTACGATGTAACAAAAGCTCAAACTTAAATCCCAGTAGATTTTATCGGGCCGCACATAAGATGAAAAAGCGAGGAAAAGTGCAAAAGGAAAAAACGCAGTGGCTGCAGCGACAATGCCCCAACCAAGTTTCTGTTTAAGAAGTAGCTTTAATCGAAAGAAAGCTAGATTGATCATGTGAGCTGCTCTCTCCATTTATAGAGTTCGGGGAGAATTTTTTCTTTGGAGCCACTCTGAGCTAACTTTCCTTTATCGAGGACTAATACATGATCAGCAAGAAATTCTACGTCACGCAGTGAGTGTGTAGAGATGAGCAAAGTCTTTTCAGCCTTGCGCCAATTGAGTAAAAAATGTCTAAGCCATTCTTGAGCGCGAAAATCTAAACCCGTCATAGGTTCATCAAGAATTAAAAAGCTTGGATTGCGAATGAGAAGACATGCGAGTCCGAGTCTTTGAGTCATGCCTTTGCTGAATTCTCCCACTCGACTTGTTGCGCGCTCGGAGAGTCCAACAGTTGTGAGAATTTCTTTAAGTTTTTCTCGAGGAGTATGATCTTCCACACAAAGAGAAAGTATTTCAAGTGGAGTCATCTCCGGCCAGAAGGCTACAAGTTCGGGCAAGAAGGCTACGCGGCTCTTGGCTTCAAGGCTTCCGGGGGCAGCTGTTTCGAAATAAGTGATTTTTCCTTCATTTGGAAAAATCAAGCCCATTAAGCATTTTAATAAAGTAGATTTTCCCGCGCCATTGGCTCCGACTAACGCGATGCTCTGTCCGGAAAATATTTCAAAACTCACATCTTCTAAAACCGGTTTAGAAAAAATTTTTGTGAGATTCTCAACTTTTAGAGAGCTCGAAGTTTTTGTAGACATTTTTATTTAGTGTAGGGCGCTTATTAAAATTCGTTAAATTTATTAGTGTATTGGAATTGCGCAGCGCAATGGCACTGAATTTGCTGGACACAAATATGGCCCTGACTCAAAGTTATGAACCAGGCCAAGAAGGAGTACGAATGAACAAAGTACAAGAAACCCAAACAACAACGAATTCAAAGCAAACGGAAAAGCAAAAAGCACTTGAGCTAGCGCTTTCCACCATTCAAAAACAATTCGGAAAAGGTGCGATCATGCGTCTTGGTGCCGACTCTCTGGCTTTATCTGAGGGGATTCCTGTATTTTCTACAGGCTCTGTAGGATTGGATATCGCTTTAGGTATTGGCGGTCTTCCTAAGGGGAGAATTATCGAAGTTTTTGGTCCTGAATCTTCTGGTAAGACAACACTCTTTCTTCAAGCAGCAGCTGAGTGTCAAAAACGCGGAGGCACGGTGGCGTTCATCGATGCTGAGCATGCATTGGATGTACAGTATGCAAGAAAACTTGGGCTTAAAGTAGAAGATGTTATTATTTCTCAGCCGGACACTGGCGAACAAGCGCTCGAGATTACAGACATGCTTGTGCGTTCCGGTAGCGTAGATTTTATTATCGTAGACTCAGTAGCCGCTCTTGTTCCTCGCGCGGAAATCGAAGGCGAAATGGGAGACTCTCACATGGGTCTTCAAGCGCGTTTGATGAGCCAAGCTTTAAGAAAGCTCACAGGTTCTATTAACCGCAGTCATTGCACAGTGGGATTCATCAACCAATTGCGTATGAAAATTGGTGTTATGTTTGGAAACCCTGAAACAACTACGGGCGGAAACGCACTTAAGTTTTATGCTTCTATTCGTCTAGATATTCGCCGTATTTCTGCACTTAAAGAAGGTGAAGAAGTTACGGGTTCACGCGTACGTGTGAAAGTTGTTAAGAACAAACTCGCAGCTCCGTTCAAGCAAGCTGAGTTTGACGTAGATCATGGTCAGGGCGTGAACAGATGGGGTGAAATTCTAGACCTCGCAACGGCTAAAAACATCATTGATAAGAGTGGGTCTTGGTACAGCTACAAAGGTGAGCGCATGGGCCAAGGTCGCGATCAGTCTGTGACTTACTTAAAAGAAAATGCTCCTTTAATGGAAGAGCTCACAAAACTTGTTTTCGAAGCACATGGACTTAAAGTCCCTGCTGGTTCTATAAAAGGACCTGTTGCGGCGGAAGCAGAAGAAGCTCCTGCTAAAGAGAAAGAAAAAGAAGCGGTAAAAGGCTCGGCTCTTAAGAGTAAGGCTGGAAACGCATAATTTAAGGAGTTGAAGTGGATTTATTGGGCGGTGAATTTTTAAGAAAGTTACTTCTTATGGGCCCGCCCTTTATTCTAAGCTTGAGCGTTCACGAATGGGCGCATGCTTGGAGTGCAAATAAACTCGGAGATCCCACGGCTAAGAATATGGGGCGTATGACCCTAGATCCTATGGCCCATATTAGCTGGATTGGGACAGTACTAATTCCTGCAATTTCGATCGCAATTGGGGGTTTTTTCTTTGGTTGGGCTAAGCCCGTACCCGTAGATACTCGTTATTTTAAAAAGCCTCGTGCTGGAATGGCCTATGTGGCCGCTGCCGGACCTATTTCAAATATCGTTTTAGCTTTTATTTTGAGTGTAGTGATTGGGTTACTTTATAACGGCAATTACTCCCTTGAAGGAGCAAGCGCTTTCAAGCAATCCGGAATGATGATGCTGCAATTCGCAGTACAAATTAACGTGGCGTTGGCTGTGTTTAATATGGTTCCTCTGCCTCCATTGGATGGGTCTCGTATTTTACAGGGATTGGTACCTCGTGAAATGGCCAATAAAATTGATCAGGCCGCACCCATGATGGAAATGCTCTTATTTGTGCTCATTTTTACAGGTATTTTTAGGTTTTTAATGATCCCTATGGGTATTTTGATGAACCTCTATCAGCGACTTTGGTAATAAAGTTTTTTAGATTTCGACATTTTGGGCTTCTGAAATAGTCTCAATGTGCTAAATTTTTTAGTTATGGATCGACATGCTGTGGTTTTAGATTGTCGGGTGCAAATCCCGCACTTTGAGGGGCCTTTGGACCTGCTCTTGCACCTCATAAAATCGCATGAGTTTGATATCCGCACCCTTTCTATTTCTCAAATCACTAAACAATACCTTTTGTATTTGGATTACATGCGTGAGCTCAATTTGGATATGGCCAGTGAATATCTCGTCATGGCCGCAACTCTTACGCACCTAAAAAGCCAAGTCATTCTTCCTCAGGATCTTGTGGCAGGTGAAATGGGCGCTGATCCTCGTGCTCAATTGATCCGAAAACTGCTTGAATTAAAATGTTACAAAGAACTCGCAAGCTCTCTTGAAAGCAGACCTCGTTTAGGTCGCGATGTGTTTTTGTCTAAGAACACAGGGCTTGAAGAGATTGAAGATACACTTGAACCCGAAGTTTCTCTCACCAACCCATTCCAACTGATTGAAGCTTACAAGTTTATGATCAAACGTCGTGATGGGGTGGTTCATAAAGTTTTTGAAGATTCCATACCTGTAAGTTCTTGCTTAAAGAATATTGTAGAAAGACTTAAAACGGAGGAAGAGATTCCTTTTGCAACTTTATTGCCAAATCCGTCTAAGACCACACATATGATTTCAAACTTCTTGGCCACTTTGGAATTGGCAAAAATTCAAATCAGTGGATTTAGACAAGATGAGACCTTTGGGCCAATCACTATTTACAGAAAGAAAAGCATTGAAGAACTCAATGGCTTAGACAAGCTAGACTTGAGTTGGGCGTAGTCATGAAGAAAAAGAAAAACAAAAAAGAAACCATTGAAGAAGCCGTTCTTGTAGAAGAGCAAGTATCAGAAGAAGTTCTGGTTGAAAGTTCTGAGACAATTGAAGAGTCTGTAACTCTTGAGTTAAGCGCAGAAGAAAACGCTGCTGATCAAGAAGTAGAAGCTACTGAGGCTGAGGAAGCTCCATCCGTTGAGGCTTCTGGAAAAACACTTATTACTGATATTAACGAAATTGAAAGTGCTGTTTTAGCACTTATATTTGCAAGCCCAGTTGCATTGAGTACTAAAAAGCTTAAAAACTTACTCTTTCACGGTGGCTATGACACTGCTCAGTTAGATTTAGTTTTCGAATCACTCTCGCAGTCTTTTGAGGAAAAAGGTATTCAGCTTGCAAAAGTTGCTGGCGGCTATCAGCTCAGAAGTAATCCAAAATACGCAGAGATTGTTCAAAAACTAGTTGAAGAAAAACCACAACGACTTTCTAAGTCTGCACTCGAAGTGTTGGCTATTGTTGCTTACAAGCAACCTATTATCCGCGCCGATATTGACCACGTGAGAGGCACAGACTCAGGCCACTTACTAAAGAGCCTTTTAGAGAAAAACTTGGTGCGAACTGAGGGACACAAAGAAAGTGCAGGCCGCCCATTACTGTACGGAACCACTCCTTATTTCTTAGAAGTATTCACTTTGAGTTCTTTGGATGATCTTCCTGCGATTGAAGACTTTGAGCGCGAGCTTAAAGATGTAGATACCGAAGCAGGAGAGGGTGGGCTTGTTATGAATGCAGATCCACTCTTTGGATCTTTGGACGCAAATGCTGATCGAGGAGATTATGATGCACCTGCTGAAGATCAAGTAGAAGCTCCTGACTTTGGCGAAGCTGAGCGCGCTTTAGAAGAAACGACACATTAATTGCCTGAAATTTTATAAGTTATGCAACATTTTGTGCTTAAGCTTGGGACTCGAGTTGTAAGTGACGAAAATGGATCTATTGCAACTGAACGCCTAAATTCAATAGTCTCTTCTTGTGCCAAGCTTTGGAAAGAGAAAAAACGCTTTGCCATAGTGTCTTCGGGTGCAATTGGCTTAGGGCGAAGTGTATTGGGTCTTAAAAAAAGCTTGGAGCTATCAGATAAACAGGCCAGCGCAGCTGTGGGACAAGGTTTACTTATGCGCTACTACTTTGATGCATTTGCTGCGCATGAAATTGTAGTGGCTCAAGTTTTAGTTACAGCAGAAGATTTTTCTAAAAGAGAAAATTTTCAAAATTTGAAACGAACACTCGAACGCTTGTTTGAGTTGAATGTCATTCCAATTTTGAACGAAAATGACTGCATAGCGACGAAAGAGATTGATGATCTTTCTAAAAAGAAGAGTTTTGGAGACAATGATGCACTTTCTGCAATTGTAGCTTCAAAGCTTGGAGCTGAGCTTTTGATACTTTTGACCGATGTGGAGGGTGTTTACACAGATAATCCGCATAAAAATAAAAGTGCAAAGAAATTAGAAAAAATTACATCGCTAAAGGAGCTCGATAGCATTCAAACCAAAGGCAAGAGTGATGTGGGTCGAGGCGGCATGAGTTCTAAATTGATGGCCGCTAAGATGGCTGCAATCAATGGCTGCGCAACTGTCATTGCTTCTGGTTTTGAAAATCAAACTCTTGATAAAATTTTTAATGATCAGTCTACGGGTACGTGGATTTCTGCCAGCGCTAAACTCAATACGCGTAAAAATTGGATTGGCTCTGCTTCTGGCTTTAAAGGTGTGATTGTTTTAAATGAGGGTGCCGTGACCGCACTCAAAGACAAGGGCGCAAGTTTACTCTCAGTAGGAATAACATCCATTAAGGGAACTTTTCAGGTTAATGATGTTGTAAGTGTACAAAATGAAAGCGGTGATGAGCTGGGACGTGGTTTGAGTTTTTATTCATCAAAAGATGTGCAAAAAATGATGGGTAAACGCAGCGCTGAGCTTAAAAAAACTTTAGGTGCTGAATACGCACGTGAAGTTATTCACAGAGATAACTTGGTTCTTTTTGTTTAATTTATTGTCTAGGATTACAAGTCTTCCACTGAAGGTGGTAAGTCATGGCTCCTTGGACATCAGCACTATCAATCACACTCAAGGCTTGTTCTCTTTGTCGGTTGGATTGAACCTTCATAACAGAATGTGCTCTTAGTATCATAGGTCTGCCACATGGAGACCATTCTCTTCTGGGCGACTCTATAGAACTGTTGCTAATAAAGTCATCTTCTAGAGGGCCGTTAAATGTTTGAGTGTTTCGAGGCCCAACGCGACCTCCAAAAAAATAATCAACACTAAACTGGGATTGCGCTCCAGCGGGTAAAGAATTAAATCCTCGATAATCTATTTTGAGTACGGCAACGCTATATCCTCGGGGGACTTCTATAGGAATTAAAATGTTACAACCCTTGCGATCTTGCTGTCTGCGTAGATTTCCTCCGGCTTCAACATTGTAATCATCAAACAAAACACTCAATGTTTGACCATCAGCAGAAATGGAAGCAGAGGAGTTTCGATTGTTGCAACCCGTGCCTACAAAACTTGGTTCACCAATTCGTACATTGGTTTGTGCAAAAGATTGAAGAGATAAAATAATTCCTAAACCTAAAAATAACTTGTTCATAGAACGCTACCTTATAAAAATTGACTGAAAAATTAAGATTCTAGGGCCTAGAGTTTGTGTTTAACTAAACTCTAGGCCGGGTATTAAATTACAAAAAGAGTTAGCGACAACGTCTAAATTGTAAGTGGTACACTAGGCCTGCTTGAACGTCGGCACTATCAACAGTCGCAAGTGTTTGATCATTTCGGCTGTTGGTAGTTGCTCTCATGCTTGAGTTAGCACGCAAGATGACTTGCTCACCACAGGCTGACCATACAAGAGAAGATGCAACAAGATTGTTAGTGATCATGTATTCATCTTCTAAAGGACCTGTGAAGTCACGTGTGTAACGTGGGCCACGGCTGCCAGCAAAGAAATACTCCACGTTAAATTGCGAAGAAGCTCCTCTGGGCAAAGCATTGAATCCTCTGTAGTCTACTTTGAAGACAGCAACGCTGTATCCGTTTGGAACGTGTACTGGTACAGATACGTTACAACTCTTACGATCTAAACGACGATTTGTTGGGCGACCTGCTTCAACAACGTATTGGTCGAAAAGAATGCTGACTGCTTTTCCATCATTGCTGATAGATGCTGATGCCGTACCTGCAGGACAACCGTTACCACCAAAAGCGGGTGTTCCAAGTTGAACTCCTACTTGCGCAAATGCGCTCGAACCCATGACTAGACCTACTGTTAATAATATTTTTTTCATAAACCCCTCTAAATTTCTCTCCCTTTTTACAGTTCCATTTCGGACTGTTTGTTCGCTTAGGAATATTCGAGTGGCCAAAAATGCGCAATCAAATTCCCCAATGATTAAGCCCATTTAAGAGGATTTTACGCGCGTCAGATGTACGATTTTTTCGGAAAATGATTAACCGAAAAATTTTTGAAAAAAAATTAACCGAAATTAAAACTCATTTTTTTTATTAAAAATAATTTAAATCTTAAAAATATTCTTTAAACAACATCGAGTTCTTTTCTTACGTTCCAATTGTAAGCAACAATCTGCCAAACGATTAATAAAAGTAGTAAAGAACTTTTTGAGAGAGGCAGTTGTTTGGTTTCAAAGATAACTTCATTAGCTTCTTTTGATTGTGTAGAAGCTGAGTCCCACAAGTTCATATTGAATCCAAGGCTCAGCATTTTTGTATTTCCGTCGTAAACTTCCTGGGGTGGAAGTTTTTTAATAGAAACTTGAAATGTAGAAGCAAACAATAAAAAGATTAAAATGCTGAGAGTAGAAATGAATGTGGCTCTAGAAGCTTTTCCTGTGATGTAAGCTTCTCTCTCGTCTCTTTCTTTTATATTAGCTATTTTTTTAAGGACACTTTCTCTGGAGGGCGCATAAAAAACAATGAAGGCTAGATAAACAACAAGCAGTACAAACCAAAGTATTAAATTACCCGATAAGACTTCCCACAACACAGATATTAATGGCGTGGGATTTTCGGGTCGTCCAAAGCTTAGAAAGCTACTCCAAATCATTGTGGTCACCACAAACGGAAAGGCAATTAATAGATAGTTCTGAATAACGTTAAATGTTTTTTTCATATTTATTTTTCCTCTAAGTAAAATAGACTTTCAATTTTAGTTTCAAATACGAGTGCTAATCTGAAGGCGAGTTCTAAAGAGGGGTTGTAACTCTCTTTTTCAATTGCAAGAATAGTCGCTCGCGTAACGCCAATTTCGTCGGCTAAGTCTTGTTGAGTAAGTCCTTTTTTGTTTCGCAAAAGTTGTATTTTATTTCTGATCTTAAGTTTAGCTTCTATTCGTGGCATCTTTGACTCTCTTCATGTACAATAGACTATACATTTTGGAATGTAAAGTCTATTGTACATGAATATATTGACGCTTACTCGTTAAGCTTTATAAGTCTAAGAAGCTCCATTAAGATGAAGCTATGAAAACTGAGAGCCTATTAAAGATAAGTCAAAAAGCTTTTAGAGAGTTGTCTCAGCTTCGACTCGAGGATAAAAACAAAGCATTAGAACTCTTTGCTCAGCTCATTGAGAAAAATAAATCAAAACTCATCACAGAGAATCAAAAAGATTTAAAAAGAGAAAAGGGCAAACTTTCTTCAGCTCTTTATCAACGACTTAAGCTAGATGAAGAAAAGTTAAATCAAATAGTGCAGGGAATACGCGATCTCATAAAATTACCTGATCCTGTAAATTCAGTCCTAGCTGAAACTCTTTTAGATGATGGCCTTGTTCTTCAAAAGGTAAGTGTTCCCTTAGGTGTTGTGGGTGTTATCTTTGAATCGCGTCCCGATGTAATGCCGCAAGTTTTGTCCTTAATGCTAAAGAGCGGAAATGCGGTAGTTTTGAAAGGCGGCAGTGAAGCTTTGTGTAGCAACAAAGCCTTCATGAAAATAGTCGCGGAGTTAGATAAAGCAGCAAAACTTCCCAAGGGGTGGGCGCAACTTGTGGTGAGCCGTAAAGCAGTTCATGAAATGTTGGACTATCCTGAATATCTTTCATTAATTATTCCTCGTGGATCGAATGCACTTGTACAGTCGATCATGAAAAACACCAAAATTCCTGTAATGGGCCATGCTGATGGGATTTGCCATCTTTATATTCATGAGGATGCAGATTCTAACAAAGCATTAGCACTAACTCTCGATTCCAAATTGCAATACCCTTCGGCGTGCAATGCATTAGAAACTCTTTTGGTGCATGTTTCAAAAGCTAAAGAATTTTTACCTTTGTTGGATAAAGCCGCTAAAGAGCAAAAATTGGAATTGCGTGTATGCGATAAAACTCGAAAATTTATTCCTAAGAATAAAAAAGCCACATCAAAGGATTGGGCTACTGAGTACAGCGAAGCCATACTTGCAGTGAAAGTTGTAAAAGATATAGATGAAGCAATTGAGCACATAAGTACTTATGGCTCATCACATACTGATGGCATAGTTGCGCAGTCGAATGATGCAATCGAAGACTTTTTAAATCGTGTAGATTCTGCTGGGGTCTATGCCAATGTATCCACGCGTTTTGCAGATGGCTTTCGGTATGGATTTGGTGCCGAAGTAGGAGTGAGCACAGGGAAAATCCATGCCCGCGGACCCGTGGGCATGGATGGTTTGAGTATTTACAAGTACAAGTTGCGCGGACAGGGCCACAAAGTGGAAGACTACATTGGCAGTTCGGCAAAGAAGTTTAAGCACTTAAAGAAGTAAAAACTTAAGTCCAGCTGCTTTTGTATTCATTCACGTAATCGCTTAGCGACTTGGGGTTTTGACCTGTAATAAGTTTTACGTTTTGAGTTAATCCTGCGTTGTATCCCTCTTTGAGGAAGCCAAAGATTAAAATCATAAAGTTTACGTAGTCCTTGGGAATGCCCCAGGACAATAAAGTTTCTCCAAGCTTTTCAGGAGCAGTGTCTTTGTACTCAACACTCTTTCCTGTTACCTTTGAAATCTCTTTCGCAACTTGTGCATGGTCAATAGCTGTGGGACCAGTGAGATCAAAGTCTTTGTTTTTAAACTCATCAGATGTAAGTAATTTTGCGGCAACCGCTGATACATCTTTGGTGTGAATAAAGCTTGTAAGTGCTTTGCCCGCAGGTAGTTCGATTACATTACTTGCCTTGATTCCGCCTACCCAAAAGGTGTTGAAGTTTTGGAAGAACCAGTTGGGTCTGATGATGTTGTAATCCAAGCCAGAGTTCTCAAGTTCTATCTCGGCTTTTCTAAACGGCGTGCTGTCAGAAGCATTTGCGCCCATCGCAGTCATAAGCACAACTTTTTTGAGCGATCGTCTTTTGGCTTCCTGAATGAGCGGGGCAAGAATTGAGTAATGGTCTGCATGTCCGGGGGGTGAAAGTAGGAATGCTTTGTCTACTCCGTCAAAGGCCTCGTGAATTCCCACTCCCGTAGCAAGATCTACTTTTACATATTCAACTCCGTCTTGAGTGAGAGCTGCCTTGCTGGTGGTGGCTTTGATAGCGTGACCGCTGGCTTTGAGGATTTTTACAATTTCAGAACCAACGGTTCCGTTAGCGCCTACGATTAATATTTTTTCTGTTTTCATTTCTTGTCTCCTTTTTCTTTTCTTAAGACACTATCTCAAAGTTTTTGATTGTTGATTAGATGGCATATTGCTAATACACTGTTGCTGTATAGGAACAATATGGAGCTGGATGTAATTCGTATCTTCGTAAAAGTGATACAGAGCGGGAGTTACACTCGTGCCGCAAGCCTTCTTCAGCTACCTAAGTCCTCAGTGAGTAGGGCGGTGACTCGTCTTGAAACCGAAAGTGGTTGCAAACTCCTCATGCGCACCACTCGCAGTATTACCTTAACTGCAGCAGGTAGGGCATTTTACGATACGTGCGTAGCGCCCCTTCAACAACTGGAAGACGCTCGAAGATCACTCTCCGGAAAAGACAGTCTTATTGTAGGTTCTGTAAAAATTACGGGACCCGAAGATTTAGGAGCATCCATTCTGACTCCCGCAATAGCTGAACTCAGCAAGGATCATGAAGGGCTAAAATTCGAAATTCATTACACCAATCAAGTCGTCGATCTCATTCGGGAGGGTTTTGATTTAGCGATTCGCATTGGTGTTTTAAAAGATAGTCAGCTTAAAGCGCACAAGTTGGGCGAGATAAAACTCATACTGGTGGCGACTGCTGGGTACCTTTCAAAAAACTCCGTAAAAAAACCCGAGGATTTACTTGAAAGCGATTGTTTAAGTTATGGACCGCGCTACACCAAGACGAAGTGGGACTTGCGTTCGAATAAAACTAAAAAAACGCTCAATTTCGAAGCAAAAATTATTTGCAATCAGATGTCGAGTTTAATGAATTTAGCCAAAGAAGGGGCGGGCGTTGCTTTGGTTCCGGAGTATTTGTGCCGGCAAGACTTGGCTACAAAAAAGCTTGTTCGTGTTCTGCCTGAATATTTCGAAGAGGGTTATCCAGTATGGCTGCTTTCTCCACATTCCATTCAGAACAGCGCTAAGATCAAACTGTTGATTTCTAGCTTTCAGACCCGAATTAAAAAGCTTCTTTCCTAGTAAAAGCCGGAATATTTCTCGGTAGCTGGCGCAATGCGCATTTTTAAGGGCCAAATCCCTTATAGAGGGGGCTAGGTAGCTGTTTTTCCGTTTATTCAAAGCCTTGTCTGCACTACCCTTTCGGAATGGCTCAACTCAGACTCCAAAAGATACTCGCAGCGGCAGGCATTTCCTCCCGCAGAGAGGCTGAAACTTTGATCCAATCGGGCGAAGTTAAAGTCAACGGCAAGGTCGCGCAACTCGGTGACAAGGCTGATCCTGAAAACGATCATATCAAAGTATGTAATAAACTTTTGCCTAAAGCACAGAACAAAGTTGTCGTAGCAGTTTTTAAACCTCGCGATGTTTGGTGCACCACGCGTCCTTTAACTTTAGAAGATGAAGTTCGAAAACAAACTGTTTTTGATTTGATTCCTAAGATTAAAGAACGTGTATTGCCAATTGGAAAATTAGATGCCGATTCTGAAGGTATCGTATTGATGACTAACGATGGTGAACTTGCGCGTCGCCTTTTGGACACCAAGTACGAAGTTCCCAAAAAATGGCGTTTAAAAATTGATGGTCACGTAGAAGAAAAAAAACTCAAATACCTTGCTAGCGGCATGAAAGTTGAAGGCAAACGTTTAAAAGTTACCGATCTTAAAGTTGAACAAAAACTCGAAGGCAAAATGTGGGTGCAAATTGAAACCACAGAAATTCAAAACCGCCTTTTGCGTAAAGCCTTTGAAAAACTCTCACATCCTATAGATAAAGCTCAGCGTGTATCATTTGGAGGCATTAGCTGTGGCAATATGGAGCGTGGCCAGTATCGCTATTTGAGCTCAGACGAGCTAAGAAAGTTAAAAGTATGGGTCGATTTAAAAAAATAGGTTTTCATTCTCTTCTTGCAGTTGTTTCTGCGTATTTATTAGCTGCATGTTCAACGAGCAGTGTGGATTTAAGCCAAGAGAAAGATCCTAAAAAACTTTATGAATATGGAGTTCAATCTCTTAAAAACGAAGATTACTTGGAAGCACAAGATGTCTTTGCGGAGATTAAAAAACGTTTCTCTCAAAGCAGTTTCTTTGCTTTAGCCGAATTGCGTGCAGCGGATTTGGAATTTGACCAAGGAAGTTACGCTGAAGCTGCTTTGCTTTACGAAAACTTTGTTGAACTTTATCCCACTCATCCTGAGGCTGCTTATGCTCAATTTAGAAGAGCAAAGTCTTACATTGAAGACTGCCCCGAGCTCGAAGCTCGCGATCAAAGTGCAGCTGCTTTAGCGGCTTCCGCTGCTACCCAACTTTTGACACGTTATCCTTCTTCTCCCTACGCAGCTGAAGCTCGTGAGATTTTTTATCGTGGCCGCTTTCAGCTCGCCAAAAAAGAGGCGTATATAGCTCGTTTTTATAAGAAAAAAGGCTTTATAGCGGCAAGTAATCGACGCTGGAAGAAAATTCCTTCACAGTTTCAGGATTTGAAAGGCTATAAACCTGCGCAAGACTTCTGGAAAGAGGTACAATTAGCTATAAGTGGGAATTCCAAAGAGGGCTAAAGACTAGCCTTGTTTGGCTTCCCAAATATGGGGCTAAGCAGGGATGAATGACCTTTTAAAACATATTGGAATTAGAATTCAGGAATCAGTTGAAGAAAAGAACTGGACCGGCGTTGAGCATTGGGCCAAAGAACTTCTTAAATATGCGCCTCAAAAAACATTAGGATTTAAATGGTTGGCGCGCGCATCGCTTGCACAAGGCAAGATGGATCGAGCGGCTTATGCGTATAATCGAGTTTTAGACTTTGAGGCTGACAACGAAGAAGCAAAAAAGTTTTTTGCAGAACATGCTCGCAATGAAATTAAAACAATGGACGCAAGTCCTGCTGAGCTTCCCGAAGATAAATATCATTTATTGAGCCCCGATCAGAAATCTTTTTTGGGGCGCGCTGAATTTGAAGCAGCTACTGCGTATGAATCTGTAAGCATGCACACTGAGGCGGCTGAACATTATCAAAAATCTTTTCATTGGTACTCTCATCCGCAAGCGGCCTACAAAGCTGCTGAGATGTTTCACAAGTGTCACAAGAGCTATGAGGCAATGAAGCTTTTGCGCGAAACACTGAATGTGAATCCCAATTGGATAGAAGGACATTTGTTAGCAGGAAGAATTTATTTTGAACTTGGTCAGTTGAGTTCTGCCCAGAATGAATGGCAGACGGTGTTAAAGTTAGACCCAAAAAATATCGAAGCGCTTGCCAAGCTTCGATCAACATGGGAACTAGAGCATCGATGATTATAAAGTTGGGCACGCTAAGTTTTTTGTTTTTCTTTATCACTGCGTGCGCAACTAAAAATCCGGTAGCGGGTTCTTACTCCGGGCTCTATGAATTGAATTTTGATTCTAAAGTGAGTTGTCATTTTATTATGAAGCGTGGAAAAGCGGCATTGCCCACGGTGCTCTGCCATGATGCTAATGAAGCGTGGGCAGTTCCCATTCAAGATTATGCGACTAACGTTTGGGTGGCTCCTCCGGCAATCACTGAAAGCGGAACTTTGCTTGCTTTCTTAAGTAGCGAGAATATTGAAAACGTCGCAGTTTTGATGAGCACTGATCAAGGTCGAAACTGGGATATCTATCCAAGTTTGAAAAAGAAAAAAGCTGAAGACACCTTTGAGGATATTACAGTTAATAAAGCAGGCCGTTTGTCTGCAAAGTTTAAGGGGACAGACGCAAAGATTTACTCAGTTGAGCAAGAAGCTTCTGTGCAATCAAAGTTCACGCCCATAAAGAACCGTGCGAAAAGCTATCCTTCACAGTGTTTTACTCAGCACACATTGGCATCTGAAATGAAGATTCCAGAAGAGTGTCTGTCAGGATACCTCAAGCGTCTACTGAAGTAGTAAGTTGTTGATTTTAAAGAAATCTAAGCCTCCTGTATTTCTTGACTTGTTGCGTCAAAGTGTGTATAATTCATCCTGCTTGGCCCCATGATATGGAACGTTGGTTGCGGGGCCAGCTTTTTTAAAAGATTCGTCTTTCTTAGCAAAGATTTAGCTCTCTTCGGATCAAAAGGCTCTTCCTTCAATCCTCCACAAAATGCAAACTTAGGGATCTAAAATAGGTCATGAGCGGCAGGAGGCGCAGGCGCCTCCTCTCGCACTTTCAGTGCGATTCACCTCTCTAATGACCAATTTTAGATCCCTAAGTTCGCATTTTGAGTCTGCTAAAATCGAATCTTTATTTTTACGTGATGAAAATAAGTTCTTCTGCACGATCAGACATGGGTGAGGGGATGTATGGATATCAGGAAAAATTGAAGCTTAATATTCTGCGAGCTACGACAGCTGCATTGATGGGAGGAACGTTTTTGATTTTATGTCATTGGGGAGGTGAATCGCACTGAAAGTGCGAGAGGAGGTGTCCACACCTCCTGCAGCTCATGACATAAAATCAAAAACGTTTCTCCCATCAGTGGGGCTCGTGCGACTAAGAGATCAAAGCCTGCCAGTGCATAAAGTTTCTATGTGCGCGCGTAACCATTTTGGATTTCTTCTCTTTGTCGCGCTCTTCAATTCCATTCAAGGGAACCAATCCCCAGTTGATACTCATCGGCTGAAAGTTTTTAACTTTTCCATTCACTACATGATGAACGAGCGCACCCATGGCTGTTGTTGCAGGTGGAGGAGGAATTTTATTACCTCCACTTTTAATAGCAAACGCAATAGAAATGCCGGCGTAGGCCCCCATTGCAGTACTTTCCATGTAGCCTTCCACTCCGGTTATTTGTCCGGCAAAACTAAGGGCGGGGATTTTCTTTAATCGCAAATTTTCATCTAACAAGAGTGGCGAATTGATAAATGTATTTCTGTGCAAACTTCCTAAACGATAAAACTTTGCATTCTCAAGGCCTGGGATAAGGCGAAAAACTTTTTCTTGTTCGGGATATTTAAGTTTTGTTTGAAAACCCACCATATTCCAAGCGCGACACTCTTTATCTTCTGCGCGAAGTTGTACAACTGCGTAAGGATGTTCATTGGTGCGCGGATCACATAAGCCTACGGGTTTCATGGGGCCAAAGGCGAGAGTTTTTCTTCCTCGCTCCAACATGGCTTCAATAGGTTGGCAGCCTTGGAAGTAATTCATTTTATCTAAGCCCACTTCAAAATCATGAGCCTGTACTTTTTCAGCAGCAGTGAGTGCATCAATGAATTTGTAATACTGCTCTTCGTTCATGGGGCAATTGAGATAATCTCCATCTGGATTGGCTTCGGTGGTGCCCTTGTCTCTACGGTTTTGCATAAAAGCGATATCGCGGTTGATACTCTCTGAAACAACAATGGGTGCAATGGCATCAAAGAAATAAAGGTTGTCCCCAATATGTGGAGTCAGGCTTTTGACAAGAGCTTCTCCCGACAGAGGCCCGGTTGCAATCACGACTGGCTTAAGGCCACTAGCTCCTCCGTGCATGAGTTCTTCAAAATGAGTCACTTCACCGTGAATGATTTCGATCAAAGGATTTTTAGAAAGTTTATCGGTGATGTATTGGCTAAAAACTTCACGATCAACGGCAAGCGACATACCTGCGGGAATTTTTGACTGCTCAGCGGCCTCAATAATAAGTGAATTGAGTTTCTTGAGTTCATCTTTAAGTAATTGAGGAGCAGATTCTGCATCTGTGCTTTTAAAGCTATTGCTGCAAACGAGTTCTGCAAATTTGCCCGTTGAATGAGCTTGTGTTGATTTTTGTGGGCGTTGTTCAATAAGTGCCACACGAATGCCGCGTTTAGCGAGTTGCCACGCACATTCAGAACCCGCAAGGCCTGCCCCAACTATGATTACTTGAGATTGGCTTTTTTTAAGGGCAGAGCTGAGTTCTTTTGAATCTGACATTATTTAGGCAAGCTATCGCGATGCGTTGGCTTCCTCAAGGACTTTGCAATTAGCTGGGCTCACAGGGTGAGTTCACGGGCAGCTTTGCTATGATAATCCTTATGTCTATTGTCGATATCATCACGGGAACAGGTATTATTGTTAAATTAGTCCTTTTGACGCTCGTCGTTTCGTCGCTCATCTCTTGGACAATTATCTTTGCAAAACTCTCAGTATTTCGTGTGCTTAGAAAAGACACAGACAAGTTTTTAGAGAAGTTTTGGAAAGGCAAAAGTCTTGATGCGATTTATCGCGACACTTCAGACTTAAATCAAAGTCCTCTTTCTAATATTTTTCGCGCCGCTTATCAGGAGTTTGCAAAAGTAAGCTCTAAGAAAGACGCCGAAAAAGAAGGCGGAGTTGAAGATCTTCTACATGTTGGAATGGACAACGTGGAGCGTGTCCTTAAAAAGACAGCAACTAACGAAGCTATGCGAGTAGAAAAAAGTTTGATCTATCTTGCGATGATTGCAAACGCAGCTCCATTCATTGGTCTTTTTGGAACTGTATGGGGAATCATGGATGCATTCTTACAGATGGGTCAGGGGGGTGGATCTACTCTTGAAAAAGTGGGTCCCGGTATTGCAGAAGCTCTAGTAGCAACTGCAATTGGTCTCGCAGCTGCGATTCCTGCATCACTTTTCTATAACAGCTTTTTATCGCGTGCTAAGTATGCACGTGTAGAAATGGAAAGCTTCTGCATCGACTTCGTAAATATTTTGAAACGTTCCACAATTAACTAATTAAAGTCGAAGGAGAACGCTTATGGCATTTGATATGGGTTCGGGTGGTCCTGGAGAAAGCCCACTCTCAGAAATTAACATCGTTCCTTTTGTCGACGTTATGTTGGTGCTTTTGATTATAACAATGATCACCAGCCCCTTCCTTGAGCAAGGTGTAAACGTAGATTTACCAAAAGCTGATGGCCAGGGATTAAGAAAAGATGTTTCAGAAGATGAACCAGTCATTTTATACGTTACTAAAGGCGGCAATATTCGCATGGGTAAAGTGCCTGTTACGCGCGAAGATTTGGGTAAAAAACTCATTTCAGCTTTTAAAAATAAAAAGAATAAAGAAGTTTTTGTAAGAGCAGATAAAAATGTTCCCTATGGTGCAGTTGCTCAGGTAATGGCAATTGTACAGGGTGCAGGAATAGATCGAGTAGGCTTAGTAACACAGAATGACTGATGCAAAAGATTTAACTCCTTCGAATTATACTTCGTATGGGTTTAAGTTTTCTGTTTTGCTTCATGTGACATTAATCCTTTGGTTCTTAGCGCATTGGGCGGCTGAGTCTTTTATTAACTCTAGAGAAGACGAGGCAAATAAAAATCTTCGTCCGAAAAAATCAATTCGAGTAGACGTTGTGGATTTACCCACGCTTAAATTTAACGAGCTTCATAAGGTAGATCTCACCAAAGAAGTTTCTAAAAGTGCTCCTGCGGAGAAGCCTAAAGAAGCTGTTGTAGAAGCTCCAAAGCCCAATCCTAATGCGATGGTTTTGCCATCAGATAAAAACAAAAAAAATGTTAAAGAGGCTCCTAAGACTGCTGCTCAAAAGCGCCTTGAGGAGATTCAATCAAACCTTAGAGCAGAAGCAAAGCGCCAAGAAATTTTGAACAAGTACAAACAAGAACAAAAAAATTCCGACAGTGGTGATACTCGACCTGCTCTTGGAGGAAATATTATTTCTAAAGGTGGTTCTGTTCAGGGCGAAGTTGCGAATGAAGCTGATGAGTTTACAGCCATGATTCAAACTCATGTGCGTAAATTTTGGAAAGCCCCACCTTGGTCAGCTGGGCAAAATTACAAAGTACGAGTGGTTGTAAAACTAGCACCGAATGGACGTGTTTTATCTAAAGCAGTTTCTCGCAGTAGTGGTAGACCAGAGTTTGATGCGAGCGCTTTAGAAGCAGTAGAGGCAGCGGATCCATTTCCGCCAGCACCAGAATTTTTTAAACGAATCATAATGAATGAGGGTATAGAATGCGGATTTCCAGATTAGTAAAAACTTTTTCTTTTTCTATTGTTTCAATGGCTGTGGCTCAAAATACACCCAGCGATCAAGGGCAGTTAAATTTACAACAGTCTAATGTTGCGGCACCTGCATCTGCTTTAACTCCTCCTCCGGTGCAAGTGAATCCAACAGAAGGGCCAGCACCTGCATCTGTGGGAACTCCAAGGATTTACGTGCCTATTGGAACGCCTAATTTTAAAAAAGTTGTCTTGGGTGTAGAGCGCACGACTGGAAATTCTGTTCTTGCAAAAGTTTTTTATCAAACTCTTGTATCGGACATGCTGTATACAGATTTGTTTGACCTTGTAGACGAAAAAAAGGTTCCTTCAACACCTGGCTTTCAGGTGGGTTCATTTTCCTGGAACCCTTATCGCGCAACAGGAATGAGTTACCTTATTAAAAGCAGCATCGATGTAAAAGGTGGAGTGGTCGAAGCAGAAGTGCGTCTTTACGATGTAAACAAAGGCGTACAACTATCAGGTAAGCGTTATCCCTTTAAGTCTCGTGTAGATGAGGCTCCCCGTGAGTTGGCTAATTTTTCTGCCAATGAGCTAATGAAAGTTTTAACAGGAGAAGAGGGTGTATTTAGAACACGCATGCTTATGAGCTGTGGTGGAAAGAAAAAAGATATTTACATCATGGATTTTGATGGCGAAAACGTTGCGCCCCTTACGCGTGATGGAAATTTTGCTTTATCTCCTTCTTGGGCACCCGATGGAAACCGCATTGTATTTACCTCCTATAAGCCTGCTGTAAAAGGTGGTTTTGCTAACCCGAATTTGTACATGTACAACGTGGCTACAAAGAAACGCGAGCTCATTACAGCAGCACGCGGTATAAACTCTGGTGCAGTATTTCACCCTACAAAAAATCAAATTGCATACACATACTCTAATAACGGTAAGCCCGAGATTTTTATGCTCGATTTAGCTGCAAAAACGCGCGTGGCTTTAACTCAAACAATGTTTTTTAGTATTGAACCCGCGTGGTCGCCTGATGGAAATCGCTTAGCTTATTCGAGTTCAAAAACAGGTCGTCCTCACATTTATGTTTCCAATGCAGATGGTTCTGCAGCAAAACAACTTACTTTTGCAGGGGTATATAACAGCTCGCCTCGTTGGTCGCCAAAGGGAGACAAGATTGTTTTCTCAGGACAAGAAAATTTGAAGAATAATTTTAATATTTTCATGATTGATCCAGGTGGTTCAAATCTAGTGCGTTTAACAGATGGAGTTAAGTCATCGGAGAACCCTGCTTTTAGTCCCGATGGTCGTCACATTGCTTTCTCTAGCAACATAGGGGGAGTTTATCAGATCTATGTAATGGCGTTGCATAGTGGTCGCATAAGTAGAGCACTTACTCCTACTCGATTGGGTGATTGTAAGCAGCCTGCGTGGTCTCCAAGAATGTAATTGGGAAATCTCAGCTAAGGCATGGTTAAAAGAGCTAGAGTTTCGTTGTAATAAGTGCGGATAAAAGTCTCGTTGAATATCAACATTGCTTTACCGCTTCGCTTATATTCTTCAATTTTTTGATCGCTTTCTTTTCTTTTTTTCTCTAACCAAGCAATAAGTTCAGCATTTCTAGGATAGAGATCTGCAACTTTTTTAGCCTGCATGCTGTAGCCTTCTTTTATCGTCCCATCATCGTTTAACTGCGCAAGTACTTCCATTTGTGCCTTTGCTAGATTGAAAAAAGGAGGGGCGGGCTGTCGATTTGTATGGAAGATTAGCGTTTGCAAAAATAAATGATAATCAGGGTCTATGTTAGGGTTCTCAATTTGTTTGCCATTAACAGTAATGTACGTTTCCTTCAGTCCAGATTTGTAATGAGAAACAAATACTTCATTGCCAACCACTGAAGAAAGTAAAGGGGACCATTCCGCGGGGTACTCTTGGTTTACGCGTGTGAAATATCTTTTTTTATCATGGGGGTTCATTTCTCTCATGAGCATGTCGATGGAATAACTTGCAGTGACAGCTTTTTCATCAGCATTCGCTCTTTTACTGCTAGGTCGTTGATAAACTTCTAAAGTTCTTTGATAGAAGTTTTTTTCCATGTTTAACAAATGAGTGTCGTCTTTGCTTAAACCCGGTGCTTTAAGAGCAGTTTCTGCGATAAGGATTTTATTTTTTATTTCATTCTCAAAAGAAAAGCCTTCATCTCGTCCCGCATCGCCAATCATTTCGGCGAGTGGTCCAAGATAGCTTTCTGCGTTGGGAATTGTGGAGTAGAGCCCAAAAAGTTTTTGTGCAAGTTGAGTGCTAGGGGTTCCTTGCACCATGCTAAATCCGTGGCTTTGTAGGTGAGCGCCGCACTTTAAAAATGCATATGAAGAATTTCCTAGCAAAGCAGCAAGCAGGAGCAGCCGAGTCATAGAATTATTTTACACGTGAGTAGAGATTAAGCTAAGTTAAATGAAGTTAATTTTGCGTGAGGCAAGTTATGAAAAACGAAATTGCAAATGTACTGGCTTCAGTGCCTGATTTTATAGAAGGCATAGTGGAAGAAGCTTTAAACATGGGAATAGACCTACGTTCTTACCCCATGGATCACTTTTGTTTTCGAGTCGAAACTCAAGAACAATATATAAATTATAAAGAAGCATTCTCTGCTTATGGGCAATTGTTATCAGAAGCAGTTATTGGCGGGCGTCCCATAGCTACTTACCGCTTGAATGATCCTATTCGTATTCTGGGAAATAAATTCATTTCTTGTGTGGAAATACCTTCACCCAAAGAGGGGGTGTCCTATCCCCTAGGTTTAGAACACGTTGAATGTGTGATTTCAGATGCCTTAAGTATCTTTATACAGCGCTTTCCTCAGCTTAAGTTTGATATTCGCGCTCTAAAAAAGCCCATTAATCCAGAGGTTGCCCTTAAGCTTCCCTCTGGAAAAAGCGTTAAGTTTCATAATCAAAGCCTTGAGCAGGTTATTGAAATAGAGAAAAAACTACAGGGTATCTAATTGTTCTCTATCAGTATTTTCTCCTAGCTAGCAGTCGCCTTTTTTTTCTGTTACTTTTGTCCCTGTGTTAGAGAATGATCTTAAGAAACTCGAAGAATTGGCCAAAAAGCTCGAAGGAGAGCTTCCATTAGAAGAAGCACTAAAAACTTTTTCTGAAGGAGTTGATCTTGTTCGAAGCTGCCAAAAACGCATTCAAGAAGCAGAACTTAAAGTTAAAGAAGTTCTCGAAAAAGATGGCAACTTAGTAGAAAAGCCAATCTAAAGGAAAAGTGTAAGTCTCATGCAAAAATTACTTTCAAAAGCTGAGAAGCTCGTCGCAGCAGGAAAAGAACTGTGGATAAAAGAGGGAAAACTTCGTTGGGCGCCTGAAGTTTCAGAGGCAGCACTTTACATAATGGAGGGTGGCAAGGGCGCGCGCCCTGCCTTGCTCTTATGGTCTATGGCGGCAACTGCAAAAGTTGAAAGTCCAGATGCCTTGTCTGCAAAACTTGAGTCTACCTGCGTAGAAGCAGCACTCGCTCTTGAGATGATCCATGTTTATTCTTTAGTTCACGATGATCTGCCTTCTATGGATAACGATGATTATCGCAGAGGAAAATTAACTCTTCATAAAAAATATAACGAAGCGATTGCTGTCTTAACAGGTGATGCCCTATTAACGGGGGCCTTTGAAGTTCTAACTCATGCAGTAACATCTGATCGATCTAGAGTTTTATTGTCTAGAGAATTGGCTCATGCAGCGGGAGCGGCAGGCATGATTGCCGGACAAGTGTGGGATATCGAAGCAGAGCGCTCTGGGAATATGGACTTGGATCTGTGGACACGCATTCATGATGCAAAAACAGGGGCGCTTTTTGGAGCGGCTCTCTCTATGGGATTTATCTTGGGTTCCGAAACAGTATCGGATGCCGACGTACGCGACGCTCGTAACTGGGGAATTCGTTTAGGACGTTTGTTCCAAATTGTGGATGATAAATTAGATAAAGGTCCCTTCTATAAAAAATTAGGTGAAGAGGGTCTCAACGAACTCTGCGAAAAAGAGGCTCAGGAATTAAAACAAAAGGCGGCAGCTATTTGGGGTCCTTCAGCTGGGCTTGATGAAATCCTAAACTTTTTTGTAAACAGAACCGCTTAGTTTTTATTTTATGCAAAAAAAAATGCGTGCCGATCAACTTTTGGTAGAACAAAAAAAAGTTGAATCACGCACTCGTGCTCAAGCTCTAATTCTTGCAGGTTGTGTTGAATATCTTTCGCCCAAGGGATGGCAAAAGATATCAAAGGCTGGGGATCAACTTCTTGTTGAAACTGAAATTCGAATTGATGATCCCAATTTAAAGGATGTGGGCAGAGGGGCACAGAAATTACGCAAAGCTTTTGAGGTTTGGCCGGAGCTCTTAGATAAGGCCAAAGAAGCAACGGCATTAGATATTGGATCTAGTACGGGTGGCTTTACTCAAGTGCTTTTAGAAAAGGGCGCACGTTTGGTTGTGGCTCTTGATGTGGGTACACATCAGCTTCATGAAAAGTTACGCAACGACACGCGAGTTTTAAGTTTGGAGCAAACTCACGTTCTTAAAATTGATGATGAATTTTTTACATCAAAAAATCTTGAGTTTCCTTTTGCGTTTTTAGTGATGGACGTAAGTTTTATTTCTAGTCATAAGGTTATACAGCACGCACATGGCTGGCTAGCTCAGGGGGGCTATTGGGTTATCTTGGTAAAGCCTCAATTTGAGTTGGAAGCTAAAAAACTTGTGCGCGGGATCGTAAAAAAGCCAGAATATCGCATTGAGGCCTTAGACGCTGTAATAAAGCTTGCCAACGATCTTGGCTGTTTTAAAGTTATAGGCCAATGCGAAAGTCCTATTACTGGGACTGATGGAAATGTGGAGTATTTATTATGTCTCAAAAAAATCTAGTGCTTTCTATTTGGAAAAGCTTTTTCTTTGCTACTTTATTGGTGGCTTGTTCTTCAAAACCTAAAACAAAAGAGGGGAGTTCCGCTTCAGATCTACCGCGCACAGAGGATATTATTGTTGAAGATTCGAGTGCTTCCAGTTCATCTGTTCCTGAGGTCACGCAAACTCTTCCTCCAGAAACTCGAAATTCTGTTCGCACCGCCAGTGTTTGGATTGATGCGGTAGGAACCGATGCGTTTATGGCTATCGGCTTTATGCAAGAGCTAGAGAAGCATGTCGAAATTGTAAGTGTAAATGGTATTGGTTTTGGATGTTGGGCTGCAATGAGTTGGGCCTCTGAAAACCGAGGTAGCTATGCAGAATGGCAGTCTTTTAAGTGGGATAGTTGGGATGTGCTGGGATCAAATGTTTTGAACCGTGTGATTGGACGATCTAATGCAGACTCATTTAGAGCGCGCTTAGAAAGTCGCTTTCCATCAAAAAATAAAGACAACTACAAAGTTCCAATGGCTTGTCCTTACGTGTATGCCAAGAAAAATGATTTTCAAGATCCTAAAGATTTAGCTGTTCATGAAGAGTTGTGGATTCAGATGCGCAATACCTTCTTTTTTCCTTTAGCGGATATTGAAAAAGATCAACGTCGAAGTGGTTTTTTTAGAGGGCCTGTACAGCCCTCTGAATTTGTTAAGTTAACTCCTAAAAATGTGCGGCCCGAAGAACATGTTTGGATTGTACTTTCGAGTGAAATTGTTAGACGTGAATTACGTCGAGGTCCTCAATTAGAAGTTCAAAGAGGAATTATGGACAATACTCGATGGGTTAAGAAAATCTTAGCTCCTCAGGATGTTACCTCTGTTGCACAAATTAAAGATCTTAAGAAAAAACGATCAATGCTTTTGCGCGGACGAAAAGAGGGCAAGCAATTCTTTGAAAATCCAGCAGTAAGTACTTTCATGGGTTTTGGGTCTGCGCTTCAGTAATAAAAGATGGCAAATATTCTTCCCACTTCTAGCGATGAGTGGATGAAAAAAGTTCTTGAACTCTTTCAATCTGGAGAGCCCGTAGCTCTACCTACAGAGACCGTTTATGGTCTTGCCGCTCCTGTAGATAATGAAACTGCCATAGGACGTATATATGAAATCAAAGATCGTCCACGCTTTAATCCATTAATTGTTCATGTAAATGAAGATTGGGATTTGTCTCTTTGGGCACAACTGAGTGATATAGAAATCAAACTCATAAAAGCTTTTTGGCCTGGGCCTTTAAGTTTACTTGTGACTAAAAATAATATTTCGGATCTTGTAACAGCAGGTTCCGAAAAAGTAGTTTTGCGCGCTCCTGCTCATCCTATTTTTAGAAAAGTATTAGAAGCGTGTAAGAAGCCGCTAGTAGCACCCAGTGCAAATAGCTCCACGCGTCTCTCTCCCACCAGTGCAGAAGCCGTCGCTGAGGATTTAGCTTCGAGACTTAAGGCTGTTGTAGATGGAGGAGCCTGCGAGTGGGGAGTGGAAAGTACCATTGTAGAAGTGCAAAATGGAGCATTGGTCATTCTAAGAGAAGGGGCTCTATCAAGAGAGCACTTAGAAGAAAAAGGTTTTAAAGTATTATCTGGGGTTTCAAATCATGTAACCCCTGGTTCACAGCTAAAGCACTATTCTCCTCAGATTCCTCTCTTCTTGCATAACTCCGTTGAAGACTGGCAAAAACATGCGACAAAAAATTCTCTTTTTTTAAAGGTCTTGGCGTCTGATGGGCCAGAGCATATTCAGGGAGCACTTGTGCAAACTTTAGCTCCAGACAATGACTACAAAACTGCCGCTGCACAGCTTTTTGCTTTCTTAAGATCTGCTCAGACACAGTACAAAGAAATTCATGTATTAAAAACGCAGGACATTTCTTTGGGACGTGCAATCAACGATCGTTTACTTCGAGCCAGTCAGCGCTAGAATCAATTCATGTCTGAAATAAAATTAGAGGCTCCTGGAAATGGCTTACCCTTTTTAGATTCAATTTTAATGAAGCTATTCGTGGGACCCTTTGTTTCAAAGCGAGATAGTGCTGAGAAAAATTGGAAACGCTTTGATTCTCTCAATAAAAAAATTCTTTTAGCTATAAAAGATGTTCCTCTAGAGAACATGCACAAAAAAGTTTTAGTGCCAAAATTAAAAGCTATCGAAGACAGTTCTCGCTATTGGTCTCTTGCAGATACACTCGAACATATTGAACTTGTGGGGGATAAAATTTCTTTTGCTATTGAGTTGTTGTGTAAAAAAGAAGTGCCACAAGTTGTTGTGAATATCGCAGATTATAAACCTGTAGGAAAATACGCAGGAGTTGATCCTCGCCCAGCCTTTGCCGCGTTTAACGAAAGAACTCAAGCTAAGCTGAGGTCTCAAAATATTACTTTGAATCCGCCTTTATACTATCATCCTTGGCTTGGTAACTTGTCTGCTTTGCAGTGGTTGTGGTTGATGTCTGGTCATAGTGGCATTCACTACAATCAGATCAAACATATACTTAAAGGCCTTTAAAAACTAAAAAGCGCACAGTGAAAATATCACTGTGCGCTTTTAAAATTAACGATTGGAACTACTTACGCTTTTACGTCTTCCATGTAGTTCTGCTCTTTGTAGAAGAGACAGAAAATTGTGAAGATAATAGAAACTACAAACATAATAACTGTGAACTGCCAGAAGTAAGCAGTTGATGCAGTTTCAGAAAATTGCATTTTTGTGAACACAGAAGTCAGCATGTTTCCAAAGAACGTCGTGAGAAGCCATATGCTCATAATGGTAGATTTCATAGATCGTGGAGCTTGTGTGTAAGCAAACTCAAGACCCGTGATAGAAATCATAATCTCAGCCATAGTGATAATAAGGTAGGGCATGCCTTGCCATCCGATAGAAAGCTGTTCTCCACCCTCAATCCAACTTTGAATAAGAGCAACTGATGCAAATGCAACAGCACCCATGAACATGCCCACTGACATTCTTCGGAGTGGAGTCATCCTAATTCCGAGTTTTTCAATGCTTGGGTAAATAACAAAAGTGAAAATTGGAATAAGGATCATTACAAGAATGGGATTGATAGCTTGCATCTGAGAAGGAAGAACGGGAATGCTGCCAATGGAAGGAATCATTTTTTCAGCTTGGATAATCCAAGTAGATCCACTTTGGTCAAAGAGAGCCCAGAATACAGATACCCAAAAATAAATGAGCATGAGCTTGAACACAGCAATACTGCCTTCAACATCTTTAACAGGGTGTTTCTTCTTGGCAGTTTCTATATAACCCTTACCGTTGAAGAGACCCGCTACACCGTCTTTAACAATTTTAGTAAAGCTGTGCGCGTTGGGGCCGGTTGGAGGAACGTGAACGTATTGATGGCGACCCATCCAGAAAATAAAAGTTGCAATCAACATCAAAACACCTGGAATACCAAATGCAATTTGAGGTCCATAATGTTGTAGAGTCCAGGGAGTGATGATGGACGAGAAAAATCCACCAAAGTTAATCATCCAGTAAAAGAGGTTGAAAACTTTAGAAAGCAAGGCTTCTTGACCGGCTTTAAACTGATCGCCCACGTGAGCAGATACGCAGGGCTTAATACCTCCCGCGCCAAGAGCAATAAAGCCTAGGCCCCAGTAAAGACCCGTTTTACTTTCAAAGAGAGCCAAGATGAGGTGGCCTATGCAATAAACAAGTGAGAGCATCATGATGGTTTTGTATTTTCCAAACCAACGATCAGATAAGTAGGCTCCAAGTAAAGGGAGCAAATAAACAGCGGCTGAGAAGTTATGATAAGCACTTACAGCTTCTGCCTCAGGAATAACAAGATACTTGATCATGAAAACCGTAAGAATGGTTCTCATGCCGTAGTAACTAAAACGTTCTGCAGCTTCGTTACCTACAATGTATTTAATTTGGGGAGGGTATTTATTGAGATTTTCTGCTTTTGCCATAATGGGGAAGTGTTGAAACTCCTAGATTTTAAAGGCTTTGTCAGCAAAAAAGAAGGCTATTAGGACTTGGCTTGCAGCAACTGAGTTGCGAGGCCGTGCCGTAATCCACGTACAGTGGATATACCGCTCTCTTGTCCCATGTATTTCATGATTTGAGTGAGGACCATGATTCCAAAGGGCAAGATGTCGGCTCGATCTTCCTTAAGATTAGGAATTTGCGCTCTTTGTTTTTCATCAAGCTTTCTTAGCTCATTGGCAAAATTTTCTAAGTCTTTGCGCTGAAAATGATAACAAGAAGTTTTAAAGGGCTTGAGACCAAGAGCTGCAGTGGCCATTACAATTGTACCTCCAACTGCAATGAAATGTTTGCGATCTGTACTTTGCTTTTTTAAGTCTGCCGGGATTTCTTTTTCAAGTATAGACCATACGTGCTCTTGAGCGCGTTTCCAGTCGCTATCTGTAGTGGCTGTGCCCCCAAGTTCAAGGGCATTGTGAGTTTTTAGAGCGCCTAGACTTGTGGAGACTAAGAGTGAAGTGGGTTTAGAAAATCCAATTTCCGTAGAGGCCCCACCCAAATCTGCAAAGAGGCAGTCTTCTTCGGGGGTATTGTCTGGCCGTGCACTCATTGCTCCCACTAAAGCTATTTGTGCTTCTTGAATTCCACTAATGATTTGTACGGGAATTGAGAAAAGTTCTTGAATTTGTTGAGCAACTAAAGCGCCATTGCTGGCTTCCCTCATAGCTGCCGTGGCTACAATTTGTATATTCTTTACTCCAAGTTCCTCAACTTTTGCTTTAAAACGTGTGAGAGCTTTGAGAGTTGCATCGATAGATTCTTGACTGATTTGACCTGTTTGCGGGAGGCCTCGAGCTAGGGAGGAGGTCTCTGCATCGAGATGAATTTCTTCAAGGCTACCTTGTTGCATTTTAGCGACAAGAATCTTCACAGAGTTACTTCCAATATCGACGACAGCAATCACGCTGAGTAGCATAAACCTCATGGAGAAAAGATGCTAGGAATTTTACTTGCTGCGGGTCGTGGAACTCGGATGAAATCCGATATGCCAAAGGTGCTTTTTACAGTGAATGATGAACCCATGGCTTTTGCACCTTTTCAACAATTGCTTGCTATGTGCAACACAGTTGCTGTTGTTATTGGATATGGCGGCTCGGATGTAAAAGCTTCTTTGCTTTCTAGGGCATCTGAAGTGACGGGTATGAAAGCCGAAGAAAAAACAATCTTTTTTACTCAGCAGGAACTTAAAGGAACTGCGGACGCTGTAAAAACAGCACTTGAAGGATTAGAGCGCGGTGGGCATAAAATTTCTGGTGACGAAGAAGTTGTTATCTTAAATGGAGATTTGCCCCTTATCCGCAAAGAAACTCTTGAGAATTTTTTAAAGCAAGCGAGAGCCGCTAAAATAGACTCTGCTTGTCTTAGTTTTGGAACCAACAATCCTACAGGATTTGGAAGAATCATTCGCGACATGCGGGGCGTATTTACCTCTATTCGCGAAGAAAAGGAAGCAACAGCTGATGAAAAGAAAATTCGTGAAGTTAATAGCGGAGTCTATTACTTTAAGGCGTCAACACTTCAAACGGCACTTACAAAAGTTTCGGATAAAAATAATCAAAATGAATTTTATTTAACAGATGCTCTAGGGGAGCAATCTGGTTTTTTAAGTGCGGCTATTCGTTGTCCCTACAAGTGGGATCTTTCAGGTGTGAACACCACCTATGAACTTTCTGTTGCAAGAAGTATTGCTCAAGCGAGATTACAAAAAACTTTGGCTGAAGAGCACGGTGTTTGTTTTGCCGATCCCTTGAGTGTTTTTGTTTCAGCACGTTGTAAGTTTGAAGGTCCTTGTAGTTTGGGTCCCAATGTTCAACTCATGGGACGCACTAAAATTGGAAAGAATGTAACCATCACCGGATCTACTTTGATTGAAGATTCTCAAATTGGAGAAGATGTTGTGGTTGATTTCTCGACAGTGATTCGATCTTCAAAGGTTATGAAGGGGGCAAGAGTGGGGCCTTTTGCACATCTGCGCCCAGATTCTACAGTTGAAGAAGAAGCTAAAATTGGAAACTTTGTTGAGTTAAAGAAAACTCGAATTGGAAAAAAAGCAAAAGTTAGTCATCTAAGTTATCTTGGTGATGCTGATGTGGGCGAAGAAACTAATATTGGTTGCGGCACTATAACGTGTAACTTTGATGGAGCCTCCAAACATAAAACTGTGATTGGAAAAAATGCTTTTATTGGAAGTGATACTCAGCTGATTGCTCCTATTACTGTAGGTGACGAGGCTTATGTCGCTTCTGGAACGACTTTAACGGAAGATGTGCCTGCAGGTGCTTTGGCATTAGCACGCGCTGAATTAACCATTAAAAATGATTATGCCCGTCGTCTTTTGGCGCGTTTGAAAATTAAAAAATAGGGTGAAGTATGTGTGGAATAGTTGGCTATGTAGGGCCTAAAAAAATTGAAGAAGTTTTAGTAGATGGTTTAGAGCGACTTGAGTACCGCGGCTATGATTCTGCGGGAGTTGCCCTCTTACCTCCTATGGGCCAAGAAGTTCTTATTCGCCGTTGTGTGGGTCGAGTTGTTAACCTTAAAGAAAGTCTTAAGGGTCTTAAAGGCACATTCACTCAAGGTATTGCACACACACGCTGGGCAACTCATGGAGTGCCTTCTGAAGTGAATGCTCACCCACATAGAGCTGGGCGAGTCTTTCTTGTTCACAACGGAATTATTGAAAACTATTTAGAAATCAAAGAAGAGTTATCTAAAGATGGCAACGTTTTTGAATCTCAAACAGATACTGAAGTTTTTGCTCACTTAATTGAACGTGAGCGTTCTAAAATATTGGCTGGAAAAGATTTTGACTCATTAGGGTATGAAGAAAAAATTCAAGTTTGTGTAAAAGCACTTAAGAGTGCGGCACATCTTGTTGAAGGGCACTATGCAGTTCTTTTAATGGTTGCTGGTCTTGAAGGTGTTTTGATGGGTGTGCAAGCAGGGGCTCCATTGGTAACAGCCCTCGATAAAGGAGCTCTCTATGTAGCGAGCGATCTTCAAGCGATTTTAAGTTATGCAAACGAGATGACATTCTTGCCCGCTGGAAGCATTTTTGTTGGCGATAAAAATTCAGTAAAATTTTACGATTTTGAATTAAATCCTAAACAAATTGAATCCACTCGTATTGATTGGTCGCCCGATAAAATTGCTAAAGGTGGTTTTGAGCATTTTATGCTTAAAGAAATTTTTGAACAATCCGTGGTGATGGCAGATACATTGAGTGGTCGCTTACCAACAGACGAGCATGGTTTTATTTGGGACTTTCCTAAGAAACATCAAGCACTATGGAAAAACGTAGATCGTATTTTGTTGGTTGCGTGTGGAACAGCTTATTACGCTGCCATGACGGCTAAGTATTTGTTCGAAAAATGGGCAAAGATTCCAGTCGAAGTAGATTTGGCCAGCGAGTTTAGATATCGCAGCCCGGTGATGACTCCCAACACAATTATGGGAGTTGTATCTCAATCCGGAGAAACAGCTGACACTCTCGCAGCTCTTCGATTGGCTCTTGAACAAAACATCAGAACATTTGCAGTATGCAACGTGCCTGCTTCTTCTATTGCTCGTGAAGCCGGATTAACATACCCCACTAAAGCTGGACCAGAAATCGGTGTGGCTTCTACGAAAGCATTTACAACTCAGCTCTCAATACTCTCTGCTTTGGCTCAAGACATTGGTCGCATGAATGGCAATCTTCCAAATTGGAGAGAGTGCGCCGAGGAAATGGCCAAGCTGCCTCATTGCGTAGAAGCCGTATTAGCTCACTCAGAAAAGTATCTTAAATTAGGTGCAAGTTTAGAGCGTTTCAAAACTCTTCTTATTGTGGGGCGTGGTGTGATGTATCCCATTGCACTTGAAGCAGCTCTTAAAATAAAAGAAATTTCTTATCGTCATGCCGAAGGGTATGCCGCGGGAGAATTAAAACACGGTCCGATTGCATTGATCGATAGCAATACATGCGCAATTGTTTTGAGTCCGCGCGATGAGTTGTCTGCTAAGTCTCTTTCGAACTTACAAGAAATGAAGGCGCGCAGCGGATGGATTATCGGAGTGGGTGAAGAGGGACATGAATCGTTCAAGAGTGTTTGCGATGAGTTTGTTTCACTTCCACATGTTCCCTTGGCGCTTTCTCCTATGCTCTACGTTATTCCTATGCAGTTAATGGCTTACGGTTTAGCGAAAAAACTTGGTTGCGATATAGATAAGCCAAGAAACTTAGCTAAATCCGTAACCGTCGAGTAAATGTCATTTAGGCGTCAGAGACCTTTTTGACTACCCTCTGGCACCTTTTCGACATTTATTAGTGGCCGTTTTTGAAGATGCCTTCAAAATGTGGAGCTAGTCCACGCAAGGCACCGCGATCTGAAATGGTACTATTGCCAGCAACAAAAATTCCTACAACTTCTCCGGATTCGTTAAGAACTGGCGATCCACTTTGTCCGGGGAGTCCGTCAAGATGCATAACGAGCAGATGTTGATTGGCTACGGATTCGTAAGCAAGGCGAGATTTTTTTTGGGTAGCATTTTCGTTAGGTGCAATTTCTGCAGGAGGACTAACGGTACCAATGGCTACACGCGAGCGATTTTTTACGGCTCCCGTATTAGCAAGTGCTCGATAATTTGAAATGCTGGCATAACCCACAGAATAAACGCGCTGATCGAGTTGGGGTTTTTTGCTGGAAATTCTTAACGCTCTTACGGCAAGATTTCTGTTGAGTTTCAGTTTTATGTAATCCGAGCAAAGTTGTCGAAGTCCATCGTCGAGTGTAACTCTTTGTGCGTGCTGTTTTTGAATAATGTTTCCATCTCCTACTGATGCGATGCTGACTTGGTCTTTGCTATCTGAAGAGTCAAAGAGCATTTCGCCGTCAGCGTTGTACAGCTCAAAGCTTAATTTTGGATTTGCTTTTCCTAGGAGTTGTTTATCGAAGACGTGTCTTGCAGACCAAAGTGTGCGCCCATCATCTGTGATAAATCCAGAGCCGTGTCCTTGATAGTTGATTTCGCAAATCGGAAGAGAGCGTTCTTTGCAGCGTTGAATTTTTTTAATAGTCAAAGCCAGCACAAGATTTTCGCGCGGATCACTTTGAAGATAGGCATCGTAACTGGCGGCGGAAATACGTTGAGTAACTTCACCGGTAAGCACAATTTGCAATACCGATTCTCCAGCTATTTCTATAACTCCAGGAACCTTAGTGTCTTTCACTTTAAAGAGTCCCTCTTGTGCATGAAGTGAAAATACAAAGCTGAGATTTAGAAAGTAAAAGCTCAAACGAAATTTCATATATTTAGCTTATCGGAACTTTTTAAAGGGGGTTGAGTTTTCCTAGGTCCGTATAACTAGAAAATAAAAGCCCAGGAGAAAAAAGACGAAGGCCATAACCAAATATTTACTCAATTTTGTTTTTCCTCGGACCACTTCAAAAACGCCGGCTAAGACAGGTGTTGCACCCGAAAGAGCTACGATTGTTGTAAGATCACCCAATTTAACGGCGCTTATCCAGAGCGACAGCGACATAAACGCTCCCAAAAAAGAAGCTAAAACTGCGAGCTTGCGTTTGTGAGGGCTGAGTTTTTTGAAATTTTCTATGAGCTGAACTTTTATGAAAGGGCCAATCAATAAAAACGCAATGAAAGCTCCTCCTGATCTTAATGCGCAAACATTGAAGATAGAATCAGTGGGCGAAGTGCGAAACCCATAACTTGTAACTACGTTGGCGAGCCCATCTAATATGACTCCGCTAAAGGCTAAAACGAGGCCCGCAATTTCCCAGTGGCCCTCTTCTTTTAGTTTTTCGTAGCTAATGGTTATGACACAGGCCATGAAGAACACGATGGCCACTAGCTTTTCTGGGCGCAGTGCATCTCCAAAAAAGAGGTAGCACCAACATGCTACAAAGAGGGGGGCGAAGCTAAAAATCATGAGGGTGCGTGCCGATCCTAGCTTGGCAAAGGCTTCGCATAGAAAATGGTCCGCGAGGAAGAGTCCCAGAGCCCCACTTAAAACGTAGTAGGGGAGGGTTTTTAAGGCCACCTCATTGCCGAGTATGAGGGCAAGCACTAAAAAGCAGCTAAAAGCCACGCAGAGCTTAAAGCAATTGATCCATTTCCCAGAGACTTCCTTAGAAAAGTCCGCAAATAAAGTAGAAGCAAATGAGAACACTGTGTTGGCAGAAAGTGCGAGGATTATTGAGATCAACTGAAGGCAGGAGCTTATATGGAGTATATGCCCTGCACAACGACCCAATATACATAAAAGTTTCTTCTGAATTAACCCTTTTTGTGTTTGATAAGTAGCCCTGCCCTCACTATCTCCTAGGGATATGAAAAAGATATTCGCTCTAGCCGCCATCGCTCTACTTGCGTCTTGTTCGGATCAAAAAGTGGGAACCAAGGAGAGACCTTTTAGCATGTATTTCATCCCGTCAGTGGATGCGCAAAAGCTCAACAATGTGAGCGGAACAATGGCTCAGTATGTGAGCAAATATGTGTCTCAAAAACTTTATCAAAAAGACGAAGGCTTTTATGTAAAAGCGTCAGTGCCAACGAGCTACATAGCAGTGGTAGAAGCTTTTGGAACAAAGAAAGCAGACTTTGCGACCTTCAATACTTTTTCTTACATTCTCACTCGGGATATTAAAAAATATCCTATCGAAGCCGTTATCATTACTCTTCGTGGTGATGGAGAACGTACATATAAAGGACAAATCATTGCTCGTGCCGACAGTGGAATTAAAACTATCGAAGATTTAAAGGGTAAAACTTTTGCATATACGGATGCAGCTTCTACTTCAGGATTTATTCTCCCCTCGAAGTTCATTAAAGATCAGGGTGTTGTTCTTAAGGACACAGTTTTCGCTCAAAAGCACGACAACGTAGTGACTATGGTTTACCAAAAACAAGTAGACGCTGGAGCAACTTACTACTCAAACCCAGTTGTAGAAGAACTTGAAGGCGGCAAGAAAATTACAAAAATTACAGATGCTAGAGCGCGAGTTAAAACGCAGTTCCCTGACGTAGAAAAAATGGTTAATGTTATCGGCTACACAGAAGAAATTCCCAATGAACCTTGGGTAATGCGCACTAACTTGTATGATGACGCAGAAGAAAATGCAAAAATTAAAGGATATGTAGTGGATGCTTTAGAAGAATTTTCTAAAACTGCAGACGGAAGAGTGGCACTTAAGGAGCTTGCAACCGCTACTAGTCTTGAACGTGTGACTGATTCTACTTACGAAGGCATTCGTCAGATCATTCTTGCAAACAAGGATTTAAACCTTGAAGAAGTTGTTAAAAAAAGCAAATAGCTAAAGAAGAACGGAGCTTTGGATGACTGCAATACTAGAGGTTAAAAATCTTAGTAAGATTTATGATGATGGCCGACAAGCCCTCAACGATGTTTCATTTACTGTAAACAAAGGGGACTTTTTCGGAGTCATTGGCCTTAGTGGATCAGGTAAATCTACGCTACTACGTTGTATCAATCGTTTGATTGAGCCCACTGAAGGGCAAATTCTATTTAACGGTGTGAATGTTCCTGAGCTTGCATTTAGCGACTTAAGACAAACACGCCGTAAAATTGGGATGATCTTTCAACATTTCAATTTGATTCCTAGGAAGTCAGTTATGACGAACGTACTCTTAGGTAAACTTGGAGCGGCATCTTTGTATCAAGGTCTTTTTGTGAAGTTCTCTCAGGAAGATTTTGATTATGCGATGTACCTCTTAGATATCGTAGGTCTTAAGGATAAGTGGAAATACCGTGCCGATGAAATGAGCGGTGGTCAAAAGCAGCGTGTAGCGATTGCACGTAGTTTGATGCAAAGACCAGAAATATTATTGGCCGATGAGCCAGTCGCGAGTTTGGATCCAGCAACATCTCACAGCGTGATGGATTATTTTGAAAAAGTGAATAAAGAGATGGGAATTACTATCCTTTGTAACTTGCACTTTTTAAGTCTTGTACGTCGTTACACTCCTCAAGTGATTGCACTTAAAGCGGGACAAAAAGTTTTTGAAGGTTCTGCGCAAGGAATTGACGAGGCTTGGTTCTCTCGCATCTATGGCGAAGAAGCGAAAGAGGTAACAATCCGATGATTAGCGTTTTTCAGAAGAAATTTGAAGCCGAAAAAAGAAAAGCCTTTTGGGCAAGTTTTGTACTCGATACTTTCTTGATTTTTTATTTTCTCTTCATGTTTTATTTCTTTAGTTTGTCGTTTTCGAATGACACCGAGTATGCCACAAAAAATATGAGTACCGACACTTTGTCGTACTTTGGGATCATCAGTGCCATTGTTGCCCTAGCTTGGGGCAAGATGGGTCGCACACCGGGTATTTCTTTAATTTATAGAACAAATGGTTATTTGAAATCTGTTGTTCGCGACCAAGTTAAAAAAGTTTGGTGGCAAAAGCCCTACATCATTTTTTCTATCATTATGATGGCAGGAACTTTTATCCTTGGCTTTCAAATTACGGATGTAAGTTTTAGATCGCTCTTTAGCCAAGAAGGTCTCTTGGGTGCGCAGCGAATTTTCACTGCACTTTTGGCTCCTAATTGGAATATTATTGGCAGTGTTTTATCTGCAATGCTTGAAACAATCTTTATTGCTTTGTTGGCAACGGCTCTTGCGATTCCATTTTCTTTTGTGGCTTCTTTCTTTTGTGCTCGCAATTTAGTTAAGAACTCTCGCATGGGTGGAATTGCATATGTTACTTTGCGTACGCTCTTTAACTTCACTCGTTCAGTAGAGCCTGTGATTTGGGCGATTATTTTCTCAGTATGGGTAGGCATTGGTCCTTTTGCGGGAATGCTTGCACTTATGCTTCACTCTATGGCTTCACTTGCTAAGTTATACAGTGAACAAATTGAAAGCATCGACAATGGTCCTCTTGAAGCTATGGAAGCAACGGGTGGAGGCAAAATTCACGTTGTTTGGCATGCGGTAGTTCCACAAGTTGTGATGCCTTTTCTTTCTTACACTATTTATCGTTGGGACATTAACATCCGTATGGCTACTGTAATTGGTATCGTTGGTGGCGGTGGCGTTGGAGCTCTCTTGTTCCAATATCAAGGTTTGGCTCAATGGAACGAAGTGGGCACGATTGTAATCGTGATTGCGGTTGTGGTTTGGGTCATGGACTTCTTAAGCGGAAAAATCCGAGAAGCGCTCGTTTAATCTGATGACTTTTTACAGAGAAGAACGCCATCCTTGGATTCAAAAACATCAGAATAATTTTAAAGTGATGAATCACGGCTCTGAGCTTATTGCTCAGGTACAGTCTAAAGACCCTGAAATTAATGAAACTAAAGCATGGGTTTTGGACTTAGATTCTACACTTTTCAATACAGGTTTAAGAAACAAAGAGATTTTTCGCTCTTTCCTAGAATTTAAAGGCAATGTGCCTGAGTCTTGGAAAAAAGCTGTTGAAAGTATTCACCCAATTAAACAGAGCTTTAGTATTCGCGAGAGTATTGAATGGGCGCTAGGGCCTCATGTAGGAGAAGCGAATGCTAAAGAAGAGAGTTTCAAAATTTGGGGAGACTTTGAAAAGTTTTGGGAACACAATTTTTTTGCCAGCACCTACATGAACTTTGACCAGCCCTATGAGGGTGCGGCTCAGTTTGCTCAGCAAATATATGATCTTGGGTATTCCATTGTGTATCTTACAGGAAGAGATATGGCCCGTTCTCTAGAGGGGACTCTGGCGTCTTTATCGGCACACAAATTCCCTATGGGCGCACGCACTGATCTTATCTTAAAACCTGGCTTTCGTTGGAGCATGACCGATGTAGAGTTTAAGCAAGAGGCCTCTCGCAAGATTGCTAAGAAACATCAGGTTGTAGCGTCGATTGATAACGAGCCTGAGAACTTGCACGCATTTGCTGAATATTTTCCGATGAGCGAAATAGTTTTATTTCACTCCATCATGAGTCCAAGAAATCCTGAGGCTTCAATTTTTGATGACTTAGGTAAGCGTGATCTAATCCTTTTAAAGAACTTCGCATAGCGGAACGTTTCGTCTCGAGTCTGGATTAGAGTTATTCTTAGACGCTCTAAACACTATCTTAACAAATGTTGAACTCTTTATTCTTTTTTGTTCATTAGTTTTTGAGAGACGATAGTTATATGGAAACCTACGGCAATATTTCTATTCAAAAATCGAGTAGAAAAGCTGCTTTTGCTATAGCCGAAGTCGTTATTGCCTTAATTTTAGTCACAATGGCCATAGCTTTAGTGGGTGGTCTTGGTCAGCAGGTTTTGAACTTAGGAAAAAAATCAAAACAAACAGCAGCCGTTGTTGAAATTAGATCTAAAGTAAATGCTATTACTCAAAATACAAGTTTGTGGATTTCAAAACTAAGAAGTTCACCTATCACGGGCCAAAGTATTTCAGCTTGCTTGCCTGACTCTTCAGCGATTTCTTCAATCCATGATTGTCCCGCTATCAGAGCTGATTTGTTGGATAATGACCCTGAGTTAAAAAAAATAGCAGGTTCCCAACTTCATGCATCGTCTATTCCATTAGTGGATATGATGGGAGAAAAATTTGCAGGAACTATAGATGAACCTGTTTTTTATGACCTAGAAGGTAGGCTTTGTGAAAGAGACTGTGCTTTTAAAGTCAGTGGTATATTTTTAAGAACAAATCCGGATACAAGTTCTAATCCTGGTAACTTAAGATTTGTGGTAAAAGTTCAACCTCATTTTTCATCTAAGAATAGCTTGCCTATGAAAACTCAGTACTTATCGGTAGATGTGGGATCTATGTGGCAAGAGCCCGTGGGCTTGTGTCCAAGTGGAAGTATAAAAGTTGGATATTTTAGCAACGGTAAACCGAGCTGTATAAATCCTACTAAGAAATGTGCTGCTGGCACTGTTCATATTGGTTTAGATTCTAGTGGTGAAGCAATCTGTAAAGCGCCACCTTCAAGTTGTAGCTCAAATGGAGCTTCTGTGGTTCTCAATGAGAGTGGAACAGATTTGGTGTGTTCTAACCAAAACAATGCAGCTGTTTGTGGCAGTGGCGAAATATTTTTGGGCTTTTATGCGGGTACAGGAGTACCCATGTGTTCTGGAACTAATTTGAGTTGTCCTTCAGGCCAGGTTCAAATTGGGATCAAACAAGAGGGAGCATCTCTCGCAGCTCAATGTAAGACTTTGCCTAGCTGTTTAGACTCACAAAAGTTAAGTTACGATGGAAGTCAGTTTGTCTGCCAAAGTTCAACGGTGGCTTCTGCCTGCAGTTCCGGACAAGTAGTTGTAGGAATTAATGCAGACGGAAGTGTTAAGTGTGTGGTCTTGGTCAGCAGGTTTTGAACTTAGGAAAAAAATCAAAACAAACAGCAGCCGTTGTTGAAATTAGATCTAAAGTAAATGCTATTACTCAAAATACAAGTTTGTGGATTTCAAAACTAAGAAGTTCACCTATCACGGGCCAAAGTATTTCAGCTTGCTTGCCTGACTCTTCAGCGATTTCTTCAATCCATGATTGTCCCGCTATCAGAGCTGATTTGTTGGATAATGACCCTGAGTTAAAAAAAATAGCAGGTTCCCAACTTCATGCATCGTCTATTCCATTAGTGGATATGATGGGAGAAAAATTTGCAGGAACTATAGATGAACCTGTTTTTTATGACCTAGAAGGTAGGCTTTGTGAAAGAGACTGTGCTTTTAAAGTCAGTGGTATATTTTTAAGAACAAATCCGGATACAAGTTCTAATCCTGGTAACTTAAGATTTGTGGTAAAAGTTCAACCTCATTTTTCATCTAAGAATAGCTTGCCTATGAAAACTCAGTACTTATCGGTAGATGTGGGATCTATGTGGCAAGAGCCCGTGGGCTTGTGTCCAAGTGGAAGTATAAAAGTTGGATATTTTAGCAACGGTAAACCGAGCTGTATAAATCCTACTAAGAAATGTGCTGCTGGCACTGTTCATATTGGTTTAGATTCTAGTGGTGAAGCAATCTGTAAAGCGCCACCTTCAAGTTGTAGCTCAAATGGAGCTTCTGTGGTTCTCAATGAGAGTGGAACAGATTTGGTGTGTTCTAACCAAAACAATGCAGCTGTTTGTGGCAGTGGCGAAATATTTTTGGGCTTTTATGCGGGTACAGGAGTACCCATGTGTTCTGGAACTAATTTGAGTTGTCCTTCAGGCCAGGTTCAAATTGGGATCAAACAAGAGGGAGCATCTCTCGCAGCTCAATGTAAGACTTTGCCTAGCTGTTTAGACTCACAAAAGTTAAGTTACGATGGAAGTCAGTTTGTCTGCCAAAGTTCAACGGTGGCTTCTGCCTGCAGTTCCGGACAAGTAGTTGTAGGAATTAATGCAGACGGAAGTGTTAAGTGTGATTTGCTAGAGCGGGCTCCTGCAAATGAAAATCCAGATGATACAGCAGCAGTTCATCCTTCTGTTAAAGAGGTTTCTTCGGACGCTGGCTATCGGTTGCTTCGTTTAGATGCAAATAGAGTCATGGTCGAAAGTTTTGGCGATAAGTTGCGTTTTAAAATGATTAACGGAAAAATTTATGAGGCCACTGTAAAAACGATTACAATTGATCTGTCTTCTAGCAGCAGCGGCGTGAGTGATGTCTCGAACTCATGGTTTTATTTATACTTATCGTTGAAGGGAGATTTGGGATTAAGGCTTCGTGCTTCGACTCTTCCTCCTTTGCAAGAAAACGTAAATAATCTTAAAGAAGCTTTAGGCGAGTATAAGTATTTAGGTTCAGTTTATAACGACAGCAGTGGAAGCTTGGTGCCGTTCACACAGTCTGGTAATAATTTTATCTTCCACCAATCAATGCGGGAAAGACCCACAAATTTAACCACTCATGTTTTTTGGAGTTGGCCTGGAGCTGTGGCAAAACAAAAAATAGATCTTAAGTACGTCCCCAAAACAGCGACATTTGCCAAAGTGCAACATTATATTCAAAACGAGCGTAACGCACCCTGCGGGTGGAGTACTCTTTTTTACGTCGACAATACAAGTCCTTATTTTCAACACTTTATTATCCCTAGCGGAGATGGCACTATTGCAAACGTAGAGTTCGATATGCCGCTTGTTCCTCAAGAACAATTGGGCCTTTACTATGAAAGTGTGCCTCATTGTGCTGGCAGGACTGCCCTAGGACAAATAATTTCCATCACCGGATGGGTTGATGGTTATCTTGAATAAAATTTTCTTTAATATCTAGAATGTTTATTTCTTAAGAAATTTTGCGTAATTAACGATTCATTGCTTTTACAAACCAATCTATGAAACCACCAAACATAATTTCTACAGCAATAAGTGTGACTGCGCCGCTGAGTTTGATCCAAAAATTGTACTTGTTCCAAAAGGAATCTGCAGGCTCAGGACTTCGCTTGTTTTTTTCAAGTAGATCTTCGAATCCCTCAAAAGCTTTGGGAGGGTCTTTTTTATAAGTTAGCTTTGAATCGTCATTCGTTGACACTTCTAAAGATTAACATCGAACACCTATGAGAAATGGATGAGGCTTATGTGAAAAAATAACGCAACGTTTATTCGGCGTCGGCAGTGAAAACTAATTTTTAATTTTGGATTTAGCGCTTTAAAAACTTAGCGAGCATTTCTTTCACTTGAGGGCCGCCTTTTTCTTCGAGCGTCTTCAAGGTGATATTTACAAATTCTTGTACTTTAGTGACATCAATTCCAAGCTTTTTAAACTCGCCAGCTAGATTGGCCATTTCTCCAAGTTTTGCAGCCTTTTCGCCAAATACAGAGGCAAAACCTCCGAGTGCGCCCATAAGACTTGCAGAGGCTTTAGGGGCAGCAGCTACAAGCTCTTGCCATTGAGAGCCGAGCATATCGGTGATTTTTTTAAAGTCGGGTTGTGCGAGTTTATCTTGGCAGAACTTCAAAAGGAGGCCGAGGCCTCCTTTTGCTTGTTCTTCTGAAATTCCAAGCCTTTTGGTGAGTTCCTGAATGATGTTTTGAATCATGGCTTGTTCCTTTCTTTCTTATCCTTGTGAGAGAAGTTTTTTAAATTCTGCAGTCAATGCAGGCACAACTTGAAACAAGTCGCCAACTGCGCCGTAATCTGCCTTTTGAAAAATAGGAGCTTCTGGGTCGGTGTTGATAGCAACAATGACCTTAGAAGTTTTCATACCTGCTAAGTGTTGAATCGCACCTGAAATTCCACATGCGATGTATAGGGTAGGGTTCACAGTTTTACCGGTTTGCCCTACTTGCATAGCGTGTGGAGCGTAACCTGCATCTACCGCAGCACGTGAAGCACCTACAGTTGCTCCAATAACGTCTGCAAGTTCGTTGAGGATTTTAAAACCTTCTGCGCTCTTGAGCGATCTTCCACCACTGACAATACGATCTGCTTCTGTAAGATCGGCTTTGGCAGAATTCCCGCCACCTTCAACAGAAGAAACTTTTGTAAGTCCACCACCTTTTGTTGCAGCTTGATCTACGATGTTTGCAGCTTTACCTAGGGGGGCGCCAAGTTTGAATACGTTAGGGCGAAGACTTACCACTGCTTTAGGGCTTTTCACTTTGTATTCTACAAAGTATTTGCCCGCAAGTTGTGGGCGCTTTACAGAGAGTTGGCCACCGTTAGATTTTAATCCAACAGCATCAACTACTAAACCCGCGTCGAGTTTGATCGCCATAGTGGGAAAAAGATCTTTTACTAAAGAGTTTGCAGCGCCAGAAAGAACTGTAAATCCACCGTCGTTAAAAGTTTTTGCAATACTTTCTTTGTAAGTTTCTGGTTGATACGTTTTCACGTCAGCGTCGTTTACAAGAAAAACTTGTGTAGCGCCTTGATCTCCAGCAGAAGCTGCAATTTGAGCAGAAACTGAAGAGAGGTTATCTCCAAAACAAATTGCAGAAACTTCAAAGCCCTGCTCTTTAAATACGTGAATAACTTCGAGTGATGATTTTTTAACTGTGCCGTCTTTTTGTTCAATGAGTACAAGTGCTTTAGACATTCTAAGCTCCTAACCTTAAATTACTTTCGCTTCGTTGCGGAGAGCATCGACAATTTGTTTGGCGAGTTCTTCGGGGGTGCCTTTGAAAACTTTTCCAGCTGCTTTTTCTGGAGGAAGTTCAAAGTTTACAGCTTCAATTTTAGAATCTTTAGCGCCTAGTCCAAGTGATTCCAAGGGAACCACTTCTACTTTTTTTTGTTTAGCTTTCATGATTCCAGGAAGTGAAGCATATCGAGGTGTGTTGAGTCCTTTGTTCGCTGCAATCAATGCGGGAGCTTTGAGTTCCATGATTTCTTCTGCGCCGCCATCAGCTGCACGACGAACTTTAATCGTTGCGTCTGTAACACCTTCAATTTTTGTAACGACAGTTGCGCGTGACCAACTCAAGAGTTCCGCTACCATTTGAGGAACGGCAAGTGCATCGTCATCGATAGCTTGTTTGCCAGTAAGCACAAGTTGAAAACCTTTTTGCTTTACAACTTCTGAAAGTGCTTTAGCGATAACAAAACTATCGCAATTTTTATATTCTTCTTCGCTCACTTTAATGTGAATGGCGTCGTCGCAACCCATTGCAAGTGCAGTTCTTTGCGCATCCACAACGCGATCTGGTCCTACGGAAATTACAGTGGCTGTTCCTTTAGTGGCATCGCGAGTTTTGATGGCTTCTTCAACAGCAAATTCATCATAAGGATTTAGAATAAATTTCACTCCTGTCAGGTCGAGCCCAGCCGCGCTGACTTTTGCCTTTGTTTCTGTGTCAGGTGTTTGTTTCACAAGGACTGCTATCTTCATAAAGTCGACGCTAAAAAGAGCCTCTATGACAGTCAAGTAATGTTTCCTTGTGAGCTCTTTACATCGATTGATGTCTTGTTAAACTCATATAAATGCGACGCGCTGTGTTTTTGATTTTTCTTCCATTTTTAGCTTTGTCTCAAGAAGGAAATGGGAACAGCTCCTCGCAATCTAATGTTGGCAATTTCCCATTGGTATGGTTTTGTTCGGTAAGACCTTTTAGTAAAAAGTTTGAAGCCCTTGGAGCTTCTCGAGCAGAAGCGCGCCTGAATGCGCGCGAAGCTTGCATGAAAGAACATAATGAAATGCACTGCCAGCAAACCTTTAGCTGCGAAGGTCCTAGCAGCGCAGAGCCTTTGGGTTGGACGTGTACGCTTTCGCCAAGAGCTAAGCGATTAATGGTAGCCTCTCTCAGTCGGCTGGAAGCTAAGTTTAAAGTTCAAGCTTTGTGTAAAGCAGAAGCCTCAGAGATACTTTGCGAAAATCCCATCTGTA
>CAZIFW010000003.1:0-99239 GCA_964538275.1 uncultured Bacteriovoracaceae bacterium
TGCGGGAGGATAATTAGTTTTTTCAGCATAAATAGATGCAGAACGAGGAGCGTTGTTGTTGGGATCATCTTGTAAAAGAGCGGGAAGAGCCGTAGAGGGTGCTCCAATTCCCAGTACGGGTTTAGGAGAGAACTCTGGCATTTCTTTTAGATTTTTGTCTACAATAACAAATTGAAGTTCAACGGGTCCAGCGCTAAGTGTATCGTAGCTTTTTAATGGAGCATCTTTAACCGTTACTCCATTTACTTTAATACCATAAGAAGAGTCTAAATCTTGTGCTCTAAATCCACTTCCAATTTGAACAATTTTAAAGTGATGGCGGGACATCTTGGGATTGTCTATGGATACATGACATTCGCGTGCACGACCAACAATCCATTCTTTTCCGTGTTCAAGTTTTATTTCTCGTCCAATGATTTCACCTGCACTGATGCGAATAAGTCCTATGGAATTCATCATGTGGGTTACGGTGTCGTCATCTGCTATTGCTGCAGCAACCTCAGGGCTCATGCCCATGTCAGCGGAATCTGACTGAAGTGTAGATTCTAATACGGGAAGATCCATTTCCATATTGAGATCTGAATTACTGGGTTGTGTATTTTCGTCTTCAAGGCTGTTGGGGTCTTGAGATTCCCCAAAAGCTTTGATGCCAGAATTTTCAATAACGGGACTCGTTTGTTCCATTTTTTCTATAACATTTCTATAAGACCACTTCAGGATGTATGGGCCTACGACAGCTTCACTTCCTTCACGAAGTTCAGCATATTCTGTATCTTTGCCATTTATCTTGAGACTTCCACCCGTAGAAATGTTTTCTATGTACACATTGTCGTGCTTAAAGTGAATGGCTATATGTTCTCTAGAAAATTCGGGGTCTTTCCAGACGATATCGCACGCAGAATCTCGTCCGATTATAAATTTATCTTTTTTAAGCGGGATAATTTCTTCGTTAGCATCCCTTTGGATTATGAGAACGCGCTCTTTCATTTTAGAAGGTTCTCCTCTCCAAGTTTAGTACGGCTTCTTTTAAGTACTTCAACCGCGCGTTCGCAAAGAGCCTTGTCGGGGGTTTGGTCACACGGCATATCTAGATAAAGTTGTTCACGAGAAAGAACAGGGAGTCTTTGCGTCGCAAGAGTTCTTTGTTTCTGTTGAACTTGAAAACTAAAGCCTGGAATTTGCTCAGACATTAGGTCAAGCGCACGGTTTGATTGCGAGCGGCTTAAAGAAAGGCGTGAGTCTTGATAGTTTTTTTCAGAATCAACAACCAGTTTTTCAGTTTGCCTTTGTAATGAGGTTTTAGTGTCTTCTAGTGCGCGATCAGATTTAACAAGAGAAGGATCTTCTACAAGACTTTGTTGAAAATATTGAATGGCACGAATGTGATTATTATTAGCAACTTCGCGCATTCCGCGTTTGTAGAGATCTTCGGCGGTTAATTCCTGAGGGCCCAAACGCGGTGAATCTAGATCATTATAAGAATCTGTAGGTAAGCCTTCTGTTTCTTTTGTTGATGCAGGCTTTCGAGCAGCGTTTTCTGCCTCAGGATCTGGAAGTAATGCGAGACCAAACATAAGAACAACTACTAAGCCAATTCCTATTCGTATTTTTTTGGTACGATCCGAGTTGATATCAAGACTATTGGTTTTTGATGAGTTCACTTGAGGTGAGCTCTCAAACGAAAAATCTTCGCTTTTAAGTGGAAGGGGAATTTCAACTTGGAATTCTTGTTGTCCTACACGAATAATATCTCCAGAATAGGCAGTCGCACTATCCATGTACCATTCGTTATTAATATAAAATCCAGCATCACTACCGGTGTTAAAGACAACGAGGCCTGCTTCGGTCGGTTGTAGCGCTATATGATATCTAGAAATGTTTAAATCTGGAATAACAATGTCGTTATCTATGGCGCGACCAAGTTTGAGAACATCTTTTTCAATTGAGTAGTGATTGCCTCTATTGTCTTTCAAAAGGATAGGATTCATTATTCATCCTCCTTTCGAAGCAATAAAAGGAAATTATTAGAGCCATAAATCATGCTCATCATATAATTTCGGCCTTGAAATTCTAGAGCTTTGTTTTGGGGAGACCAGGGGTTTCCTAAAGCGCGTTCTGCTAAATCTCTAATGTTGGCTTCAAAGGCCATGTCGCGACTTGCAACGCCTACATCAGCACCCACAGCGTATTCTCTACGAACACCGCTTAATTGAGCCATGCTGTCGCTCCACTCAAGAATCTTTAGATTGGCATCGAAAGCTGCAGAGGGTTGTCCAATTTCAGTTGCAATACGAACGTTCCAATCTTCTGGGGCTTCGCTACTATTTGAAGCATTTTGAGGAAGACGGCTCATGAGAGTCGAAATCTTTTCACTCATATCTAAAAGATCGGGCCAGCCAATTTTTGGTTTTTCAAATGGAGCGCCTGAAATAACAGCGCGCTCTAGTGAAGTTGAGACCTGTTGAATAGGTACTAAGATAAAACGTTGGTAAACGAAGACGGCAACCAATGAAAAAGCTAGCAAAATAATGAGTGAGGTTAAGGCACTTTCCAATATCGCCGCAAAACTAAAGACGTCAGAAGAAGGATCGTAAACAACCAAAGCAGTGGCTGCTGTTACGTTACCTTCAATGGTTCCCACTATAATGGGTGCTGAAACGTAGGAAAGATTTTCGCTTGGATTGTAATCCCACCATTCAGCACTTTGCTGAGCAGCTTTAACCGCATAGGCATTGGGAAGGCTGTTTCCCGCTTCATTGCTGGGAGCCATAATGCGGCCCCTTGCAGAATCTAAAATATAAGATTTTCGAATACCAGGCGTTAGGCCTGGCTTTTCATCGAGAGTACCAATGATATCAGAATAGCGCTGATCAATAATTGCTTTTTGATTGAGACGAGCAAGTTGACGAGCGTAAAGCTTGGCAACTTCAATAGAGTTTTCTTGAATGCGAACGTTAGCTTGTTTAGAAAATGGAAAAATACTTAAAATCACAGTTAGGAAAGTCCAAAGTAAAAATCCGAAAAATATTACTTTGTGAACTGGAAAATTCTCGGCAACTGGATCAATCCAACTTGCAAAGAGATCTTGCATAGATCCTTTCTTTTTCGTGGCGAGTTTAATTTGTCCAACATTATTCGGGATCGAACTTTCACTCCCAATATCGGAAGCACCTTCTAAGTTAGGAAGGCCTGCAAATCTTGATTGAGGACTGGGCACAAGGTCAGGTTTCCATTGAATTTGAAAAAGGAAATCACTCAGCCCAATGGAATCTCCAGGACGCACAATATGACGTTGAACTTGAACTCCATTGACGAAAGTTCCGTTTGAAGACCCTAGATCTTCAACTTCAAGCTTGCCTCCAGGAAGAGCTGTTAGTTTGCAGTGCTGTTTGGATACGCCATAAGAAAGAAGTTGAATGTCACATAGACTTCCGCGTCCCATAACCTTAGAGCTACCTGTAGTGAGATCAAATTCCTCACCAAGTTTTTGAGGTCCCTTTAAAACTTTAAGCTGGATCATGTGTTTTCACCTCCAGCAAATCTCCATGTGAGAGTTGTTTTTTATGAGCAAAGCCTGCGGGAAGTTCAAGTACTGATTTTGCTTTTAGTATCCAAGAAGATATTTTCCATGGCTCAAGAGTTTGGAGTTTGATGATTTTATTTTGAGCATCGAGAAAAACAACATCGATTGGATATTGCATGAAATAAGTGTGTACTTGTTTGCAATCGGGAATGAGCAGAGCTTCGCCTTCACGAAGTTCTTTGGTTCCAAGTAAGCCTTTCATTTTGGATAAAAGGCTTAGAGCTTTCCAACCATTTTCTATAAGAACTTTGTTCTTTAAGTGAATGCTCACTGCAACTTTAGACATTATTTAACCCCCACAGCGGCCAACACAACGGGTCCAATAATGATTAACATTACAGCAGGAAGAATGAGGAAAATGAGAGGCACCAGAATTTTTTGACTGGCTTTGGCCGCAAGTTCTTCGGCCTTCATGATACGTTCGTTTCTTAGGAGGTCGCTGGATCCGCGAAGGGCTCCACCTACGCTTGCACCCATTTGGTCGGCGCTTACAATGATCGCCACTAAGCTTGATATTTCTAACATATCAATCCGAGCTGACATGTCTTTTAGCGCTTTCGCACGTGTTTTACCAAGTTGAATATCTTTTAAAACTGTAGAGAGTTCTTCCACAAAAGGACTCATGGGCGCTTTTTCAATAACCTTGCCTACTGCACCCATAAAATCCAAACCAGCTTCCATACAAAGTGCAAGTAAGTCGATGATGTAAGGCATTGCTATTTTAATTTCACGTTGTCTAACAGCACGAACATTTGAAAGGTGTAAATCAGGAATGAAGAATGAAAAGATTGAAAAGCCAATTGAAAACAAAGGAGCAGGTGGCGTTCCAAAGAGTTGAACAAGAATAAAAAAACTACTTATGAACAAGAATAAGAAAAACTTTGAAGCTACGAATTGTTCGGGCGTAATGAGTTGGCCCATTCCCGCGCTTACAAGCTTTTTCTTTACGCCTTCGAGTCGAGTTTCGTTCCAGAATTGTGAACCGAGATTTATGTAAGGTTCACGAAGGAGCGGAGAAGTTATTTTTATATAAAACGGAAAACGTTTAGCGCCTTTTTTATCGTCGAGCGAAAGCCCCAAGCGTTCTTCTGCAGCGAGTTGTGCAGAGGCAGACATTGTTGAGTAAACAATGTAAAAAAATGCGCCTCCAATAATCAAAGCGCCAAAGACGGCCAATATCATTAAATTCCCAAACTCCTACCCAGACTTATCGGCTGAAACATTAAATACTTTTAGGATTTCATAAGGTTAAGTTCTTAACAGAAACTTAACTTAGGGTAGGAGAAAGCTTATTTTGAGAAGTCGGAATAATGTAAAAAGCCTTTTTTGAAATAGACTTCTTTACCCATGATAAGTGGAATTCTTGGCGCCTCATGACCCATAGCTAAGCCAAAATACACAGGAATTTTGAGTTCAGTGCTTAGAGCCTTGAAAACTTTGAGGTGGTCAGGACATTTAGTAAAATGACCCATTACAATTCCCTTACAAGAGTCAAAAAATCTAGAGTTTTTGAGCTGGGTCAAAAGTCTGTCGCATTTATAAGATGATTCATCGATATCTTCTAGAAAAAGTACAAAGTCCTGACTAACACGTGGTTCCCATGGGGTTCCTAACATGGAAACTATAGAAGCTAAATTTCCACCTAAAAAAAGAAAAGCTTGGTTTTCGGGTAAGGTGAATTTCTTAACAAGAGTTTTGAGTTTAAATTTAGAAGGAAAAATTCCATACTTTGCAATGTTTTGAAGTGTTTTTGATTCTTCTTTAAGAGGCTTAGTCCAAGTTTCTGAACCTACTAAGGGGCCTTGTACATAACTCCAAGCTTTTCTTTGCCAGAGATAAAGTTGTAAAACAGTTAAATCGGAATATCCCCAAACTTGAAGAGTTTGGCTTCTTTGTATTTGTGTTTGATCAAGAAGTTTAAGCAACCTCAAACAACCGTAACCGCCACGACTTCCCAGAACCCAATTTGCTTTTGGATTTTCAATTATCTTTAGCAGTTCTTGAACTTTTATAGAGTCATTACCTGCAAGAAAAGGAAGTGAGGGACTTTGGTTTTTAATGGCGTAACTTTTAACTTCTTTTGAAATTTCAAGTTCAAAACCAAGTTTTGTTACAGCCTTGAGGCCCTTATCAAAATCACTTTTTTTAATAATGTGCGAGCCTGACCAGATATGAAATTTCACGAGTTATTCCTAGAAACGGTAGGCTCCGCCAGCGGCAAGAATAAAGACGCTGTCGCTAATATCGATATCTAGCTCACTAAAGAAAACCCAAGGATCAAGTTCGGAAATAACCCATTCAGCACCGAGTATTCCTGTGATGGGAGTGTCGTTGCTGCCATCTTTGAAAAGGAGTTCAACTTGAAGTCCCGCATAGGGAGAAACGCTACCAAAAGAAGCTTCAACTTTTTTTGAAGCAATTGCACCTAAACTTAAAACTTGTAAGCTGTCGTTGCCTTTATCTTTGTAGTCATCATTGAGAAAAGTAAATCCGCCTAAAAAGGCAAGACCTACTTGGCCAGGGATATCAGGAAGTAAATTGAATTTAGCGCTGGCTCCTAATTTAAAATCAGTTTTACCCGTTCCAATGTAGGCCTCCGCATCGAGCATGTCCTCTATGATTCCTGCACGAAAGTGAGCAGAAACGTTTATTCCACCGCCACGGTTTAAAATAACATCGCCCTGTCCGCGAGCTTCGTAGGTGCCTGGTTGAAGAGTAACGGCGGTTTGTTGAAGGGAATGAGTTACTCCGGCTTCAATTTTTTGCATGATAGCAACAGAGCTAGCGACGAGTGAAAAAGAGAGTATTGATTTCAGCAACTTCGACATAAATACAGTTTTATCAGGAGCGGGGCAAAGTCCCAACATTGTGACTGAGTGTGCATTTTTTATTGTGACGCGAAGTGCGGTGTGAGCTCTTTCGTCCTAAAATGGAAATATGCCAAGTAAGATTCCCAGTATTCTAGTGCCGGATTCGGTTTACAGAATACCTAAGAATTATTCTGGGCTCATAGTCGTTTCTGACGTTGATAAAACCTATTTAGATACACAAATAAATTCTTTGGGTGGATTGCTGAGAGCCGCTTTTGAGCGACCTGAGCGCAAACATAATGTCCCAGGCTTTTCTTTACTCTTAAGGGCACTACGTAGAGGAGCGGGTGATGATCCTTCAAAAAACCCTCTGTTTTTTGTATCTGCTTCACCTCCACAAATGGGCCCAACTCTGAGAGCAAAAATGGATTTAGATGGAATTGAACATGAAGGTTTGATTCTTAAAGACCAACTTAAGCATGTGAGGTCTGGTGAATTTAAAAAACTCAGAGAGCAACTTGGTTATAAATTGGGAGCCCTTTTAAGCCTTTGGTATTATTTACCTAAAACAAGTAAGTTAGTTTTCTTTGGTGATGACAGCGAAAGTGATGCTCGAGTTTTTACTCTCTTTGCACTTATTAGCTCGGGACAATTAAATGGTAAGGAGTTGTATCTTTTTCTTTTGGACTTAGGCGTATTTAGACAAGAAGCCATTCAGGTTGCTTGGTTATCACGTCATTTTGAGAATCAAGCGGCAAAGCCTTTGCTGGGTGCTTTTATTAACTTAGATGTTAATCTCTCGCCCACTACTTATGGTGGTTATGCACCGTTTTTCTTTCCTACAGAAAATTCTTTGCAAGCAGCTGCTGTAGCGTATGAGAACAAATTGATTCGAATGAGAGCCGTTGTTTCTGTGGGCAGAGAGTTTTTACTTCGTCACGATTGGAGCCCTGAGCAAATTGCAAAAGCACTCGTTGAAGGTTGTAGAAGATTACTTTACTCAAAAAATACCCTTACAGAAATTTCGGGAGCTTTTTTGGGAGCTGACATTTTTTCTAAGGGTGTAGATAAGATGAGCTTCTTTAGTACAGTAGATACGGCTTCAAAAGGTTTTCTCCCAAGACAGTGGGGCGCGACCACTGAACGCCGCACCCTCCAAGAGTGGAAAAAAATACTTTTATCTCAATCGATTTGAGTTATTCAAATCCGCCGCACTCAAGCATACTTGCTCCGAAGTAGGGGTTACGAATAGGACCATCTTTTTGTAACCATTTTGCATTGGCCATGGGACATCCAGCAATTTTTACGTCTTTAAGTTCTGCTTTTGGCGTGGATGCAATCACTTCTGTAGAGAGTACTTTAAATTGATTGCGAATTGTCTTGATATCTTTTTGAGCTGCAAGCTTTTCAGCTTCTACAGCAACTTTAGATTTTTTTTCTAAGCTGGCAATTTTTTTTGCAGCATCTGTTACACCTTCGGTAGAATCTGCTGCAAGCTTTTCTTGAATTTTAATATATTCTGCAACAACAGCGGGGCTTGAAGCAGTGGCAAATAGACCTGCGAACGAGAGAGAAAGTAAATATCTTTTATTCATATGGACTCCTTTGTTTATTGAGCTTGATTTTCTTCTATATATTTATAGCGGTCGTAAATTTCGAGTTCAAAGCCATCAAGTTCTTCTAGCTCTTCTTTATTGAGACCTCTCACTACATGTTTACATTTATAACAAATGGCTACTAGCGGACGTATCCAATTCAAGGTGCGATCAAAAATAAGTAGAAAAAACATGGGAGACCAAATAGTGAACCAGCCAAAACCCATAGCCATGAGAATGAAAGTTAAAATAGAGGCTATGCTAACGAGCCATAACCCTATGGCTCTTTTAAAGTCGCTTTGTTTGTAGAATTCTTTGCATCCACACTGAGGGCAAGTTGCGGGTAACTTTTGCGAGTTTGAAGAAGTGGGGCCACTGAGTTGAATGAATTTTTCTAGAGACTTTTTAAAACTAACTTCTTCGCTCATTTTATCCTTGAGACAAAACGACTGCCTCTAAAGGTAGCCGTTTTGTCTGTAGGTATATACTTAAGCGTTATTTTCGAGGGCTTCAATGATTTCTGTAACGTGGCCTTCTACTTTAACGGGAGACCAGATTTGAGTGAGTTTTCCATCCTTATAAAGGAAAGTACTGCGTTCTACACCCATATAAGAGTTCCCCATGAATTGTTTGTTTTTCCAAACACCCATCTTTTCAGCCAGCTCATGTTGAGGGTCAGCTAAAAGTGGGAAGTTGAGGTTATATTTGTTGGCAAAGTTTTGGTGACTTTCTTTTGAGTCAGGGCTAACGCCCACAATAGTGGCACCTTTGTCTGCGATTAGATTTAAATTGTCACGAAAATCACAAGCTTCTTTCGTGCAACCAGGGGTGTCGTCTTTGGGGTAAAAATAAAGAACTAGGTTAGGAGTTTTAGTAGCCAACTCGCTTAAGCTAACTGAGTAACCATCAGAGTTTTCAAGGCTAAGATTCGGAACTGTAGAGCCAATAGTTGGAAGTGTTGCGAGCGTTGATGTATCGGCAACAACTTTTTTAGCAGCAGGAGCTTTGGGCGCTGCTTTTGCTTTAGCGACTGTTTTTGCTTTGGCAGCTTTTTTAGGAGCAGCCTTTTTTGTAGCTTTTTTAACAGAAAGTTTTTTTACCTTCTTAGCTACTTTGCTTTTCTTTGCAGCCTTTTTGATTGTTTTTTTAGCAGCCTTTTTCGTAGCTTTCTTTTTAGTTTTTTTTGCTACTTTTTTAGCGGCCTTCGTTGCTGTTTTTTTTTGCTTTCTTCTTTTTTTTCTTAGTTGCCATTATTCTCTTTCCTCTCGTTTTTTCACCTCAATAAAAGGGATTTCTACGCTTACTGAGTTTTTTATCACGGACTGACATGCCAGTCTCTCGTGGGTGATATGATATATGTTTCCAAGTAATCTTTTTTCGTCGCCCTGCATATCTTCCAAGGACCCTCCGTCCTCTTCTTTGATAATCTTGATTTTGCAATCAGTGCAGGAAGGCGTTCCGCCACAGGTTTGCTCAATATGAACATCTGCCTTATAGGCAGCTTGTGTTATTTTACTTCCAGCGTCGACTTCTATTTCTTTTATTGTTTTATCCGCTAAATGGAAGGTCACTTTTGGCATAAGCAGCAAAGAGCTTATCTGAAGTGAGTGTTTCAGACATCCATCAAAAAACTGACACAAGCTTTTTCAAAAGTTTAACACCTAAATTGGAGTAAACTTATACCTATGAGACTTGGGATTTTATGGGCCGTCACATTTACCTCTATCGCCGCAGCTTCTTCCATGAACGTACCTGAAAAAAATCCCTTTCGTAGCAAAGAGTTAAGTGTACTTAATCAAGCTGCTAAGTCCCCTACAGCGCTTAAAATTGTATTTAGTGGCAATGTAACTGGGATGCGTGAAAGTTGCGGGTGTGCTTTAAGCCCTAAAGGTGGCTTGGAGCGTAGGTACAATTACCTCAAGAATGAGAGTCTTTTGGAGACTTCACAAGCCGATATTCTCAAGCTTGATTTTGGCAATCTTCTCTTTAAGACCCCTCAGTATGAAAAGGGTGGGGAGAAAGAATCTCTGGCTAATGCCCAAGCTATGATTGCGGGTACAAACTTGTTCAACTTAAACGCTGTTAACTTTGGCGTTATGGATAGAACTCTTTCGGCAGAGAAGCTTGCGCCTCTCATGGCATCCGCTCAGTTTCCTTGGGTTTCCACAAATATTACAGCCCCTGAAAAATTTGGAGCTAAAATTCAACGAAGCGTTTCCGTGAAGCTTAATAACTCTGAAGTGCGAATTTTGGGTCTCTCTTCTTTAGATGAAAAATTAAAAGAACAAGGTTGGAATTTTGAAACACCTGCGGATGCACTCAAAAAAGAACTCGCAAAAATTCCAACCAACGTATTGCCTATAGTTTTAAGTGATGTAGAGATGGCTGAGTTAATTCCACTTGCCCAACAAGTGAGTCGCCCCATTTTGTTTTTAGGTTCTCGTGAGACGGGAGGGTGGGACCGTCCCATAGAAGTGGGGCAAGCTCTTTTAGTTCACCTAAGACAGCAAGGACAAGACTGGGGAGTTCTAAAATTCTCTGCAGATTTAAGCAGTAAAAAAGGATGGTTCAATCCCTCAGATGCAGAAATCTTAGCTCGTCGCTGGGATGATCTTGTAACAGAGGCTCTAACCATTAGAAGCCTTGCTTCTTCAAATCAAAAAATGCTCGAGATTGATTTACTCGAATCCAAGATTAAAGAGCTTGCTCAACTCGCTCCACAATCTTCTGATATTGCGTTTAGTTTTGAAACTACTGAAATGAATGCAGCTTTTGACGGGAAAAACGTTGCCACAAAGTTTATGAAATAAGATTACAAGATTTTAGCTTTAAACAAATCTGAGTAATGGTGCGCAAAGGTTGTGATGTGCTCTTCGTCGTAGGCGCAGTAAAGTTCAATACTGTGTTCGAGCTTTTGAGAATGTTCAAGTATGAGTTTGTATTCAGTGTAGGGCCCGCTCTCAAAGCGTTGTTCTTCTTTGTGAAAAATGATTCCTTTGAAGTCTGAAATTTTATGTAATTGTTCAGACCTCGTAAAACCTTCTTTAAATTTTTCCCATTGAATTGTGACAATGTGAAAAGCTGAGCCATCAAAATGAATAACTTTTTTACTTTTGCTCATTGCAATCGCAATCATGAAAAGAAAAAGAGTGGCTCCTAGTAAAAATAATGCAATGATTAACATAGCAGCAATACTGCCTACACTTGCAGTTGACCTTTGGGGGCCCAGTAAAGTTATTCCCAGCATGCCTACGGTAAATAATGCAAAGTAAGAAGCAAGTGTCCATACGATGGCTATCATGGCAGGTGATGCTCTATTTACCACTTTAAAGGGAGCTTCAATTCCAACGTAAAATTGAGGTCGTTTATCAAGAATCAAATCTTGTACGGAATCTTTTGCAAAAACTCTCCACGGAAAACTAAACCAAAGGAGCCAAAAAATTAATAGATATATTTCTGCTCCAGATTTGCCGCTGATATACACAATTCCGAGCGATGTTATAAATCCTACAAGTAAGCCTCCCACCATGACTCCAAATTTTCCAGGTAGCTGAGATAGAGGTGAGCGCTTAAGCTGGCTTAGTTGAAAGGCCAAGTATAAATCAACTCCGATGATTAAGAAGATTCCAAAATACTTTTGCGAAGTAAATTCTAGGACTGTGAGTGGTCCGCGATTCACAAAACCATTTACACCTAAAATCTCAGCAGGTTCATGTTGGGCAAAAAAAGAGAAAAGAGCGCCAATCACAGTTGTGGCTAAGCTAAGGCCAATGGCTCCACTTATAATTTGAATGATAGAGCTTGCTCGCTGTATGTAGCTTCGAACTTGGGTTAACTCTTGAAAAATTTGCAATGCTAGCAAACTAAAACCCATCCAAACTAAGTGAGTCCAAAGAGCCCAGCACAGATCGCGGTAGTTCCATTTAAAAAATAAACAAAGACATGAAAGAATCACAAAACACGAAATTGCGCGCCATAAATGCAAGTGCTGAGTTTTGTTCCACTCTTTGATTAGCTTTTGAGGTCCGTTTAATGGGGGCACATTTTTTTATCGGTCGTTATTCCATGAACTTGTGCGCCGTCATATTTTTTTCTATTTGGTGTCTGCGACTAAAAAGTTAGAGTTTTCCCTTAGTTTTCCGCGCTCGCTTTATCAAGCCATTCTTGGCTAACTTCTTGAGTTACTAGGCCTTGAGCTTGTACCCGCTCATCTTCTGCAAGCAAAGTGCTTAGGTAACGTTCTGTGTAGCTGGCAATCATAACTACAATTGTTTGACCTTTGCTTTCAGGCAAGGCGGCTTGTCTAAGAGCAGCTACGACTGCAGCACCCGAACTGATTCCCACAGGAATACCTTCTTCTTTAATAATTCTTTTGGCCATTGCGAGTGCATCGCTGCTTGAAACTTTTTCCACGGCATCGAGATATTTGCGATCAAAGTTTTTGGGAACAAAACCGGCTCCAATTCCTTGAATTTTATGAGGGCTGGGTTTTCCACCCGAAATCACGGGGGATTCTTCGGGTTCTACAGCAATCATTTTTAGATTAGGGTTTTTGCTTTTTAAAACTTTACCAAGGCCGCTGAATGTTCCACCGGTTCCAACGCCGCTGATAACTCGATCTACTTTGCCTTGAGTATCATCCCAAATTTCTAGAGCTGTAGTTTTTTCATGCACAAGTGGATTGGCGGGGTTCTCAAATTGTTTTGGCATAAAAGAGTTGGGATTTTTGGAAGCAAGCTCCATAGCTTTGCCAATGGCACCTTTCATACCCAAGGGGCCTGGTGTAAGCACAACTTCAGCTCCTAAAAGTAGAAGTAAAGTTCTACGTTCTTGAGACATGGTCTCAGGCATAGTGAGAGTAATCTTGTATCCTTTAGCTGCGGCTACAAAGGCAAGGCCTACGCCGGTATTTCCGCTGGTGGGTTCTATAATTTGCATACCCGCTTTGAGTTTGCCTTCTTGTTCTGCTGTTTCAATCATGCTCAGGGCAATGCGGTCTTTTACGCTTCCTAGGGGATTGAAGAATTCGAGTTTGAGTAGAATTTTTGCTCCAAGATCTTTTCCAATTCTTTGCATAGATACAAGTGGAGTGCGGCCAATGGTTTGGGTGATATCTGAATAAACACTCATGGCATTTAGCTTAGCGCGCTTTTATATATTTTTGTTTCAATTTTTAATATCGTCGTGATCAAGTTCACAACCTGGAGCAATACCATGCTTTAGAATTCGCCCTGGTATACCGACCACTGTGCAATGAGGTGGAACATCATCTACTACAACGGAATTGGCTCCAACGCGGCTGTGATCGCCCACGCGGATATTCCCCATAATTTTTGCACCTGCACCCACCACAACATGGCTCCCTAGGGTGGGATGACGTTTTGTATTTCTATCAAAACGTGTTCCACCCAAAGTAACACCATGAAAAATAATAACGTTGTCTTCAATCTCAGCTGTTTCACCAATAACAACCCCCATGCCGTGATCAATGATGAGATTTTTTCCAATAGTGGCTCCGGGGTGAATTTCAATGCCAGTGATAAAGCGAGAAAGTTCTGAAATGCCTCTGGGGAGAAGTGGAATTTTAATTTTCCAAAGTAGGTTGGCTATACGATGAAAAAAAAGAGCTTTAACTCCAGGGTAAAAAAGCAGGATTTCTAAGGTGCTAGAAGTTGAAGGATCATATTTGCGATAAGTTTTTAAAAGCTCAAACATTTTAGATCTTTCTAGCGATAGGCATGGACCAGCTTTTGCCAAAAGCCCAATTACTGACTCTTAAAATAGGAGGAGCTTGGTAACGTTTAAATTCTGCACTCATCACTTTATTGAGCAACTGGGGGGCCGTCGTATTTTTAAAAAATGCTGCCCAGTCTTTATCTATAAAAGCTTTGCCTTGTCTTTCTATAAGCTCGTGTAAGAAGGCATCTAAAAGTGCGTAATGTGGGAGTGAGTCGGAGTCTTTTTGTCCTTCAGAAAGTTCTGCTGTGGGCGCTCTATTTAAAATCTCTTCAGAAAAGATTTTTTCTTTTCTGTTCATAAAGTGACACAATCCATAAACGTCTGTTTTGAGCAAATCTCCAATGGGAGCAAGAGCGCCCGCGATATCGCCATAGAGCGTACCGTAACCTGTGGCATATTCAGATTTATTTCCACATGCCATGACGAGTGATCCGTTGAGATTAGATTCAGCCATGAGCACCACGCCTCTCACACGGCTTTGAAGATTCTCAAAAGCGAGTGTGGATTTGGGAATATGAGCGGTCTGACCTAAAGAAGCAATGCTGTCAGCTATGGAAATTTCTTTGAATTCAATTTTTAAACGTTGTGCGAGTTCAGCGGCTAAAACTTTTGATGTGGTACTTGTAATACTTGATGGTAGCGAAAGACCTAATACGTTTGCTGGGCCCAAAGCTCGTGCACAGAGAGCAGCAACACAGGCAGAGTCGATTCCGCCAGATAGACCTAGAACAACTTTTTTTGCACCCGATTGATGAACAAAATCTCGAATGCCCAAACAAAGTGCATCCTGTAATTCTTGCCAAACAAGCTCGCTCCACTCATTATCTGTGTGTGTATAAGATTTTTTGGGAGATGCTTCTGTCCATACTAAAAAATCTTCCTCAAAAGATTTAGCTTTAAGAGAAAGCTCAGGAGCGTAAACAGCGCTTTGACCATCAAAGATGGCTGCATCTTGCGCTCCTACTCGATTAATCCAAAGAAAAGGTTTTTTGAGAGTTTTTGCGAGTTTCGTAAAAGCTTCTTCTCGCGCACGTGTTTTACCAGCTTCAAAAGGAGACGCCGATAAATTGATGTGAATATCACAGTGGGCGCGCTCATCTTTAGTGGCAGGCCCAGGAAGCGGATGTTTGCGAGGAAAGGTAGAGCCATAGGCATCCACTTCATCCCAGTCATCTTCGCAAATACTAATGCCTAATTTTTTTCCTCTAAAATGCAGGAGTTTTTGATCGCCTTCAAAGGCGATGAAGTGTCGTGCTTCGCTAAAAATGTTGTAACTTGGAAGTCTTTCTTTGCGAATCGTCCCAAGCGTTTCACCGTTTTCAAAAAGACTTGCGCAGTTATGAAACCAACCGCTTTCTGTTTTTTCGGTGTGTCCAACAAGTAATGCAACTCCAGTTTTTTGAGTGTGTAATTTAAGTTCAGCGAGGGCATCGGCTTCTTGTTTTACAACAAATTGAAAACTCAGCAGGTCATCACACGGGTACCCTAAAATGGGGAGTTCAGGTGTAACAACTAAGTCTATTTTTTCTATTGCAGCGCGATCGAGCGCGGCTTTGATTTTAGAAGTGTTCCATTCAACTTGGCCCACTATAGAACGCATTTGGAGTAGAGCTATACGCACCCAACTACATTATCTCCTCTGCTTAAAAGTATCGAGGAGATTTATGCATACAGAGCGCATCCAAAGTTTGGCACGATTTAAGCTCTCTTAGCTTTACTTTCAGGGGCAGAAGCCGTATTTTTGGGAATATGTCTGTTGATGGTGGGGAAGAAAAAAACAGCCAAGAATCGCTTAAATACAAGGGTTCGGTTTCGGGCCTTAAGGGCTTTTTAAGCAGTCGAATCACAAAGATTGCCGGGGCCGTTGCGGGTGACTTGCCCCTAACTCAATCGGGTGGTCGCTTGATTCCACTTGCTGCTATCTTCCCAAACCCTGAGCAGCCTCGGCAGGTATTTGATCCAAAGTCTTTAGAAGAACTTGCAACTACCATGAAAGAAGTGGGACAAGCGCAAGCTATTACGGTGCGCCCTCGTGAAAATGGTTTTGAGATTATCAGTGGTGAACGCAGATACAGAGCGGCACGCCTTGCGGGGCTGACTCATCTTGAGTGTGTTGTTAAAGATGTTGATGACAACGAAGCCCAGTTGCTTTCGTTGGTAGAAAACTTACAGCGCCAAGATTTATTGCCCATTGAAGAAGCGCATTATTTAAAAAAGGTTTTAAGAGAAAACAAAGCTTTGAGCCTAGACAAGCTAGCTAAGATGCTTGGCTCGCACAAAAGCACATTGAGCGAAAAAATTCAGCTCACAGAAATTCCAGAAGAAGAGCAAAAGCTTCTTTACGCCAAGGGCAAGGGCTTCACTCACCGTCACTGGCGTGTGCTCTCTCGTATTAAAGATGTGGCATTCTTAAAAGAACTTCTAAAGAAAGCTATTGAAGAGCAACTTTCAGTAGCTGAACTTGAGAAATCTTTAGAGGCTGCAGGCATACCTAAAGTAAAAAAAGCAAAAGTAATTGAGCCTAAAGAAGGGGCCCTTTGGTACCCGCCTGTGTCACTTAATGGGACACGTATTAGTTTTAAAGCGTCTAGTTTTGACGTGGCGCTTTTAAATGACGAGCGTAAAGCCGCACTCAAAACTGAACTCGAGAAAATTCTAAGTTTCTTAACTTGATTAAGTGTTTTTGATTTTCAATCTATAAAAATTAGCTTGTGCTTGGCTATGAATTAGCTGCTATAGCTCATACTGAGAAGGAGAAATTATGAAAACACTCTTAAGTATTTCTGCGTTACTATTTGCATCATCAGCGTGGGCCGGAGCTAACTGCACAAAGCACGATAAAAAAGACTGGATCCCTGAAGCTGAAATGAAAAAGAAAATTGAAGACATGGGATATACCATTAAGAAATTTAAAATTGATGGTGATTGCTACGAGATCTACGGTTTTGAAGGAAAAGGAAAAGAGCAGAAGAAAGTTGAAATTTATTTCGATACTAAAACTGCAGCTATTGTAAAAAAAGAGATTGATTAGTGGTCGGAGCCTCCGAAAAATCTATCTTAGTTTGGGAGCTGCCTATACGCCTTTTTCATTGGGCGTTGGCAGCTTCCGTTATTTTAAATTATTTTGTATTAGAAACTGGCAGTAAAGAGCATCGTTATCTTGGTTATTTTGCCTGTGCTCTTATTGTACTTCGCATATTTTGGGGAATCTTTGCGGATAAACCCTATTCACAGTTTAAAAGTTTTTGGCCAACACGTGCGTCACTGACTGCATATGTAAAAGCACTTTTAAAAAATCAACCTCCGCGACATCTAACTCATAATCCACTCGCCGCATTGATGATGATCACTCTTTGCCTTTTAGTTTTTGCTCTTGGAGTAAGTGGCTTTCTTATGCGGACAGATTATTTCTGGGGAGAAGAGTGGCTGGAAGAAGTGCATGAAATCTTTGCCAACCTACTTATGTTTTTATCTCTTATGCACGCACTCGCGGCGATTATTGAGAGTTTCCGCCACAAAGAGAACCTCATTTTTTCCATGATTCACGGAAAAAAACGTCCTTTAGATTAGAGCGAGAACTTAAGGGCTTTTCTTTTTAATTAAATTATTTTTTTGGAATTGGCCAGAAGCTCCAATGACTTGCAACATCCCCGACTTCTTTGAGTAACGAATTTCGTCGCCACCCATAGTGTCTTTCCCGTGTTTGAACTTGGCATTTCCTTTTAGAACTAAATAATCAGCTTTAGGGTCAAAGGTTGCTTCTTCGCATGATGCTTCGTCAATTCCACGTTTGATGTAGACTTGCCCACTTAATTTCATTTTTCTTTGAGAGCCTTGAGGCTCCGCAATTTCAAGTTTATCGGTGCTCATTTCTAGGCCTTTAGTATCAGTGAGTTTAACTTCTCCTTGAGCAAGAATCTGAGAAATTTGATTTCTGTTTTTTAAAAATAAAACAACCTCTTTACTTGATAATCGATATTCATCAAAAAGAGCAATCACATAGGACTTGCCTGAACTTTGAAAAATAGCTTCTTCTCCGGCGCGCTTGCCTTCAATATCAAAATCGAGGGTTAAAAAATCTGAACGTAAACTTAGGTTTTGTTTTTGAAAGGCAACGTTGCCTTCAATTTGCGCCCAACCTTTTTCTGTAAAAACTTTTGCTTTGTTACCGCGTATTTTAGAAGGCGTACTGCCAACTTCTTGAGGGATAACATTAATGTTTACATTTTCATTGAAAGCAAAACTTTTAACTTTCAAATCGCCTTCAAAGCCTTTTCCCCAGCCTTGAATATAAGAAGATTTAAATTCTGGTGTGCTTTCAAATTGTACAGAATCTACAGTACTAATTTTCTCTTCTTTATGTGTGTAGTTAACGTTGCTGGCTTGAACTAGAAAACCCTCAGGACTTTTTACTTTAGTGGCCCCTTTAAAAAAAACATCGTAACTTCCCATGTGGGCAAGAGCTTCTGAAGCTTGAATTTCGATTGGATTAGGAGAAGAGTTTTGAAAAATTTTAGTTTCTGGAGATTTAGCTTTAGCTAGTTGAGCTTCTTTGTAAATTTCTGCTTCAGGAGCAGCCATTTCAAAAAAGCGTAGATTGTTTTTACTCTGCTCGAGCTTAAATCCTGTAATTAAAACATCGGGTAATTGGGCAGGTAAACTTAAGGAAACTGCGAAAAGAGTGCCGAGCTTGGCTCGGTTTCTATCTCGTTTCACGCTTCAGAACCAAACCGATTAATGAGTTCTAACAAACTTAGCTTTTTGTCTGTTAAACCAGTCTCTGAATTTGTCGTAAGACTCGCTTAGTTCAAGCAAGTTGTCCAAGTGAAGGTAGTCTGTACGATTAGTGATTTTTTCTTTGTTTTCGTTGTAATAAGAAAACTCATCTTGATTGAGTTCTACAGCTTCAACCCACGACTTGATTGCGTCTTTGAGCCATTGTGGAACCATGCGAAGATCTGCTTCGCGGGTATAGTTGATAAGCTCTTGTTTGATGTCGTGCTGGTCCATGCCTAAAAGGTTAGTCTGCGGCTTTTCGGTGTGCAATGGAAAAGGCCTTTTTTTTACACGAGCTTGCGGGGTGGGACAACTTTGCAAGCGACGAGAACTCTTGGGGAATCGGGTCATGACTGCTAGGGTAAATCTGTGAGCGAAACTCTAAAGCATTATTCCGTAATGCTGCCTGAAATTTTGGATTTTTTACCCCCTATTGAGAATGGATCGTTACTCGATGTTACCGCAGGGGGGGGCGGGCATTTTTTTGAAATCTTAAAAGCAAAGCCCGGTTGGAAGGGGCAATGTTGGGACCGCGATCCCGATGCTTTGGCTCGTATTAACGCAGCGGGCCGTGGCTTTGAGTCTCGTTTTAAGTTTTTTCAGCAAACTTTTGGAACAGGGCCCTCAGTGGGGCACGAACCTTTTGATTATATTTTAGCTGATTTGGGCATATCCTCTTTTCAGTTAGATGATCCAACGCGTGGATTGAGCTTCCACTCCATGGCTCCTTTAGATTTTAGAATGAACCCTCAGCAGGGGGCACCTTTTACCGAGTGGGTTAAAGGTAAAAAGTTAAGTGAGCTTGAAGATATATTGGTGATGTACGGCGAAGAGTTGCGTGCAAAAAAAATTGCGCAAAAAATTGTCGATATGAGCCCTGAGTTTTTTGTCAGTGCAAAGTCTTTTGCGGATGAATTGATGAAACAACTCAACATGCGTATTAAAAAAAATGAGTCTCATCCTCTAACTCGTGTCTTTCAGGCTTTAAGAATTGCAGTAAACGGCGAGTTGAGTGAACTCGAAGCGTTGCTGAAGTGGGCTCCGCCTGCATTGAGTGTGGGTGGACGACTTTCAATTATTAGTTTTCATTCTTTAGAAGATAGAAAAGTAAAACGAGCCTTTTTGTCGTGGCAAGAAAAAGGCTACAGAATTTTGACGGACAAAGCTCTGACTCCATCTGAGCAAGAAGTCCATGAAAATACTCGCTCTCGCAGTGCTAAACTAAGAGTACTGGAGAGGGTGAGTGACTAAAGAACTGCTGCATTTTCGTATTTTTCTACTCGGGTTATTTATTTTTCTCATTGTAGTTTTTCATATCAATGTGCGTATTCAAGTGGTGAGTTTAGGTTACGAGTTATCGGGCCTAAGAAGTGAGCTTGATCGAATGAAAAAACGTGAATGGGAAACTCAACTTCAGAAAGAAAGCCTCATGAGCGCGAAAGCTCTTTTGAAACTTTTAAAGCACCCACGTTATGCCAGTTTCCAGCTCGCAAAGCCTGAGCAGATTGTTTTTATTCGGAAATAATTATGATGAGGAAACGGCTGCAATTTTTTCGTCTCGTTGTTGTGTGCGGACTCTGTGTAGTTTTTTTTAGAGTTCTACAGGTTCAGATTTTCTATAGCGATCGATTAGAGAAGTGGGCTAAGTCTCAAGAACGAGATATTAATCTAAAGGGGCAGCGAGGAAAGATACGTGACAGACGTGGTAGAGATTTAGCTATTTCTGTAGAGACCTTAAGTTTTTTTGCAGATCCATCGGAAGTTGAAAATATAAAAAAGTTTTCAAAAAAAGTATCTACTTTAATCGACATGCCTGAGTCTGAGGTCGCAGCTAAAATAAAGCAGAATAAGACGCGTCGTTTTGTTTGGCTAAAGCGTCAGGTTGACCGAAAAACTCGCTTAGCTTTTGAAGCGCAAAAAAAGCGCACTATCGAAGGCTTTGGTGTCATTCGTGAGTTTAGAAGAGAATATCCACACAAGGATTTGCTCTCTCAAGTTTTAGGACGTGTCTCTATTGATGGAGACGGCATTGAAGGAATTGAGCGCGACTATGAAAAAACTCTACAGGGTGGAGTTTCTGTTGTGACGATACCTCGAGATGCTCGTGGAAGACTTTTTTACGTAGATAAAGATCAACTTTTAAGTAAGGGCGAAGCGGGTAAAGATGTAGATTTAACTATCGATTTACACTTACAAAGTTTGGCGGAAAGTACAGTAGATGAATACAAAAGAAAATACTCTGCGGATAGCGCACTTGCTTTAGTCGTTGATCCATATACAGGCGAGATTTTAGTTTGGGCTCAAGCTCCACGTTTAAACAAAAACAATGTTTCTATGAGAAATTTTGCAGCAACGGACCCAATCGAGCCAGGGAGTGTGATCAAGCCCCTAGTTATGTCGTGGGGTTTAGAGCGAAATGTGGTGCATGAGAAAACCATCATAGAAATTCCAGGTGGAACAATTCAAGTAGCTGATAAATTGTTTAAAGATTTAGGAGATAAAAGAAGAGAGAAATTCACTCCAGAAGATATTTTAAAATATTCCAGTAACATTGGTGCTATTCGCATAGGGCAACGTTTGGGATTTAAAGATCTTTGGAGCTTATTCGAAAAAGTAGGTTTTCTTGAAAAAAGTGGAATAAATATTTCAGGGGAATCTCGAGGAATTATTCGAAAGCCTCGTGATGTACAAATTGTAGAACAGTCCACGATGTCTTTTGGTCAGGGATTTGCAGTGACTCCACTACAAGTGGCTCGAGCTTTCACAGTCTTGGCGGGTGATGGGCATTTAAGAACTTTAAAAATTGATCGTCATGCACCTATGGACGAGCATCCAGAGAAAGTATTTCTAAACCCCAAAACTCTTCCACGTATTCGCAAGCTCATGGAAGCCGCGTTGTCGGACGGCGGAACGGCCATGCAAGCACGTGTTGAGGGATATCAAATCGCAGGTAAAACGGGAACGTCTCAGAAGTCCATTGGTAAAAAAGGATATTCTGCGGATAATTATTGGACTTCTTTTGTGGGTTTCCTTCCCAGTGAAGATCCAAAATATTTAATTTACGTTGCACTCGACAGTCCAAAGGGCGATGCCAATACGGGTGGACGAACGGCTGCGCCACTCTTTTCTGAAATAGCTCGACTCTGTTTGCGAAATGAAGAACCTATGATGCCAACTTTGAGTCCAAATTCGGAAACTCTACCAACCCAAAGTCCCGTCTTAAGGGAGCTTGCGCAATCAGTTAAAGAATTAGACTCTTCAACTGAGATGGCTTTGATAACTGAAGAAGAAAATAAAGAGAATGAAGAGCTCTCCGATTTGGTTCCTAATTTTGTTGGTAAACACTTAAAGCAAGCAATTCAAAGCGGAGATCAGCAAGGATTAGATATTACACTTAAAGGCCAAGGGCACTTTGTTAAACATCAATATCCTCCCGCAGGAAGTTACATAAGAAAAAGCCGCCAACTTGTTCTCTTCTTGAAGTAGGAGTAATTTTTAACTTAGAGAAATTAAAATGAGAGTTAAAACGTGAAAGTCGAAAAATTCCCGCACATACTTCATAACGGAAAAGAACTTGTTTGGGATATTCGGCAAAAAGTTGAAAATCCTCAAATTGTTATTCGAAAAAATATTGATTCTGAAAGTGAAAAACAACTGAAGAGCCTTGCTCCATCTGTTCTTATTGAATGCAAAGACTTTCCTTCCTTTGGCGAATGGTGTGCGGAATTGGTAGGCAATCCCTCTGAAAAATTAAAGATTATTGGGGTAGTAGGCACGAATGGTAAAACAACTACCGCGGCTCTTTTGCGTTATCTCTTAGTCGAAGAAGGTAAACGTGTTCTAGAGATTGGTACACTGGGAGCAATGTTATGGGCTCCCAATAACAATAAAGAAGCTCTATGGAGTGAATATACGGGCTTTACTTCTCCGGATGCTCCTACTTTACAAGATTTATTAAAGCAGGCCGTTGCGGAACATGTTTCTTATGTCGTTATGGAAGTTACTAGTCATGCGATTGCGTTAGGGCGCGTGGAGGGTGTGGAGTTTGATGCCGGTATTTTTTTAAATCTCTCTCAAGATCATTTAGATTTTCATAAGACTCTTGAAGAGTATAAACGTGTTAAAAAAAGTTTTTTCTTAGAGCATTTAAAAAAACAAAAAGTAAAAAAAGATCCCTACATCATAATCAATGCAAATGATATGGCGGGAGCAGAGTTGTCCTATGCTCTTCGCACGGCAGATGATCCCACTTCACATGTCTTGCTCAAGAGATGGGAAGGCTACGATGTTGATGAAGAGTCTTTAGAACTGAGTATTACTTTGCATAAAAAAGAGTATTTTCCCATCGTGGGTCACTTTCAGGCAGAGAATTTGCTTTCAGCATCCATGACGGTTGCGGCTCTCTTGGATTTAAATAATGTAGAAACTCTTTTAAAACTTAAAAAATTTCCAGGTCTTCCAGGGCGTATGGAAATAGTGAATGTCACACACAGAGGTGAGCGCAGAAGTTTTATAGTGGACTTTGCTCATACTCCCGATGCTTTGGATAAGAACTTAAAGACCTTAAAGACGGGTCTTAAAAAAGGTCGTCTATGGCTACTCTTTGGCTGTGGTGGCGATAGGGATAAAACCAAGCGACCCATCATGGGACAAATCGCTGCTAAGTATGCCGATGAAATCGTGGTTACTTCTGACAATCCTCGCAGTGAAGACCCAGATCTTATAATCCAAGAGATCGTCGCCCCCTTGGAGGCTTCCGGAAAGCCTTTTAAGGCTATTACACTACGAAAAGAGGCCATGCTTTATTGCATGGAAAACATGTCTAAGGACGATATTTGTTTGGTTGCTGGGCGTGGACATGAAGAATTTCAGATAATTGGCGATCAAAAACTGCCGTTCCGCGATGCAGACGTATTAAAAAGCTTGAGTTGCTAGAAGATTTAAGGATTTTAAACTTTCGGTTGATTTGAGAGTGTTTTAACAAGACAGAGTCACGTGGTGCAGACTAGCTTAGCGAGGATGAGGCGGATGGAGTCGGGTGGATTTGGAACGTTAAGGCTTGAATGACTTCAGAAATAGAACTCGGATAAGAGTTCTAAAAGAATTATGGAACGATTATCATTCCCAAGAGGGATGGTACCAATTTGATCGTTGGGTTGATCGTCAGTTCAAAAGCAATCCTGCATTTGGAAAGAGAGACCGCAAGTGGTATTCGCAGTACCTCTTCGCGGCTTTTCGATATGCCGAACTGGCCTTTGCCGTTCTAGGACAAAGAATAAAAAATTACTCAGATAAAGATGTTAAGGCGCGCTTCTTAAGATGCAATACAGATGCTTTTTGGGCAATAATCGAAGAGCGTGCAGCTTTTGAAGAACGGGCCTTCCCAGACGATATAAAAGAACATAAAGACAAGCTTTTAGAGTTTAAAGACAATGCTGCTCTCTGGGCAGGTTTACCTATGTCATGGATGCCTTACATTGAAGAGCGCATAGAAACCTCTGGGTGGAGTCAAGAACAGGGCGAGCGCTTTATAGCCTATCTCGGTGAAAAAGCTCCTCTATGGATTCGAATGAATCAAATAGATCAGTTGGAGGATCTTAAAAAAGAACTCGCTCATGAAAATATTAAAGTTGTAGATGAAGATGCTGAAGCTCTTTGTTTAGAGGGCAACAAATCCCTGTATGCTTTGGAATCATTTAATAAAGGCGCTTTTGAAATACAAGATTGGGCCAGTCAACAAATAGTCAAAGTTGCTGAGTTTAAGGGACTAAAAAGAGTTTGGGATGCGTGTGCCGGTGCTGGCGGAAAAAGTTTGCAAATTGCATTCTTAATGCGCAATAAGGGCTTGCTTTATTCCAGCGATATCAGAGCTTTCAAATTAGAAGAACTGAGACGACGTGCTAAACGCGATAATTTTCAAAACATTCGAACTTTTGAATGGAATGGAGATTTACCTGATTGGGATAAGCTTCCTGAAGTTAAAAACGGTTTGTTTGATCTTGTTGTAGTGGATGCTCCTTGTTCTTCGAGTGGAGTTCTACGACGAAATCCAGAGCTAAGATACAAGCTCACTCCAGATGCATTAGATGATTTAAAGAAATTACAACTGAAAATTCTCCACAACGCCTCTACTAGCGTTAAAGAGGGTGGGTATCTATGCTACGGAACTTGTAGCTTCTTTGTTCAAGAAAACGAAACTATCGTAAACGAGTTTTCCAAAAAAAATTCACGCTTTGAACTTGTTGTTCAAAAAATGCATGGCATGCCAGAGCGAAACGCTGATGCAACATTTAGCGCGTTATGGAAACGGGTTGCTGCCGAATAGTTTGCGCTCCGTTGTTTCGCAATCTTAATTCTTCGGCTCGTTTTTTAGCTTCTTCGTCTTCTCGTTTTTTCTTAGCTTCATCTGTTTCAAATGGAGCTGGTGAAGGCGTAGGGGGTGTGGCTGCTGCAACCGGAGAGTAGACACAGCGAGCTTCAAATTGATTGTGAGTTTTTAAAGGTTCACTTTGAGTTTTCTCAATTGATTGAGCATCGCTATGAAAAAGTTCTTTCCAGAGAGATCGTACCTGAAGGGATTGAGTAACTTCGCTTTGACTCTCAAGACGCTTCATACCTAAACGTGCGCAATATTTTTCAATAATCAGGGCAATTTCTTTTCGTTGAGCGTCCTTGATCTCTTTTTTCTTAGATTGAAAAGATGGCTCATCTAAATTTTCTGGATTAGCGGGTGCCAATATGTAAACAGGCTGAAGAATACGTGTATGGCGTTTGATGTAGCCACTTGAGAGTCCACCCATTGGAATGAGTGCGCGACAGATTGCGAGTTTGTCGCTAGCAATTTCTTCAAAGTGCCATGTTTCTTCTGGATTACTGATTCCCCAGTTTTCTAAATATTCGTTGGATTCTTGGTCTTCAGCGAGTTCTTCTGAGTAACAAGAACGATCTCTCACGAGTGTAATGATTTTAATTTTATCGGCTTGAACGTTTGTGCTTCCGGCTACAACTTGATCTCGAATAAATTTCTCTAAATTTTCTAAACTTCCAAAAGAGTGTGGCCATTTGCCCTCTAAGTGATAGTTGTCGCCTAGGCGAGCTCTTTCTAAAGCAATGGTTTGTGCTTCGCGAGCTTGTTGAATGGCTGCCATGTGAGTTTTATGTGAGTTTTCAAGACCATTTTGTCCTAGTTCAGAGAAGTTTCCTAAAAAACTAAGAGAGCTTTCAGGGTAGGGATCACCTTCTTCGGGCATCTTCTCAGAATCTCCCTCAATATCTAAAGGGTTTGATTTATTTTCTTTAAAGTTCAAAGCAAGCTTGTTGAGAGAGTACTCAAACTTTTTTGCTGAATGATTCATAACAAAGCTTCGAGCATCTGCGAGGTTTCTTATGTAGGGATGAAAAGCCGATAAGATGATATATGATTCGAGGTCAACAACTGCAATAGTTCCGGATAGAGACTTGGTGGGGCCATAATATTTTTTCTGAATACCAGTGGCAGTACTATTGAAAGCAAAAAGCAGGGGGCCTTGCGCGGAATCTACAACAACCGTTCCAAGATTTATTGAGTTTGGTGTAACAATAACTGCAAGTTTTTGAGCTCTAATATCTTTTTGTGGGTAAAGTTGTGCCCAAACTAAAATGAGCAATTTAGTAAAGGCATAGGAATTTGAGGTTTTGTTAACGATTGGATTAAAAGCGGAATTGGCTTCTTTAGAGAAGCTTAAAGGCAAATCTGTTTTTTCTACTTCACTTTGAATGTATTTTTCTAAACTAAGTTTTAAATTCTCAAGACTATTAGATTTAAGTTTTAATATGAGTTCTTTAGAGAATTCTTTAATACTCCCTTTTTGAAGGCTGTTGTTTTTGTTTTTTTCTTCAATTTGGGGATCTATGTTTAAATTTTGTGCTTCTAGTTTTGAGCGTTCTTGAATAAATAAGTTATCTACTAATTGATCAAGAATTTTAGGTTGATATGCAAGTTTAAATTCGGCTGCAAGTGCTTTGGTTTCAGCGTTGGCCTCATCAGAAATTTCAAGAGGCATTTGCTCATAAGGAATTTTATGTTCTTTTTTCTTGTAGCCGCAAGAATTGAGCAAAATAAAACTCATAAGGGTAAGATTTATTGACTTGAAAAAGAGTTTAGAGTTTTTGCCCATAAGAATTCCAGTAAGCTTCGGAGACCATGCAGATTCCATACCAGAAATAAGTGCCATGGCTTTGGCTTTAAGTCGAGAATGACTTCGAATTGGCTGTCTAGAAGTTGGTCATTGTGCGCGAGATACGTAATTATTCGCAAGCTGAGCTAAAAGCAGAGGACATATCTTTTAGTCCTAATGGCCCAATCAAGGTTATTAATTGTCTTCATAAAATCTTCACAATTGAGGCTTCATTTTTATGTGAAGCTATTCATAGAGGCCATGCTTTGCATTTTTTATTAGCTTTTCTATTTTTTACAGGTGCTTGTACTGTTCAGAAGACAAGTCCAAAGGCAACTTCTGATGCGCCTACAGATCCTACCGGAAGTAATGATGTAGGAACGGGTGCAAGCGCAACTCTGCAATTATGGTCTAGGGGGCCACAGCAGTCAGTAAGTCCTCCTGATTACACATTGGATTCTAAGGATCCGCTAAACAACTTAGCGAGACAGTCTGTTCCTCTTTATGATTTAAATTCTGCTAGTGGAAATCTTACGGGACCAAACCTACATGTTTATTACAGCAAGAGCACCTCTGATGGTCCTGGGAAAAGCACGCCACTTGTTTCAGCTTGGAGTAGCCAAAAGATTCCATGGGATAGAAAAGAGTTCAAATCTTTTATGCTCTATGCTCACGGAAGCAAAGCGATTCGTTATATGAAAGATCTTTTCCCTACATTGAATTTTGCAGTGAGAGGAAAGGGGGTTTTACCTCTTTATGCATATTCTTCTGTGGATGATAATCCGCTTAAAACGAAATATGAAATCAACAAGGATGGTCGCGTAGGAAACATTCTATTCTTTCAAAATTCTGATGATACGTATAACCCTTCGGACGAAGCAGATGCGATTTACCATGAATTTGCCCACATGTTTCAGCACATTTTAAATCCAAATGTTTTAGAGACTGCCGGAAATTACGATATGGATATGTTGTTGGAAGGATTGGCTGACTTTTTTGCAGCAAGTGCTGTTCGAGATGAAAGGATTTTGGAATATTTAGCATCAAATGCGACACGTTTATTCTCCGCAAACAGTAGAACAGGTAGAAATCATCAGCGTAAAATGGGCAACTCTCTTAGATTTCCTAGCAACTATGTGGGAGACTTTCATCTTGATGCACGCATCGTTTCTAGTGCTTTGAATGATATTCGTCGTTATTTAGAAGGACAAACTGTAACTCTTTATCAAGATTGCGGAAGCAATTGCGCAGCTAAGTGGAATTCTGCCTCAAATCATATGAGCAATGCAGCTGCTTTTGATACAGCAAATATTTTAGCGCATGAAGCTCTTCGCGAAGTGATTCCTACTTCGAGTATCATTCATTATTCTGAGAGAGTTGTAGCGGCGGCCAATAGGCGTTCGTGGAGCACGCAATGTGGATCAAATAGTTCTTGTAAGAATGAGCTTGTCTCTGAAATTACCTCCATTCTAAAATCGCGTGGTATTCATACAAGCAAAACTTTAAGATCAACACCGTTTGTAAGCACAGGCACAAGTCCTGAGTTAATTCTAAATCACAATGGGTATGCTTATTTTAGAGCGTTGTTTAGTGGAAGTGAAGAATCCAACACGGATTCAAAATTAGATCGTTGCGAAGCTGTTTTGGTTATTCCAGATATCCGTATTCGCAGTGGAGTACAGGCTTCTGCCTATGACACGCTTTTTGAGTTGTATGACCAGACACCTACAACACCAACAACACAAGTAGGGGGTTTCACCTCTCTCAATGGTATTGATCGACTCACACAAAAATCACCTTATTTTGATACGAGTGAATTAGAGATTAAGTTATGGGGATTTTTGTTGGCAGGGGAAAGCATTTTTAATTTAGCTGGAAACACATCAAGTCGTTTTTACACTCAACATCAGTTGAGTGCATTATCGCCTAGTTTGAATGCTATTAATTCTAGCAATCCACCTCCCGTAGGTTGGGCATTCCGTGCTCCAAGCACGGCAGGTGCTGAAGCCTATGTTGAGTTTGCTTTTCAAACGCGACCCTTTGAAGTTCGTTATGTGACAGATGATGTCTACACCATTAAGTCTGTGAAGCAAAAACTGAATGTCTCAACGAGCCCTTCGAACTTTTGTAATTAGGGTCATCGGGACCAAAAGAGGGTGTCCTCTGTACCTAGTCTTAAATGAAGTTATGTTTAACCTTTGATCAAAGGCTTAACTCTTTAACCTAATCTGAACCGAGAATTCATGAGATTCACTCTCCAATAGAGCGAAAATAGAGTTGTGAGCAGAAAAAAAACAGGACTTAAGAAAGTTAAAAAAAGAGTGCGCAAAACTCGACGAGTAACTTTGAGCCATTACTTTGACCTTCTTAACCAAAAATTAACACAAATTTTTCGCAACTCTTCTTTGGGACACCCGAAGAAATAATAGGGAGAAAATATGAAGAAGAATGTTCGTAAGATTCGAGGACAAGGAACTCTAGAGTGGATTTTAATTCTCTTCGTTCTTGTTGGTTTTGTAATGTTGTTCGGTAAAGGAATTAAAGGCCGAATCGGTGGACTTGTAGAGAAAGTATTTACCACTGTAGATAGCAACATTGGAAACCTCTCTGCACCTCAATAAAGTTTTTACATGAGACGCAGGCAAGAGCACGCTAGCGGCCAAGTCCTTGTGGAGTATATACTTCTCACGGTCTTGTTACTTGCAGCTACGGTGGTTGTCCTGCGTTTTATCGTTCAAGATGTCTTTAGGGGTTCGTTGTCTTCGCTTGGAGCAAAGACCACTCAATGTGTGTCTCGTCTTCCAAACGGTAAGTGTAATTAAACATGAAGCCTCTTAAAAAACGTTTAACAAAAAAACAAAAGGGTCAAACCGTTGTTGAATATCTGTTAATCGTAGTCATGATTGCGGGTATTGCCGGTGCTGTATACGTAGCCATGAAACGCTTTCTTCCAGGGCCTTTAGGCAGGGTGAAAGCGAGCTTAGAAGGTGATGCCGATCCAAGAGGAGCTTCAGCAGGTTCGGGTCAAAAGAAATACGATCATTACTATCAAAACGTGGAGTTTAAATCCAAATGAGAAAAAAACACAAGAAAGGACAAAGTACCATTGAGTTTATCTTTGTATTTTTTGCTTTCGTGTTTTTTCTTTCAATGAGTTACAACGCGGTCATTTCTTTCGCGGTCTATCAGTACTTAAGTTACGCAAATTTTATGGCTGCTCGAGCTTATCAGCCCTCAAGGTCTGGTAAAATTGAACAGCGAAATGCTGCGATAAAAGTTATGCAGGTTTATGTTCCTGGAATAACCGTTGGTAGCCAAACCACTAACTTTGCTTTTTCAGCAAAACGACCACTTGCTCGCATTCGACAATGGGCAGTTCCAGAGCCTGATTCTCCAAATCTTCCTTTTCTTTTACAATTTGAAGTTCCTTTTCTAACGCTTCCTTTGGGAGACGATATAAAACAAACTTTTGGAAATCTTACTCTCAAAACTACCGTGATGTTGGGTCGCGAACCTTCCGCGGAAGAATGTCGCTTTTTCTTTGCAGAGTTTTTTAACTCTATGGGAGGAGGCGCTCCTCATTCTGCTGCTGATATGGAGGATAACGGCTGCTGATGAAAAACTCTAAAAGTGGTCAAGCCCTTATAGAATTTCTCCCAGCTATTATTCTCTTTTTTGTAGTTATTGGAGCAAGTTTAATTTTTTTTATAGGTTTGCGTGAATCATTTCATATGCAAGTAGCAGCTCGTAATGCAATTTTTGCAAAAATTCGCAACTCTGGCCCTCTAGTAACTCCAGCAGGAGCTTTAAATTATCAGAAGCACTACATGTTTCCATTTGGTGGAGCTATTACCCAAGCGGGACTTTCCCAAGAACAAACATGTATATCTGCACGTCCTCAAAAGGATGTCGTTCAATCAATATTGCCGTCAATTTTAGGCTTAACATTGAACCTCGATCGTGCACATAGGGCGACAATATTCAGGCGTCCTGGGGCTATTACGTCCTGTGATTAGTTTGCTCTTAACAGTGTTAATACCGTCAATAAAAAGCGGGAAATAGTCACTGAAATACTAATTTTATTTTAAGGTCTAGCCGAAAAGAACACTAGGAGTGAGTACTTGAACCAGTCGCGTGCTTTTTTTATCAGTCTAGCTTTTGCATTTGTGGGAATGGGGCTTGTGGCCTTTTACATTTCTGAACAAGAGAAAAGGCTAACGGAATCTCATGGAGTTCCTACGACTGTTGTTGTTGCAAAAGTAAACATCAATGAGATGCAACAACTTGATAGTACAATGCTGGATGTAAGAACAGTTCCTGGCACTTACGGACAACCGGGTGTCGTTAAAGATCCAAAAGACATTGAGGGAATGGTCGCTTTAGTTCCAATTCGTGAAGGTGAACAAATTGTAGTTACAAAATTAGCACCTAAAGGAGCACAAACCGGATTAGCTCCTCAAGTAGCTGCTAATAAACGTGCGATGTCCATTCAAGTTTCAGATGATACAGGTGTATCAAAACTCATTAAGCCTGGAGATTATGTAGATATTGTTGGGAGTGTTTCTTATCCTGGCCCAGACGGCGCACGTTTTACTGAATTAAAAACTTTTCTTCAAAATATTCGAATTTTAGCCACAGGTGAAATGGTTACTAATAATCTTCCGCAAATTTATGAAACAGATCCGCTCACTCAAAAGAAAGTGGCGGTGAGTGGTAGGGCAGATCAAAATTTTAGTACGATTACAGTAGAGGTTACTCCAGACCAAGCACAAGTTTTAATTCTCGCTCAAGAAGGTAGTAAGCTTTACTTAACTCTTAGAAACCCAGTGGATCGTGTAGAAACACAAGTGGGAAGTACCACAATCGATGAGCTTCTTGGTCCGGATTCAAAGCGTGCAGAAACACGTGAACGTTTACAAAGACAGGCCGCTGAAGAAGCGCGTCGTCAAGCAGAGCTTGAGAGATTGCGGCTTCAACAACAAGCTCCTGGTGAGCGTCAACCTGCTGCTGCGATTGATCCCTTAGATGCGGGTGGAGGTGTGCTTGAATAATCTCCAAAAAATAATTCTATTATTGATATCTTTCACAGGAGCCTGGGCTCAAGAAGGAAGTTCTACTTCTTCATCAACAGGTGCGAAGACTCAAAAGGTGGGTGAAATTCCAGATTCTAGTTTAGATCAAATAATGGATGCTCGTGAAGATCTTAAGCCGGAGTACGGCTTTGAAGAAGTCTACGTAGCACTCAATAAAAAAAATACAGCAGCCAAATCTGGTGCTGTCTTAAACTTAGAAAATATTGATGAAATAAAAGATGCTAAAGATATTTACTGGGGCGTTACTGTATCGGGAATTTTAAAATTTGACCGCGAAAGTATGAGTGCCCCAGGAGCTTCTGGAAAACGCTTTCCCATTGTAGCTTCAGGAAATACAGGTACGACTCAAATCCTTGTATACAATCGAGACATTGATCCACAAACAAAAAAGCCAATACCGGGTGATAAGCTCTTCAAAGTTTTTCGTGTAACTGTTACGGACGAAAATTTAGTCGATCTCATGCAACAAATGAAAGCAAAGATGGGCAAGGTTGAAGGTATTGAAATGCGCATTGTTGGCGATCAAATAGTTGTTGATGGAAAAGTAGTAATTCCTCGAGATTTGCGACGTGTTTTAACCGTTGTACAAAATTATCAGAGCAAGGGCCGTCCTATAGAATTGCTTGCTGAAATTTCTCCATTAGCTCTTCAGTTATTGGCAGAAAAAATGCAAGACGAAATCAATGGCGGTAAAGACCGTCCTACTAATATATATGTAAGAGTTCTGAATGGAAGATTTATTCTTGAGGGAAGTGTAGATAAACGTATAGATCGAGACATTGCCGTTCAAACGTGTCAGGCTATGATTCAAGATCAGTTTCAGTTAGATCCTAAAGCTATCAAAGCTCCTAATTTTCCTAATCTTCCAGAGTGTATGTTGAGAATAAGAATTCGTCCGGGAGCTCCCTTAGATCCAGATCCTATCATTACAGTGCGTGTAGATTTTGTAAGTTTAGTGAGAAACTATTTAAAAGCATTTAACTTTAAGTGGGGACCTGGTGTACAGGCCGATACAAACCTTGGTTACTCAAGTGACCTTGGAAGATTCATTGGATCTTTCCAAGCAATTGTTTCTGGACTTTTTCCTACTCTAAATACTTTATCTCGCAATGGTCATGCACGCGTACTCAAATCAGCAACTCTCTTAGTACGTGACGGTGATGATAATACTTCCGGAGAAAGTGGGGCGGGTCCTGAGTCTTCCATTCGAGAAGTTTTAGAAATTCCTTATTTGACCCCTGCATCTGTAGGTGCAAATGGTCAACAAACACCGCCTCAATGGAATTTTAAACCTTTGGAGACTCGTGTTTCGTTACGAGTACGATCAATTCCAGGTACAGACAAAATCAACTTAGCAATCAAAGCAACTCAAACTGAAGCGCAAGATAAACCTGCACCCGATGCTCCTCCAGGGTCTTTGGCTTATGATGTGAATACAAGTCTTGTCGTTTCAAATGGAGATAGTGCAGCTTTAGGTGGAATGATTTCAGAGAGAAGATTGATAAGTTTAGGTCGTGATCCGGCAAATACAACGGGGTCAGATACGACCACTAACGACATTACGCTCTTTAAATTTTCTAGATTTCATGAATTTACCGATCAAAAAAACCAGATGATTATTTTTGTCACTCCAACAAAAATACGTAACGCAAGTGAAGGTACGGAGAGTCTTAAGAGAAAGTTTAGGTTGAAAAAGTAATATGGCAGTTCCAACGGGTCCAAGTCATATTATCGCAGTTGTAGGTGGCAAGGGTGGAGTGGGTAAGTCTGTATTTGCAGCAAACCTTGCGCTGACTCTTTGTCTTGATAGAAAAATGACCGTAGCTGCAGTGGATGCAGATGCTCAAGGTTCTGGAGATTTAAATTTAATTTTTGGTATCAAAGATGCTCGCAATATCGGAAACGATTTAGTTGAGGGTAAAGTGCGCGCAGGGGATCCTCTTAAAAAAATAATGTCTCAAGTGAGTGTAGGGGGAGGGGTAAGTCAGACTTATGCCCTTCAATTAATGCAAAACTTAGAACGCGTTATCGATATTCCAGATGAAAAAATGGATATCGTTTTGCGAGGATTAAAAAGTACATTTCCAGTTACAGTAATTGATTGCGGATCTAGACTTGAAGGTGGACTTATAAAAGTTTTAGAGCATGCCTCTATAATTTTAGTAGTAACGAATCCTGAAATTTTAGTGCTCAACCAAACAAAAAAGATAATTGAAAAACTTCAGACCCTTTTATTCCCCGCTGAAGTTACTAAACTTGTTCTAAATAAATTTACAACTAATAACCCTTACAATGGTCCTTTCCTTGAGCAAACACTTAAGCGTCAGGTGATATCGATTATTCCTGAAGAAGTTGAGTTAGCTAGAACGGCTCTTGGCAAAGGGCAACCTATGGTAAGTCTTTCACCAAATTCCGCTTCAACAAGAGCTTATGTTCAACTTGGAAGACAGCTTTTTGAAGGTAAAATTTTAGATAAACTTGCAACACTTCAAAGACCCAAGCCTGTAGCGAGTGCTCAGCCTGCGGTAAGTGGAGATAAACCTCAACCCAAAAATAATTCTCGCTCTGCATTTGGACGCGAACCTGCAGATCCACGAAGTAAATTTAAACTTCTCATTCACGAACAACTCGTGGATAAAATGGATTTGAAAAAAGAACAGCTCAATCGTCAGCTTGATGATGCTAAAAAGCTTGAACTTCGCGAAAAAGCCATGAAGATTGTGACTGAAGTTGTGGGTAAAGAAGACCACCCTTGGAAGTCTCGCGAAGAAAGTGCCAAGCTTGTAAAAGAAATTTTGGACGAAGCACTTGGACTTGGCCCCTTAGAAGATTTACTAGCAGATAAGACCGTGACAGAGATCATGGTGAACCGTGCAGATTTAATTTACATTGAAAAAGCGGGCCGCAATACAAAAAGCCCGGTGGTGTTTTCAAGTAACGTACAAGTAATGGCCGCCATTGAGCGTATCGTAAACCCTCTAGGCCGAAGAATTGATGAAAAAACACCTTACGTAGATGCACGTCTTCCAGATGGAAGTCGTGTTCACGCAATTATTCCTCCTCTCGCAATTGATGGACCCATGATTACAATTCGTAAGTTCCCTGAAAAACGCTTGGGGCCTGAGGATTTAATTAAGTTTGGTTCAATGAGTCCTGAGATTTCTGATTTTCTGCGCACCTGTATTGAAAGTCGTCTAAACGTGTTGATCTCTGGAGGTACGGGTTCTGGTAAAACAACTTTGCTCAACGTTATGAGCAGTTTTATTCCCGCAACAGAACGTATTCTCACAGTGGAGGATGCGGCCGAGTTATCTCTCGGGCAAGAACACGTTGGTCGTTTAGAAACTCGTCCCGCCAACATTGAAGGTGCGGGCGCTGTCACTATTCGCGATCTTGTAAAACAAACACTTCGTATGAAACCAGACCGTGTAATCATCGGTGAGGTGAGGGGCGGTGAGGCTCTTGATATGTTGCAGGCTATGAACACGGGTCACGATGGTTCTATGGCTACTGTTCACGCCAACAATCCGCGCGACGCTTTAGCTCGTTTGGAGACACTTGTATTGATGGCGGGTATGGATTTACCTGCAAAAGCGATTCGCGAACAAATTTCAAGCGCTGTGCATTTGATCATTCAGCAATCTCGTTTGTCGGATGGATCAAGAAGAGTCACGCACGTAACTGAAGTTTGTGGCATGCAGGGTGATGTAATCACCACTCAAGATATCTTTGTTTATAAACAGTTGAGTATGGATAAAGATCGCAAAATTATTGGAAAACATGTTGCAACCGGTTTTATTCCTAAATTCGTAGAGAAGATCGAAGCCCATGGAGGCAAGATTCCTCGCGGAATCTTTAAGGCAGCATGACCCCATTCGTCGTCGTTGCCTCAGGAATTTGTTTTTTCTTAGCAGCTTATCTTCCCTTTGAAGCTTGGGAAGAATTAATTTGGAGAAAAAAAATTCTAGGCTCGCGCGATGAACTTAAAAAAGAATACGAAGATTTGTTTCGTTTAAAATCTGAACAAGAAGTTTTAAAAGAGCTTTTGCTGTGGGGAGGGCTTTTAGCTCTTTTTACTTTTATCATTATGCCGGGAATGATCCTCGGAGTGATATTGGCAATTGGAGCATTTTTTGTAGGACTTCGAATTCCGTTGATTTTGGCAAAGACCGTTATAAAAAAACGACGAATTGCACGCTTTACCACGCAGATGGTAGATGCTCTTACATTGATGGCCAATGGTTTGCGTTCAGGATTGAACGTGCCACAAACTTTGCAAATCGTTGTAGATGAGATGCCTGCACCCGTAAGCCAAGAGTTCGGATTAGTCCTAGATCAAAATCGCATTGGTGTGCCATTAGAAGCAGCCTTTGAAAATATGGCCAAACGAATTGATACAGAAGAAATTTATATCTTTTCAACAAGTGTGAATATCTTGCGTGAAACGGGCGGTAATATGGCCGAGACGTTTGACACTATTGTGAAAACTATTCGTGAGCGTATGAAACTTGCTAAAAAGATTGATGCTCTCACGGCTCAAGGTCGCACGGCGGGTTTGATTGTGGGTATGGTTCCATTTGGAACAGCAGGGATGATGTACGTGATTGATCCTGACTTTATCAGGCCGCTCTTCACAACACTTCCTGGGTTTTTTATTGTTCTTGTTGTACTGGGTTTAGTGGCAGCAGGACTCTTTATTATTAATAAGATGGTTCAGATCAAAGTTTAGTTTTTAAAGGGATACTTACAACTAAGCGAGCTTATCAAAAATATTTACAAGATATTCAATAGCAGTGTTTCGAGTTGAACCGCTAATTCGAGTGAGCGTAAGAACGAGCGCGCTTTGCTTGATGGCGCGGTGACTGTGCATACTGTGATTGCTAGAAGCTTTTGCGCTTTCCATGGCGTCGAGTTCATTTACGAGGGCTTCTTGGGCGTGCGCTTTATGGTTCGAAGTTTCTTCGAATAAGTAATTGGAATGATTGTGGTAAACTTGATGGAATTCGTCGTATCTATTGAACATGTTATGCACCTAGACGCGCATTGTACGGATGCTGACTCACCCTGTCAATTACCTTTTTAAGCGAATTTAAGCTTTATATGCGTTTTTTGTTTACTATTCGCGAGCAGTGTTTTGACCCAATCTTGCCCAATTTTTGACACCGAAGGCAAGGCACTTATGGCAAACTTTAAGAATGAGGGCACTCAAAAATCTCGTATTTCTTGCTTTTTTCTTTGCGGCTTTTAACGCTCAGGCGGGTGTGAACGTAAATAATGGAAATTTTTACGTAACCTACACGGACTTTGTAGTTTTCACCTCTGGCTTGCCGATTGAAATTACACGTACCTACAATAGCCGATCAAATTTTGTTCCTGGCAAGTTTGGAGTGGGCTGGTCGAGTGAACTGGATTCATACATCAAAATCGAAGCCAAAGAGATTGTATATTTCGAAGGGGGTGGCGGAAACGTACTTAAGTTCGTACCTAAAGGAATGGATGTTTGGGAAAATACAAACATGGGCCCTCAGTATATTAAGCGCAGTGGGAAAGTTGCTAAGTCTTACAGTTACAATCTTCAAGGAGCAGCAGGAAAAAACCTTATATTCAATGCCATCGGACAATTAGTTAAACTTCAAGATGGAAACCGTAACCACATTGAATTTGCTTACGACAAAGGAAACTTGAAAGTTATTAAAGATAACTTCAACAACCAAATTTTAGTTTCAACAAAAGACTACGGCGGTTTTTCACGTATTGAATCCATCCAATATTCTGGGAAGAAATCTACTTATTCTTATTCAGCTAAAGGGGATCTTATTAAAGCAACCACTATGGATGGGGCACGTTACGACTACAGTTACGATGATGAGCACAACATGACCAAGATTGCTTATAGTAACGGCACTTCTAAAGAAATGGCTTACAATAAAATCCGCGATCTAATCACTCGTTTTAAAGACATTGATGGTTCTTCAATTGCGTATGATTACTTTACAGATACTCTCGATCCCGAAAACAAATTCGGAACAGTGGTTGCGCGAAAAGACAGTCTTGGAAAAGAAGAGAAAGCTCAGTTCTGGTATGAGTTTAGAAAGAAAAAAGACGGGACTCGCTATGCTTACCGAACAGTTTCTACAATCAACACAGAAGCTACCGAGACTCTTTTAACTGAATGTTGTGGAACCCCGCTTTCAATCACTCAGTGGGCGATTAAGGGAGTTGCAAATCCTGCTAAAAACCTTGCGTGGACTCAGCCTGTTGGCAAAAGAACTGTTACGCGTTTTGAGTATTATGCAGATGGCAGTTTGAAGAAAAAAATTCTTCCTAATGGAGCTGCCATCTCAATTGCTTACAATCCTACAAATAAGAAAATCTCTACTCTTGAGCGAGCTGGAAGCAAAATTGAATATACTTATGACAATCGTCAAAACTTAGCTTCCGCTCGTGACTATGGTGAAAAACTTAAGCTTGATTTTACCTATGACCTTCAAGGGCGGATCACTATTGTGAAAGAAAGTCCTTTAGCTGCACAGCAAGCAGCTGCTGTGAGAAGTTTATTCTTCAAATACAATGCGGATGGACTGCCGGTTGAAGTGAAAGAAAGAAACTACGATGGAAAAGAGTCGCTCATTAAAATGGCTTATTTTCCAAATGGACAACTTAGAGAGTTGTTAAACGCTTCCGGAAGAAGCTTGGCTTCTCAGAACGAGATCAATACGACACAAAGAATTTATGGAACTTTCCAAAGAGTTTTAGAAATCATTCAGCCGTCGGGAGTAAGCCTCACGGTAGAAGGAACCATTTAATATGAAGTTTAATATTAAGAACATATTACTACTCGCAAGCTTTCTAAGTGCCTCTTCTGCGCTCGCTTTTATGAGCTATGACCCTCGTTTTTCAAGCACGGGTGGGGTGATGCCAGGGCAACTCGCAACGGGTGAGGTTCCTACAAATATGGCCAATGGAGCCGTTTGTCCTCCTCAAATAGCTCCCATGCAGGGGGCTCTTACCCAAGGGGCTATGCCCAATGTGAACCAGCAGTATCTTCAAGGTATTCACGGCCAGCAGCTCTATCAGCAACAGCGTATCCAGTGATGTCGAAAAGGCGTCAGAGACCTTTTCGACAACCCTCCGCTACCTTTTCGACATTATTTGAGACCTTTCCTCTCAATGTAAGACATTTTATTTAGAGTCGGGCTGGGATCTGCCCTATTGATACGGCATGGCAAATCTTAAGAAAGCGATTTTAGTCCTTTTTTCACTCCCTCTATTCGCTCAGGCCTCTGTGTGCCTCGCAGCTCTAAACAAGAGCCTTCATACTGCACTTACAGAAGCCGAACTTGTTCTCTTAAGACAACAAAGCCATGGTGTTGAAAGCTTAGCCCATCGACTCTGGATATGCAGAGTTTAACAAGATAATTGAAACTGAAGTCGACGAAGTCTTTCAAACTCGTCGTATGTATTCCAAAGTTGCTGGACGAGTTCCTCCCAACGCAAAAGCTAGAGTCTTACTTCTTCACGGCAATGGTGCTGAGCACAGCCGTGTGGAGACTATGCGCAGAATTTTGCGCATGCTTGGAGAATCCGGAAATCCCGATAATTTAAAAACTCAAAAAACAGTTCGCGAAATGCCCGAGTACATCGAGCTTGGTGCAGAAGCCATTGATTTACCTGTGCATGGTTTTGGACCTGCACTCGAAAATCACATGCAGATTGAACAAAGTGTAGAGTGGCTCGCAAACTACGTGCGTGAGATGAGAAAAGAAACGCCTGATTTGCCTATCATTATTCTTACGCGCAGTAGTTCGGCGGCACTTGCAGTAGAGGTGCAAAAAAAATATCCCGAACTTGTAGATGCCATGATTTTAATGAGTCCCACATTACCAGTTGATGTTGCGACTATGGATAAAACCGTTTTGGAATTGCGAGCAAAAGCAGTAGAGAGAAACTTTCGAATCAACGAACCTGGCTTAGCGTGGATCAATCAAATTCTTACGCAAACACGTTGGGATAATTCAACTTTTAGAGTGCCTACTATGATTCTAAGAGGTAAGGCTGATCCATCTATTCAACCTTATGAACAAGCGGCTTTTGAGGAATTTGCAGCAGCTCCAGATTCAAACGTGCAATTTGTGGAGATAGAAGGCGCAGATCACGATGTACTCAATATACTTCGATCATATAAGCCCTATGGGTTAAATGCTTACCAAGAGCTCTATAGATTTTTACAAAAGGCACTGTAGTGATAAACTTGAATCGAGTTTTTTCTTACTCCTTCAAGCCCAATCTAACTGTGTAAACTTCAAACAGTCAGGTGACCAAAGTCTAGACACCTTAACCAAAGCTTCATTGAGTTAATAACATTGTTAAGGCGTAGCTGAGGGAAATACGCACTCGGCACGAAAGCTGCATCTTAAAACTTGAGTTGAATTTATGAGGATTTTTGGAATTATCATTGTGTCCTTCTTTATGGCCCAAGCGGCAATGGCGTATTCTACGCTAGGACGCCCAACACCCAATATGGGAGTTGGAGCAGGTGCTTCCTATATGGGGAATGGATTAGGTGCTGCTAACACGGGTGAAGGTGTTGGAACCAATTTCCTCAGTTGCGGTTGCGCGGTTCAAATCATTCAAAAGAAAACTGTTAAAGGTGATGTTTGCGATACCTACTCAAGATTGCATGTGAATGCGGTAACGGGACAGGGCTCTGTGACTCCAGCGGTTGCACCTGCAAATCCACTCTTAAGTCATCAGCAGTAAATTTAAATCTAGCGCACAGGCAATATTAAAAGATTCAATTGAGCCTGTCTTTTAGCGGTTAAAAGAATACTTTGTTTTTCGGCATCAAAGATTTTTGAATACTCAGCCACATTATCTGAATACACAAGCGCTCCAACTTCGGCCTCAACTTGCGCGAACACATCTAAAGCAGGGGCGGCCGTTGTTGATGGAAAATGTGCCATTATGTATTCGTAGCGTTCAACAAAATCATTAGGGTCAGTGACTGAGTTAATCCAGTTAGGGGCAGGTGGCTGGTGGCTTGAGTAGGGAGAGATAGCAGATGTTACGGCTATAACTCCATCTCTTGATAATACTGCTGAGCCTGAATCACCTTTGAGGGGTGCTCCTAAGGTAGCTGGCTCAGGCTTAATTTTTTCTAAGTTTTCAGAAGTATTTCCAAACATAGAATAAAGGGAAGTTTTTTTTGGATTTACGGAGAGTATGTTTGTTGTGAAATGACTTCCTATCGGAGGTGTAATTTGGTTAGGAATTATGACTCGGTTTTCGTCTTGATGAGTAATTCCAAAGCCACCTAAGACAACAGGAATATCTTTTTCCTTGGGAACTTGCCGAGCTATGGGCAAAATCATTCTAGATTTAACTTTTTGATCGAGGCTTAAGTCTTTTGGAAAAGAAAGAGGAAAGATAAGCACGGCAACATCATGATCGGTGTAACGGGTGATCAAGGTTTTCTTCAAGTTTTTTAGTTTTTCTTGAAGATCTCTCATCGTAAGCTGTGATTCGGAAATAAATTTAAACAAAGCATTTGTTTCTTGAGCGCTCAGAATATTTTTTTGAGATTTTGAAAATAATAGGCCCGCAGGATCTGTAATCCCCGTCTTTTTAAGTGCGTAAGAAGTGGCAAGTTCTAACTCTTTAATTTCTAGTTTAAGACTGGAAATTTGATCCAGTAGTTTTCTGTAATCTTTTGAGCGAGCTAAAAAAACTCTTTGTGATTTAACCCATTTGTAATCCTGCACACTCCGAATGGCTTTGCTGAGGACGGCGGGATCAAGCATTTCAACCCCTCCATCTTTATAGTTTCCAAGGCAATGTTCTGCAGTCAGTACTTTAAGCGGATTGTCTCCAACAATGCTTCCTGTACAATTTCCTAAGCCAGGTGCTCGTAATTCAACAACCGCAGGAATGCCGTATCTCACTGAGCTTGTAGCGCTCAGAGCAGGTAAAGAAATAAAAATCAGAAAAAAGAGAACTTTCACTTTTGCTTGCACCTAAAGTATTTGAATTGAACGAAAATCGGGATTCTTTCACAAGTTAATATCCCTTACTTTAGGAGGGCTTAATTTTAGCGTGCTCTGGAAGGTTGGCTTTTTTCGCCTGTTAGGCCAAAGCGATCGCTGACCCACTGAAAGGGAGCTGTGGCGGTTTCCCAGCCACTTTGGAAGGTATCTGAGTTAACTGCCCCGTGGTAATAATTCTCAAGGCTTAGCCCATTCCATCGCAACTGCCCGATCAAAGTTAACAGCACAAGGTATAAAAATGCGCGTCCAAAAAAATTCAAAACACCCATAGGTGTCATTATACGAGTGATCCGCTAAAAGAGAGAGTCATGCATATGTACATTGAAGATATTTTTGCGGGTAAAGTGGCGGTCGATACGGATGTAACTCTTAAAGGCTGGGTTTATAATGTTCGTTCCAGCGGTAAGGTCAAGTTTTTGATGTTCCGAGACGGGACAGGCCTTATGCAAGTGGTCTACTTCAAGGGCGGTTGTGATGAGCAGTCCTTTAATGACTTTGAAAAACTCACCCAAGAAACTTCTGTGATCATTCACGGTAAAGTGGCCTCTGCTCCTAAAGCTCCTGGGGGTTTTGAGGTTGCCGGAAAAAGTTTTGAAATCGTAGGAACGAGTGTGGATTATCCCATCACTCCCAAAGAACACGGGCCAGCTTTTTTACAAGATCAAAGACATTTGTGGATACGTTCAAAAAAACAACATGCCATTTTGCGCATTCGTTCAGAAATTATTCACGCCGCAAGAAGATTTTTTGATGAGCGCGGCTTCGTAGCGTTCGACGCCCCTATATTTACTCCCAACGCGTGTGAGGGAACGACAAACCTTTTTGAAGTGAATTATTTTGACGAAGCTAAGGCCTATCTCACTCAGAGCGGGCAACTCTATGGGGAAGCAGGCGCAATGGCTTTTGGAAAAGCATATGTGTTTGGCCCTACATTCCGAGCAGAAAAGTCTAAAACGCGTCGTCACTTAACAGAGTTTTGGATGCTTGAACCCGAAGTGGCCTTCATGGATGTAAACGGAGTGATGGAACTTTCTGAGCAAATGGTTGAGTACATTGTGCAAAGTGTTTTAAAAAAACGCAAACCTGAGCTCGAAGTCCTTGAGCGAGACACTACTAAGCTAGAAAAAATTAAAGCACCTTTCCCTCGCTTACATTACAAAGAAGCTGCGGCCATTCTTGAAAAAGAAAGCAAAGATGGTTTCAAAATGGGAATGGACTTTGGAGGCGGAGATGAAACCATTCTTGCCAACAAATTTGATGGCCCCGTTTTTGTACATGGGTTTCCCACTGCTATTAAAGCTTTCTACATGAAAGAAGATCCCACGGATCCTACTTACACCTGTTCGGTAGATATGCTTGCACCTGAAGGTTACGGAGAGGTTATTGGGGGCGGCCAACGTGAAGAGCGTATTGAAGTGCTTTTGAAAAAAATTGAAGAGCATGGCTTAGATCCAAAAGTTTTTGAATGGTATTTGGACTTGCGTCGCTATGGCTCAGTGCCGCATGCGGGTTTTGGATTGGGAATTGAGAGACTCACATCTTGGATATGCGGTGCAGAACATGTGCGTGAATGTATTCCGTTCCCTCGTATGCTTTACCGTTTAACGCCCTAAGTAAATTTTTTAGTTAACACTCTAAACGAAAAGTATAGAGCATTTAAGCATAAGCAAGTTGACCCTCTAAGACGGATCGCAGTAGCTCTCTAGGCTAGAGGGTTCTGTTTTATGAGGGATAAATTTAATAAAAACTCACGTTTCCTTTTTTCATACTTAATAGCCATTGCTGCGCTTTCGTCTTGTAGCAAAACAGCGGGAGCCCCTGCTGCGCTCAAACCAATTGATCCTAATCCGCGCGCATCATTGGTTGCAGAGGAAGGCGAGCAAGTAATACTTCCTAGCTTTGTAAAAAACGAAGCAGAGATTGCTTTCGAAGAACAACGCGCTCTTAAAATAAAAAAAGATTCCTATGATCAAATTGCGAATTTAGAAAAAAATAAATTAAACTTTAAATCCACATTTAAAGCACTTGATGTTGCGGATGCTAACTTTGATCAAATCGCAAATCGTCTTGGAATTGTGGGAACTCTTTCTACAAATAAAGCATTGAGGGAGGCAGCTAGTGCAGCTTCCACTCGTCTTGGCCAATTTGCCAGTGAACAAGCGCTTCGTTCAGATGTTTATAAAAAATTAGAAGAAGCGGCTCAACTTGCTCCTCCTTCAGATCCCTACGACATTCGTTTGGTTGAAGCTTATTTGAGATCTTTCAAAAAGAATGGCGCTAATAAAACAGATGAAGAAAAAAAAGTAATAGCTTCTGTAAATGCCGAGATTTCTAAAGCCCGTGAAGGTTTCAATACAGCACTTTCTGCTGCAGGAGAAAAAACTTTGCTTTTAACAAAAGAGGAAGTGCTTTCGCTGCCTCAATACATTCAAGGCATGGTTAAAAAATACGAATCTGCTGAAGGTTATTTGATTCCTAGGGGCAACCTCAACGTTTGGTTTGCAATTATGGCCGATTCTAAGAGTGAAGAATTGCGCAAAAAAGCGTGGATCAACAGGTACTCTTACGCAAAAGAAGAGGGCACTCCTTTTTCTACAGTTTTAGTGAACAAACGCAAAGAACTAGCAAAACTTTTAGATTATAAGTCGTGGGCGGCCTATCAAACGGATGGACGTATGGCAGGAACTCCTGAAAATGTAGATGCTCTCTATGCCCAAGTTATTAAAGAGCTTGAACCCATTCGTGCTAAGGAAAATGAAAAATTTACTGCTCTTAAAAGAGAGTTAAGCGGTGATGCTAATGCAGTTTTACAGGCGTGGGACTTGCCTTATATCGAGCAAAGAATAAAAGAAAAAGAGTTTAACTTTAATCCCGAAGAACTCCGCGTTTATTTCCCTCTAAAAAAAGTTAAGCAAGGAACCTTTGATGTTTACGGCACTGTGTTTGGTGTGAAGTTTGAAAAGTACACAGGTGAATATGATACGTGGGTAGAGGGCGTTGACCTCTACACGGTGAGCGATTCGGAAAGTGGAAAACTTTTGGGTGTTTTATACCTAGATCTTTTCGCCCGCTCCGAGCAGGGCAAACGTAATGGAGCATGGATGAATCAAGTTCTTCCTACTCAAGTTGTAGAAGGAGTGAATTATCGTCCCACAGTTCAAGTGGTTACAAATTTTCGTCCTGTGGCAGCAGGCGCAGCTGATAGTTATTTAAGTTTTGACGAGATGAACACTTTCTTCCACGAGTTTGGCCACGCCATTCACTCGTTGGTATCAGAAGTTCCTCATGCTTCGTTAACGATTGATGGCGTAGCTTGGGATTTTGTGGAAACTCCTTCGCAAATTATGGAGGATTTTCTTTCTGATTACCGAATTCTCTCTCAACTCTCAGGGCACAAAGATACAGGTGAGCCTCTTCCAGAAGAGATTCTCAAAAAAGTGAATGACTCTGGAAAAATCAGCACCGGCTATACGTGGATGAGACAAATCTCTTTGGGGCAACTGGATTGGGCTCTTTACAATAGAGATGTTTCGAGTGCAGATTTGAGCCGCGAAGAAGTGATTGAGCTCTCTGATTCAAAATTGAATGAGTTTTGGATTCCTATGCCTTCGGGACTTGGTTTTGTGGGTGCCTTTAGCCACGTCAACTCGGGTGGTTACTCCGCAGGCTATTACTCTTACCTTTGGGCCTCGGTTGTTTCTGCAGATTGCTCAGAGGCATTTAAGAACAGCTCTGATGGATACCTCAATCCCAGCTTGGGTATGAAGTGGCGCAAAGAAGTGTTGGGCCAAGGAAATGCTAAAGATGCGGGCGAATTGGTGAAGAATTTCTTGGGTCGAGAATATAATTCTGACGCATTTATTCGATCACTTCAGTAGAGCCAATAACTGGGTGGCCAAGCGAAGCACTCTAAGCTAATAATAATGTTATGGCTGATGTTTATAGTGGAGCAGTTAACAAGGGATTAGAAGGCGTTGTAGCCTGTACAAGTGCAATAAGCAGTATTGTGGATGCCACCCTTTGTTATCGCGGATATACAATCGAAGACTTAGCAGAGCATGCCACTTTTGAAGAAGTGGCATATTTACTTTGGAACGGAAAGCTTCCCAATAAAACAGAGCTAGAAACACTTAAAGCAGAGTTTGATAAAGAAGCGGTACTTGAACCTGCTTTTCAAAGTATTTTAAAAGACACGATTCGCGAATTGCCTAAGGGCGCTCATCCTATGGATATGATGCGTACGGCAGTTTCTATGCTTTCTTTTTATGATGCTGACGTAAACAACGACAGTCCTGATGCCGTGAAACGTAAAGCCATTCGTCTAACTGCCAAAATGGGAGCTATCATTGGCCTCATCGAACAAGTTAGAAATGGCAAAGAACCTTTAGCTCCCAAAAAGGGCAAGGGTTTGGGTTGGAACTTGTTGTATTTGATTACAGGAAAAGAACCTTCAGCTGAGTGGGCGCGAATTATGGATGTAGCGCTTTTGCTGCATGCTGATCACGAGCTCAATTGCAGTACTTTCACTACCCGTGTGATTTGTTCGAGTTTGTCTGATTTACATTCAGCTATCGTGGGAGCTATTGGAGCGCTTAAGGGTCCATTGCATGGTGGAGCCAACACAGCAGTTATGGAAATGCTCGAAGAAATTGCAACTCTTGAGAATGCTCAAAAGTTTGTTGAAGATGCTCTCAACCAAAAGAAAAAAGTTATGGGAATTGGTCACCGCGTTTACAAAAACGGTGATCCTCGCGCAAAAATCTTGCAGAAATTCAGTAAAAAGCTCACTCAAGAAACAGGCAAGCCTCAGTATTACGACATGAGCGTTCATATCGATAATATGATGCAAGAAAAGAAGGGCTTAACACCTAACGTAGATTTTTATTCTGCGACTGTTTATTCCTCGATGGGAATTCCGGGAGACCTTTTTACTCCAATTTTTGTTGCTAGCCGTGTAGTTGGTTGGTGTGCCCACGCTCTTGAGCAGTGGGAAAACAACCGCATCTACCGTCCTCGCAGCGAATACACTGGTCCTACTGGCTTAGTGTACAAAGCTCCGTAATGATCACTAGCCGTATCCACGAGTTTTGTTAAGATTTGGTTATATTTACTTCTTGATTAATTCACGCAACAAAAGATTGGCATCGCCGATAATATATACATGGACACAGGTGTGCGTGTGCGCTCGTTTTTTTCATGCAATCGCAAAGGTTTCGCAATTGCCGAAGTCCTGTTAGCTATTGGCTTGGTCGGGATGGCCGCTCTCATCGTGGGTGGACTTGGGCAGCAAGTTTTAAACCTTGCAAAATCATCAAAACAAACTGCTGCGTCGATTGAACTTCGCACTAAAACAAATTCTATTTCTCGTAACTTAGATTCTTGGCTTGGCAAAATGCGAAGCTCACTTGAAAGCAACGGTTTATATGCTGCGTGTATCCCTGATCCCAGCTCGGCGACCTCACTTTTTAAATGTCCCGCTGTAGATGCGGCTCTATTAGATTCTGACCCAGAACTTAAACGAATTGCTGGTAATCAACTACACGCAGTTTCTGCTCCTGTGATTGACCTTCTGGGTGAGCGCATTGCAGGCACAGTTGATGAACCCCTTTACCTAGATCTTGATGGCACAAAATGCCAACAGACTAATCAACGTAACTGTCCTCTTAAATCTACCGGATATTTTTTGCGATCTAACCCTGCAGTTGATTCCACACCGGGAAGTGTTCGCTTCATTGTAAAAATTGAAGCCAATCGATCGTCTGAACAAATCAAAGGTACCGCTCCTCAGCGTACACAGTATCTTACTATCGATGTAGGAAGTGAGTGGCAACAAGTTGTGGGTTCTTGCCCTGCGGGTAGTATAAAAATTGGTTATCTCGCAAGTGGCTCGCCTAACTGTGTACACCCTACAAAAAAATGTGCCGCAGGAACTGTCGCTCTCGGTCTAGATAATTCAGCGAATCCTATTTGTGCAACACCACCCGCCTCTTGTGTCAGTGGTGGTGCCGTCGTTGATACTGCATCAAACACACTTGTTTGTTCGACATCTTCTCCGTGTTCATCCAATCAAATATTTTTGGGTTATTACTCCGGAACGGGAACTCCCATGTGTTCTGGTACCAACATCAGTTGTCCTGATGGACAAGTACAAGTTGGAATTCAAGGCAGCGCTGGATCGCTCACTGCTCTTTGCAAAACCTTACCGAGTTGCCAAGACTCTCAAAAGCTGAGTTACGACGGAAGCCAGTTTGTGTGTCAAAGTGCCATAGTGGCTTCAAATTGTGGTGCCGGCGAAGTCGTAGTTGGGATCAACACCGACGGAAGTGCAAAGTGTCAGCCAGCAGAAAGAAATTTAGCTTCTACAAATTTAAACTGTTCAGATGGCCAATATGTTGCAGGTCTGGAATCAGATGGAACTGTAAAGTGTGAAAGAATTCCAACAAGCAGTGGGGGTCCAGGAGTCGGGACGGCCCAAGTATGGGAGGACGTTTCTCTTGATGACACTGCAGATTTTGATCCAAAATGTTTGTACCAAACTCAGCTTCAGAACAGTGATAGCGGAAATAGTAATTTACTAAATAGTAATACAAACTGGTCATTCGCTGTTTGGAGGTCGTCTAAGTTTTTAGGCATACTCTTAACCTCCTCACCGGGAATGAATTATATGTGGGGTATTCCTAGCTCTAATAGAAAAGTATACACTTCGCGAAGTAGCGATGGCGTAATAACAACATACCCTTATGTGACTATTCTAAAACTTCAAAGAAGTTGTGGTGCGGCCTCAGGGCAAGCTCCAGTGTTAAGTTGCCCTGTGGGTATGAGTTTGGTGGGAGCTCCAGCCTCGCGTGAAGCTTACTGCATCGAAACAAATGCTAGAACAGGAACTTATTATCATAACGCTGCAGAAAATTGTGAAGCAGACGGAAAAACTCTTTGCACTTATCAACAGTGGTCAAAGGCATGTATGGGGCAGAAGTCGGCTAATCGAAAACCTACGCCGCAGCTTGTGGGCCTAAATAGCTCAGCTGAATGGATATTTGCCGCGCAAACGTGGTCGGGTGGGCTTTACAGTGGCGGACAAATTATGGGTCACCGTAAGCATAATGGAGCAGATAGCTGTTTAGATGCTTCGGCGTTAGACGATGAAGTGGAAGCCGCAGCGGCAACCACGAAATATAGATGCTGTTCGCAATAACACGTGCGAAGTTTTTTTTAATTATTCGCACGCGCTCAACTAATGCCTTGATAAACAAAAAAGTTTTTCTTTTTTGAAGTTCTTCGCAAATAAACTTTAACTTGTCCTTGGGGATAACGGAGGAGAGCTGCGATGAACAACAAAGATAAAACAAAATCAACTTTTTGGGTAATGCCAACAGATCTGAACCCCTTTGGGATCTTGTTTGGTGGAACCATGATGAGTTGGATGGATAAAGTCGCAGCTCTCTGCGCTATGGAGCATACAGAGCGAAATTGCGTAACTCTGTTTGTGGATCAAATGAAATTTCACGCGCCCGTGAATGTCCAAGAGGTTGTAGAGCTCGAAGCGGCTGTAGTGGATGAGGGCATCACTTCAGTGTTGGTGCATGTGATGGCTAAAAAAAGAAAGTCTACCGAGGACTCCTCAAAGGGTGTTTTGGTGGCCGAATCGATATTTAAGTTTGTGGCACTCGATAAAAATGGAAAAGCAACAGATCGTTGGCGTAAAAAAATTCACGATCCCAAGTTACCTCTTTCTCATAAGTATTTTAATGCTAGCTCCTCAAGGGAAGAAGTTGTTGAAGGTTAGGCAGCCTTTTGAAAATCAAAAATAGCTAACATGGCCTTTTGACTTGTGAGTAAGGAATAAATATTGAGATACTTTTAGAGTGAGTCCAAATTTTGTTGGTAAAAATATCGCACGAGGGCTTTTGGGCCTTTTGCTTCTTCTTGGGGTGAGTTTTGTCCTAGGGGTTTATTTTGAAACTCATATTCAAGAGTTTTCAGAATATTTTATTAGCGAATATCATCCGTTTTATTTACTGCTCTTTGTGTTTTTCAATGACGTAATTATATCGCCTGTGCCTCCTGATATTTTTTTATTGTTTATTGCCAAAGCAAAAAATTATCCTCATAGAGAGCTTATCGTTTTAGGATTGGGAGTTGCCTCAACTCTGGCAGGGATCATGGGATGGTTTCTTGCGAGTAAAGTTATTAAAGCTGATTGGCTAGGCAAAAAATTCACCAAATATATGGCCGAGAACGAAAGTCAGATGCGAAAATTTGGAAAGTGGATGGTTGCCTTAGGGGCGCTAACTCCTATCCCTTATTCAATGACATGTTGGGCGGCCGGAGTTATCAAAATGCCACTAAAAGACATGGCATTGATGGCATCACTTCGCATCGCAAGATTTTTTATATATTATTACTTACTGCTTTGGTCAGACAAATTACCAAGTCTATTTTAGTTCAAAAAAAAATTTCTAAAGTTGTTGAACAACTTCGTTGATTTCAATCTCAACGTCTTTAGCGCCTACTTTTACACGCTTTGATCCAAAGAGATCACCCTTTTGCCGAGTGAGAGGATCAAAAGAACCATCTTCTTTGGGCTGAGATATACGTGCAGTTAACTCAACATAACCTTCAAGAACAGTTCCCTGCATCATGGCGTTGGCTTGAGTGAGTGCAAAACGAAATGGAACTTTGCGAGGGCTGAGTCTTACAGCAGCCAAAGGTGGGCCTCCACCGAGAGAACGTGCAGAAATAAAAATCATATAGTGGTCGGAGGGGATTTTGAGTCCTTTTTTGAGGCGCACAACTCCGCGTATAGCATTTTCTGTTTCTGCTTTTTGCGAAGCAGTGGGGTCAAAGCCACCAAGTACTTCTTTTGTTTTTTGTGCTTGTTGTGCGTCTGCTGTGCGACCAATCGGACCGGGAAAACGCGCGCGTGCAGGTTTGTCTGAGCAAGAGCTGAGAAGAATAAACAACAGTAATAATTTATGCATTTGCTTTGCTCTTTAACCATTCTTTAAATTTAGGAAGGTTCAAATCAGCGGGGACTTTTCCTTGGGCTTTGATATTATCTCCGCCTCCCTTAAAGTTTTGTTCACTTACAAGAGACTGTCTAAAGTCTGCAACAGAGAGTTGGCTTTCATTTGTTTTAGAAACAAAAAATCCAAGCTTTGATACGGCTAAAAAAGCAACTTTGTCTGAGCCTGCTTTGCTTCTGGCTTGATCTACAAGTTCTCTAAGTTTGTCGATAGCAATTTCGTCTTCAAACGCAAGAAGTTTTAAATTCTCGCCTTTAATGACAAAGTCTTCTGCAGTGTCTGTAGCTTTGCTCATAAAGTTTGCACGGAAAGCTTCGTCTTCTTGTTTTTTAAGTTCTTTCTTATGGCTAGAGATTTTTTCTTCTGCCTCAGCTTTTTGTTTTAAGAGATCAAAAAGTTTTTCTTCAGAGTTGCTTTGATTTGAAAGATCAAAACTAAATTTTAAATTGAGTTTAGTTAATTCATTTTGAAGTTTTTCAATGTCACTAAGAACATTAACAATTTCAGACTGATAATAATCTTCAAGTGCAGCACCTGATACGGCTTCTACGCGACGAACTCCGCTCGATACGCCACTCTCTTTTATAAGCTTAAACTTTTTAATGTCACGCGTGTTTGCCACATGCAAGCCACCGCAAAGCTCCATAGACGGAGTACCCTCGATATTCACCACGCGAACGGTGTCTCCGTATTTTTCACCAAAGAGAGCCATCGCTCCTTGAGCCACAGCTTCTTTGTGCGACATTGTGGCAATCTTAACGTTGTGGGCCCCGTTGATTTGTTCGTTCACCCAGTTTTCAATGTTTTGCTTTTCCTCGTCACTTACTGATTTGTTGTGTGAAAAGTCAAAACGTAATCTTGAGTCATCTAAGAAGGATCCAGCTTGGTGCACATGGGTGCCTAAATATTTTCTAAGCGAAGCGTGTAACAAGTGAGTCGCTGTATGATTGGATCTGATTTTAGTTCTGCGAGCGTTATCAACTTCTGCAGAAACGCTATCGCCCTTTTTCAAGGTGCAAGTGCCATCAATTCTTATTGCTAAAAGTCCATCTGCTACTTTTTTGCAGCCAACGACTTTAAAAGTTTTCCCTGACTTATCCACAAGCTTGCCTGTGTCGGCTACTTGTCCGCCACTTTCTGCATAAAAAGGGCAGGGGTCTATCGCCACCCAAGCACCGCCTTCACTTGCATCAATCGCTAGAACTTGAGCTTCACACTTATCTAATTCATAAAACTTAGGAGTAGTTTTAAGTGTGCTTTGCCATTCTTTTACAGAATTTGGCATGGCTTCAGAGCCTGAGCCTTTCCAGCTTGCGCGTGACATTTCTTGCTGTTTTGTGAGTAGAGCATCTACTTTGTCCATTTCAATTTTTACACCGCGCTCAGTTGCAATGAGTTGTGTGAGATCGAAGGGGAATCCAAAGGTGTCATATAATTTAAAAACGGTATCGGGAGCGAGAGCTTTTTCGCCCTTTTTCATGGCATCGTCTAAAAGCTCAATACCGCGATCAAGAGTTTCGAAGAACTTCGCTTCCTCTTGTTTGAGCACGTCTACAATGTAGGATTTTCTTTGAGTAAGTTCAGGGTAAATATCTGCAAGACTCGCTTCAAGTGCAGGGTAGATTTTTTCTAAGAAAGGATCGCGCATTCCAAGCTTGTGTCCAAAGCGTACAGCGCGGCGAAGAATACGGCGAAGCACATAACCGCGTCCTTCATTGGAGGGCATCACGCCATCAGCGATCAAAAAGCTTGTAGAGCGCAAGTGATCTACTATCACACGTGTCGCGCATACGTTGTCGCGCACATTCATGTCGATTTTGTGTTTGAGTTTGTTTTCAAAATAAGTGTGAGTTTCTTTGATCAAAGTCGTAAAGAGGTCAATGTCGTAGTTGGACTCCACACCTTGCATGACAGTGGCCATACGCTCAAGTCCCATACCTGTATCGATAGATGGGTTTTTGAGTGGATTTAATTTTCCGTCCGCACCACGTTCGTATTGCATGAATACAAGGTTCCAGAATTCGAGCCAGCGATCTCCATCCACTTCTTTACCTTGGTCCCAGAAAATTTCTGAACAAGGTCCGCAGGGGCCTGTTTCGCCTGCTGCCCAGAAGTTATCTTTTTCTCCAAAGCGCACGATGCGATCCAGGGGCACGCCTTCTTGCTTGTGCCAAATATCGGCAGCTTCGTCGTCTGTTTCAAAAACACTTACGCGCAATCGGTCCTTGGGAAGACCTAAGTCTTTGGTGACAAATTCCCAAGCAAAGTGAATAGCGTCTTTTTTAAAGTAATCACCAAAACTAAAGTTCCCCAGCATTTCAAAAAATGTATGGTGACGCTCAGTGAATCCTACGTTTTCTAGGTCGTTGTGTTTGCCGCCCGCACGAACACATTTTTGCGAACTCGTGGCACGTGTGTAGGGACGTTTTTCTAATCCTAAGAAAGTATCTTTAAACTGCACCATTCCGGCACTGGTAAAAAGCAAAGTGGGATCGTTTTCGGGAACAAGTTTGGAGCTAGCGACTCGGGCGTGTCCTTGTTTTTCAAAATATGAAAGAAAGGCTTCGCGAATCTCTTTTCCTTTAACGGGTTTCATGACTCTAAAAACTAGCCTAAGGGGTGGTATTCTTCAAAGAGCTTTCTAACATCCGCATCATCAATTTTAAGGTATCTTTCGGTGGTGTTGAGCGAGGTGTGTCCAAGGAGGCTTTGCACGATGCGCACGTCAGCACCTCCTGCCAGTAAATGTGTGGCAAAGGAATGCCTCAGTATGTGTGGGTGAATGTGCCCAAGTCCGGCTTTTTGCGACCAATGCGAGAGGTTTTTCCATGCGCCCATGCGTGTGAGTGAGCTAGAGCGTGGAGTAATAAAAATCTTGTCATTTTTTGGGAATCTTTTATTCCAAAGTTTCCATGTGCCTGTATGGTAGCGCTTGAGTGCGCGAGCGGAACGTTCGGAATAGGGCACAAAGCGTTCCTTTGCCCCTTTGCCATGCACACGCAGAACTTCGCGTTGCTCATCGATGTCGCGCCAACTCAAGGAAAGCGCTTCCGAGATACGAAGTCCTGAGGAGTATAAAAGATTTACAAAAGCAGAATCACGTTCGCTGCGAATATCAGATGAACTTTCAATACATGTTAAAAGATTTTCTATTTCTTCGCGATCAAGCGCCTTGGGAAGGGGCTCCTCAAAAAGCGAGAGGGGAATTAAATCTAAAAAAGCAGATAGGCTTGAATCTTTATAAGCCAAAAAACGAAGGTAACTTCTAAGCACAGCTCGTTTGCGATGTTGTGTACTTTCCTTAAATTCAGAATTTTGTAATTTTTTTAAAGCCTCTAAGATACTGGCTTTGCTAAAGGAAGAAGATTTTTCGATATTACCAAATACATTTGCCCAAAAAACTAAATCATTTCTATAAGCCTCGAGTGTATTTTTAGGAGCTCGTTGTTCTAACTCCAAAAAGCTTAAAAAATCTTCAACCACTCATCTAGTATAGAGGAGCTAGTGTCTTTTTTTAGCACTGCTCGCTATCTTTTTTACATTAGCGGCCTTTGCGATAAGTTTCTTCATTCACAAGATTTTCAATTTGGAGTTTGAGTTTTTCGCCATTTAAAACGAAGGAAGCTTCTTTATCGATATCAAATTTTACAATTCCAGTACCTTTGTTGCCTTGAACGCTGCGAAGGTGTCCCAATTTATCACCACTTTCATTAAAGAGATCACCTATGCTAAGGGATTGGGTGCTTTCCACGCGCGCATAAGATTTATTCACTTTTCCGCGAAAGGTTCCGCGCGCCACAGTTTCCTGTCCAACGTAGCAGCCCTTATCAAAGGATACTGAATCTGAGAGAGGAAATTCTAAGAAAAAGTCATCAGAAAAAAGATCAACGCCCCATTCGGGAGTGCCACTCTTTAGGCAATAAGTTAAGTATTCTTCTTTTGATATTTCACGAGCAGTAAATTCATTTTTTAAACAAAGCACTTCCGCATGTGTTTTGCTAATTCTTTGCTGTGGAACTACATAATGTGAATCGCTCACAGTGGCTGGAAATATTTTTTCTAAACCCAGCGGATGTCGTGTTTTAAGGGCTTCGCAGGCAAATTCAGATTGAACAAGTGACCAAGAGTCGAAGCTGCCCATGGGAGTAAGCGTTACTTTGTCGGCAATAAGAAAACGCTCTAGCCCTTGGTGGAGTGCTTCAAAGGCAGTTTCTTCAGTCCAGATACAAAGTTCTTCTTGATTCAAAGAGAGGAAATACAAAGGTGCGATTATCTTTCCTTTGTTTGTTAGGAAAAAACTGCGGGAACCCGCAGGTGCGGGCAAAGTTTTTTGAACATCTTGAGTAAGCATTCCATTTAAAAAACGAAAACTATCAGCGCCTTTCACATGAAGCGCTGCTGAGCGTTTTTTTAGTCCAATATTTTGACTGAGTGTCATTTTTTCGTCCTCTACCGTTAAGCTAAGCACATGAAGAAAATTCTTTTCTCGCTAACGTTATTTACTTTTCTAGCACAGGCTTCGGATCCATTCATATTTGAAATTCCCGCTCAAACAAAAGAGGAGCGTACTTTCATTTCAAATCTTGGTTTTGCAATCGACCAAGTTATGAGTGATCGCGTTTTTGTGAGTGGCGATCATTATGATCGTGATTTACTAAAACGTTCAGGCCTTAAGTTTTCAGAAATTAAATATCAGCCCAAATGGGACAAGGAAGATCTCGCAACTAAATACCGTTCGTATCAGGATGTAGTAAATACTTTTAAAAATTTAGCAGAAAAAAATCCTGATATTGCAAGTTATGAGGTTCTAGGTAAATCCACTGAAGGTCGTGACCAACCTATGTTGCGTATTTCTGGAATGTCTCCAGGTGAAGCTGAAAGTGCACGTTTACCTGCGATCTTGTATCAAGGGTGTCACCACGCACGAGAATACCTATCTGTAGAAATGCCTCTTCGTTTTGCTGAATATTTAGTGTCTCAATATGCAACGAACGATGCCGTTAAACGTTTGATAGACACGCGTGAAATCTACATTGCACCTATGATCAATCCAGATGGTCATGTTTATGATTACTCAGATGGAATAAGAGGAAAAAGCTGGAGAAAAAATCGTAAGCCTCTAGGCAATGGCCAATATGGCGTAGATCTTAACCGCAACTATGGTTACCAGTGGGGCGGCGGTGGAGCTTCTACAAGTCCCAGCAGTGATACCTACCGCGGACCTTCTGGTTTTTCAGAAATTGAAATTCAAAATATTCGCGATTTTGTAAAAGCCAAACGCCACCGTATGGAAGTTAATTTAGACTTCCACAGTTTCTCCGAGTTGATTCTTTACCCTTGGGGTTACACCTACGACCCAATTGCAGATGCTACTGCTTTTGAAGTTCATACAAAGATGGCAAAGCAAATGGCGCTTTGGAATGGTTACACACCTCAATCTGCAGCGGACCTTTACATCGCATCAGGGGTAAGTATGGATTATTTCTATGGCGAATTAGGTATGACGACGTTTACTTTCGAGCTTAGTCCCACGTCCATATTTGGAGGCGGTTTCTACTTAAGTCCGAGCAAAATTGAAGGGGTATTTAATGAAAACCTTAAGCCCATGCTTTATATGCTGGAATATGCTGATAACCCTAAGAGAGTACTTACAGAGCCGGTACCTGCATATTTAGAAAGTGAATTGGCTCCAAAGCAGCTTAAAATCGCGCAGTACAGCGATCTAAAGTGATTGATAGAAAATTTTTTCAATAAAATAAATTCCGCTGTTAAGCTATTGAAATGGTGGAGATGAGGGATTCTACCCGTAGACGCGTGGCTATTTTAGGCGCGGGTCCTGCGGGTATTACAGCGGCTTATATACTTTCAAAAGACCCAAGCATTGAGGTGAGCGTTTTTGAGGCAGATTCGCGAGTCGGCGGAATGGCTAAGACGATTGATCTTTGGGGTCAAAAAGTAGATCTTGGGCCGCACCGATTTTTTAGCAGTGATCCACGTGTAAATTCCCTTTGGTTGGAGGTCATGGCCGATGATTACTCCATGGTTCAAAGACTTACTCGTATCTATTTTGATAAGAGGTTTTACTATTACCCGTTGAAGATTTTTAACGTACTCGCCAATATTGGCATTATTCAGGCCGGTATGTGCGTGTTGAGTTATGTTAAAGAACGCATTTTTCCTCGCACGCGCAATCCCATTACTTTTCAAGATTGGGTCATCTCAAGATTTGGAGAGCGTCTTTTTAAAATATTTTTTAAAACCTATAGCGAAAAACTATGGGGAATTTCTTGTACAGAACTTGATGCGGATTTTGCGGCTCAAAGAATCAAGAAATTATCTTTGTTAGAGGCCATCTTGAATGCACTCAAAATTGGGGCATCTGGAAAACATAAAACACTTGTGGATGAATTTGCATATCCACACAAAGGGTCGGGTGAAGTTTATGAGCGCATGGCTAAAAAACTTGTCCAGGCAGGTGGGCATCTTTACCTCTCTCGCCCCGTGAAAGGCCTTTGGACGGATGGCAAAGAAAATACTTTGGGAATAGAGCTATTAGATGGAGAATTCTTGGGCTTTGACCATGTTATTTCTTCAATGCCCCTCAACAAACTTGTACTTTCTATTAAAGAAGCACCTGTCGATGTGCGCGAAGCTGTGCTGAAGCTTAAGTTTAGAAATACAATTCTTGTGTATTTAGAAGTAGAGGGCACAGGACTTTTTCCAGACCAGTGGTTATATGTTCACGATTCCAGCTTACAAACTGGACGAGTCACAAACTTTAGAAATTGGGTGCCGCAAATCAATGGCGAAAGCGGCAACACAATACTTGTGATGGAGTTCTGGTGTTACGACAAAGATTTAAAATGGCAGCAGGGTGACGCGGAGCTTGTTGAATTAGCGATGAAAGAAATACGCAATACGGGTCTTGTAGAGAATCGTAGAATTCTTCAAGGTGAAGTTGTGCGCATTCCTCGCTGTTATCCAGTTTATGAAACGAATTACAAAGAATCTTTGTCTGTTGTTGAATCATACTTACAAAAAGTTTCAGGTCTTCAAGTGATTGGTCGCTATGGAGCCTTTAAGTACAACAATCAAGATCACTCTATATTAATGGGACGTTTAGCCGCTGAAAATATTTTGCATCAAGCAAAACACAATCTTTGGACAATCAATACAGATTACGAATATCAAGAGTCTGCAGAGATTTCGAATACGGGCTTAGTTCATAAAAAAACGGGTACTCACTCAAGTTAGATAATTTTATCCCAGTCGATTTGTTGTCTCGGGATAAGCGTCCACTGCGATTTACTAGGAAAATTAGGTGGAGCTTTCTCGCAGTAGCCTTTGTGATCAAGATGGAGCGCGAGCGCCATAATAAACGCATGAAACGAATGTAGGTGTAATATTAAGCTTTCTTCGCTTTCTTCAAAAATGAAGAGTTCGGGCATTCTTTTTTGAAGTAATTGCATAAAGTCTTTTCGAGCTTCTAATCCATCCGCTAGTGAAGAGTAGCTTTTTAAAATAAAAGAGCGCGCTCTAAGTGTACGGCAAATTCTTTGAAATGAAGCGCGCGGAGAACACTCAATTGTTTTGAGTTTTATATTTTCTCTAAGTTTCAACATGCGGGCTGTTAGTAGCACTTGGTTTGATCCAATGGCATCTGCAAATGCAAAGCGCTCAGGGCACAGGTGACGAAGATAAATTTCTACAGGTCTGTGAACATAATCTAAAAACTTTCGAGGGCGAGGGCGTAGCTTTTCCCACTGTCCATTGATCCAATCCACTTCTTCCTTGTAGCTCGCTTGGTTTCCACCCATGCGTTTAGATAAGAGAGGGGGCAAGCTCAAGGGAGCATTTGTTGCAAGGCGGCTTCGTTTTAAAAGATCTTTGTCTGTGCTTTGAGAATTAAAATAATCAATAAGGGCGTGGTCTAAATCCTCGCCATCACCTTCGGGCGCTATGAGGTCTGAAAGTATAAGCCTGCGAGATTTGGGATAATAGTCTAAGACCGCAACGGTTGATCTTGGAACGCGCGGCCCCGTGAGTTCTAATCCATATGAACGAAAGCCAGCTTCTTTGTAGCCAGATGCGCGAGTCTTCACTATCCTCAATCTATCATGTTTGAAGTCTGGGGTGTTACTGGTGTAATCGGTTCTGGCAAAAGTACTGCCATGAATATTTTAAGTGAAATGGGCTTTCAGGGGATTGACGCCGATCAAGTGTCGCGCATCGTAGTTGATAAAAAAACTGAAGAAGGTAAAAAAGGGTTTGAGCAAATTTACCGCGCCTTTGGTTCTACTGTGTTGAACAGTCTCGGTGAACTCGATCGTCCAGCAATGCGAAGGCGTATGATGCAAAATCCAGAGGATCACAAGCTTCTAGAGTCCATCATGCATCCATTGATTGTAGAATACATCACCAAAGTTATGATGAAGTGGAAAGCGGCTGGGGTACAGTTAGCTTTTATTGAAGGTACACGACTTATTGAATCTGGCTTCCATAATCTTTTAGCGGGCATTATCATCGTGACTGCTAAAGAGGATCAGAAAATTAAAAGAGTCATGAAGCGTAATTCAATGGGCAAAGACGAAGTTACACAAATGGTGAGACTCCAAGATGAAACGCTCATGAAACGGATTGCAAAAGCTGAATGGAAAAATGAAGGCACTGAAGCTGCTTTGAAAAAAACGATTCAAGCTTTTGTAGATACTCGATTAAAATCACAAAATTAATATGGCAATTGCAGAATTACTTACTATTGGGAACGAAATTCTTGATGGTCGAGTAACGGATACTAATCGCGTTTATTTAGGAAAAAAACTCAATGAACTTGGTTATGAGATTTGTTATGCACAAAGCGTAGACGATAACTTGGAGCGAGTGGTGCAAGCACTAGAATTAGCTGCAAGCCGCAGCGATATTGTATTTTGCACGGGAGGTTTGGGCCCCACCACAGACGATTTAACTGCCGAGGCCGTAGCTGTTTTTCTAAACTGTCCTCTTGAAGTAAATCTCGAAGCCGAAACTTTTTTAAAGAAACTATTTATAGAGCGAGGTCGAGAGCTGAATGAAAGTCAGCTCAAGCAAGCTAAACTACCTACTTTGTGCAAGATTGTTCATAATCCCGTAGGGACTGCTCCAGGATTTTCGTTTACGGGAACGCTTATGGATAGAAATGTAGCTTTCTACTTTTTTCCTGGCATTCCAAAAGAAATGCATCCCATGTTTGAATCTGTGGTTATCAAGGATTCGCTTCAGATTAGAGATAGGGTGCGCAAGCATACTTGGTCTACGCTTTTTACAAGCGAAGGAGATATGCAACAAAGGTTGCGTGCAATTGAAAAAAATATAGCGCCGTTTCGTATTGGATTTCGTACTCATTTTCCAGAAAATCATATTTCTTTAATGGGCCATGTAGCGGGCCCAGCAGAAGAAAAGAAATGGCAAGAAATTGAAAAAGAGCTCAATCAAGTTATTGCTCCCTTTGCCTATCAGCAAGGGACCGAAAAAGATTATGAACAACTCTTGCTAGAGAAATTAATTGCTAAGAAAACGCAGTTACTTTTTGTAGAATCTTGCACTGCGGGTCTGGCCTCTCACCTCTTGTCAGAAATTGCAGGCGCTTCGCAGGTGCTTTGGGGTTCACAAGTTTGCTATGCAAATCAGGAAAAAATTCGATTAGGGGTAAATCCCGAAGTCATTCAAAATCACGGCGCAGTTTCTGCCGAATGCGCTGAAGCCCTTTCACAAGCGGGTCTTGCGCGCTTGCAGAAAGATTCGCTAAAAGATTTTAATTTTAGAGTCTGTGTTTCAACAACAGGAATTGCAGGCCCTACTGGGGCCACGCCAGACAAGCCCGTTGGACTTATGTACATGTCTTTATCTGTGGAAAATATTGCGAGCGGAACCGTAAGTAGTCTGGTTGAGAGAGTTCAAGCACCTAAATTTTTAGATCGTAAAGCTATGAAGTTATATTTTGCCAAAAAATCTTTGGAGCACTTACGAATAAATTTTTGTCTGTCTTAAGACTGAAAATATATCTAAAAGTATGCGGCATTCACATAACGGGATACATCTATTTTTTGTAATTAAATACCTGGAGTTATCAGTTTAACAATTGCATAGAGAACATTAGATTATTGACGGACACCAATGTAGTGCCAATTTAAACCGGGCCCCGTTCCGTTGACATGACCTTTAATTTTTCCATCCGAGATTAGCTCTATTGTGGTATTGCCTTTTTCACCCGAAGCAAATTGCCATTCATAAATACCATTTTTGCCATTAAATTTTCCGACTCCCGCCCAGCTTTGTCCTACCCCTCTTACACTAAACATGTCTTCGTGAGGATTGAAAATTTCTAGCTGGCCGCTAGGCTTCAGATCTGCTTCGTTGTAGAGATCATACGTCCCAATAATTTTTTTTGATGTATCGAGGCTTGATGAAAACAATCCTGGAATAATTAGAAAAGTGCAAAAAATAATAAGCGACTTCATAAATGTATTTTAACATTGCAATAAATATGTTGAGTTTTTTCGCGCTGCCATACTTTTGGCAATTCTTAAATAAAACTCTAATTTTTTCTTGAAGACGCTCGGTAGAATAGCGAGGCCCGTATCTAAAACCATTTCTTAACATAATGCAAATAAAGCGACTGTAGTGCAGCACTTGGGGGGCGGCTTTTAATGTTCTTTTGTCAAAAATTTGTCCTGGCTCAGCTGATTTTGTTTAGTTCGCTGATTGGAATGCTGAATTCATTAATGATTTTCTAAATTCACGCCGATAAAAATGGAGTGAAAAAACGGGAAGGTACCGCGTCAGAACGAGCGAGCGCTATGGTTTTGGGTGGTGCGTTGTGTTCGCGAGAAAGTGGTAAATACCCAGGCCCGCTTTTTGCACGGAAGAAAAACAATTATTTAGGAAAGTTTTTTCTTTTTATGTTGTTTGTAGGAACTGGATTATTTTTTTGGGACAGCGGTAGAAATAGAATCACTCAATACGCTGGCAAATTTTTTAAATCAGACAAAATAGTTAAGAGATCACTCGCAAGCGAAGAGCCAGCAAATGCTGTGATGCTTGTACCTAACTCAAAATCTAAAGAGCAAGGACAAGAACTCGGAAATGAAAGATAATAAATCCATTGCTAAACTAGGACTCGACTTTGGTCCCCTAGAAGTGCTCATGAATGATCCAACCATTACCGAAATTATGGTGAATGGTACTAAGAAAATTTTTATCGAAAGCCGTGGTGTTCTAAAAAGTACGCCGTTGTTTTTCCAAGATGATACTCAACTCTATAATTTGATTCACGAGATAGCTTCTTTTTTGGGTAAAAACCTAGACGAACAATCTCTTACCCTTGATGGGCGACTCCCGGATGGGTCGCGCATCAATATTGTAATGCCGCCCGCTGCTGTGGATGGCCCCTCAATAACAATTCGTAAGTTCTCTCCGTTATCTCTTACTCACGAGCATCTTTTAAAAGCTGAGATGTTCGATGAAAGAATGGCTTATTTTATACAATGCTGCGTAAGTGCTCGTATCAACATGATTGTTTGTGGTGGAACGGGCTCTGGTAAAACTACGCTTTTAAACGTTCTAACTTCATTTATTGATCCGCACGAACGTGTGGTGAGTATTGAAGATGCTGCTGAATTGAAAATTCAAATTCCAAATCTTGTGCGATTAGAAGCTCGCCCAGGAAATTTGCGAGATGTCCCTCCTGTGACGATTCGCCACTTAGTGATCAACGCCCTTCGTATGCGTCCCGATAGAATTATTATTGGTGAGTGTCGAGGAAGCGAAGCTATCGATATGCTTTTTGCTATGAATACAGGTCACGAAGGAAGCATGACAACCGTGCACTCCAATACGGCTCGCGATGCTATTCGCCGCATTGAAGCCATGTGCTTGCTTGCTGGTACCGATTTACCCTTAAAAACTATTCGAGAATATGTATCGAGTGCTGTTCAATTAGTGATTAACGTTCAACGCGGCCAAGACGGCAAAAGAAGAATTGTAGAGATGATTGAAATCGCCGGCATGGAAGGTGAAGTGATCACTACTCAGGAGATTTTTAAATACAACATGCGTGAAGCACGTTTTACAACTCCAGGTTTTGTGCCACGTTTTGTGCAAAAGTTTCAGCAACGTGGGATTCAGTTTCCGCCGGATTTCTTTTCAGATAAATACGATAAGTATAAAATATCTCGTAAAGCTGGATAGTCTTATATGTCTTCTCGAAAAATCATTTTTCGATAAGTCTCTTTAATGGATTCATCCACAACCCTGAAAAATTGTAGATCCACATGCTTGTTGCTATCTGTTGGATTAAATGAAATTCCCCATAGAGGATCGAGGGTGTTGGGAATAGTAGCGTATCTTAAATCTCCCACAACAATTGGAAATGAAGTTTTTTCTACCAAGTAATCATCTGAAAACCAGTTAAAGCGTGCAATGTCTTTAGCTAGCGTTGAATCTGCTGCAGGAACCGGTACAAGATTGTTGGGAGACCATTTTTTTATATTAGACCCCTCGTAAACTTTTGCACCTATAAAAGGCACCGTGTTTACGGCATCTACGTAAAAATAACCATCATTTGTTTCGTACAGTGTTCTCCAAAGTGCCAATGTTCCAATGCTAGGTTTAGCTTCGATGCGTACATAATTATGAGCGCGACTGGATGCCAGTTCTTTAGCCACAGCCGTAGCTGCTTCTCTTTGGTAAACACCAAATAAGAGATAAGCAATCATGTAGGCAAATGTGTAGCGAGCAAGGCGTAAGCTCTTTATTCGGTCAGCCCACAACACGGCAATCAACGCTGGCACTGTAAAAAGTGGGTCAATGATAGCAATGTTATTCCAGGCCACGCGCATATTTGAGAAAGGCCAAAGAAGTTGAGTGCCGTAGCTTGTGCATGCATCCAGAAGACCGTGAGTGAATACTCCCAAGAAGGCATAAAGATAAACTTCTTTGAGGGGTATTTTTTTCTTCGACACATACCAAACAAGTAGAGCAACAGGGATAGCCAGTATCGGAACCATTATGAATGAGTGAGTAAAGTGACGGTGATATTCAATTGAGAGCAATGGATCGACAGATGACTTGATAAGAACATCAATGTCGGGAAGAACTCCTCCTAAGACTCCTGCTATTCCAGCAATTTTTAAATTTTCTTTTTTCGCAAAACATTGGCTGAGACTGGCACCAACAACAGCTTGGCTTAATGGATCCATATTACGGATAGAGTAACGTTTTATTCCAGGAGTTTCCATCGCGCGTAAAAAGCTCGCGCAAATGTCTTCTGTGTTCACCTTGCTCCCAGAATTCAATTTTTTTTGCGTCAATCGCATAGCCGCCCCAGTGAGCCGGCCGAGTGATTTTACCTTCTAGGCGCTTAGCTTCTATCTCATCCAAGAACTTTTGGGTGCTCTCAAGCTCTCTGCTTTGTTTTGAGGTTGCGGCACTGAGCTGGCTTTCCACAGCTCTTTTATAGAAATAATCGTCTGATTCTTCGGGGTTCAATTTCCTCACGGGTCCTTCAACGCGCACTTGGCGGCCCACCATATGCCATAAAAAGACTCCACATGCCCAAGGATTAAGGCCTAGGTCTTCGCCTTTGTGGCTTAAATAATTCGTGAAAAAACAGAAGCTTGAGTCTATAAGACGTCTAAAGTACAGAATCCGGCAGGATGGGATTGCATCTTCTGAGCAGGTAGCCAGCGCCATGGCGTCTACATCTACCAGATTGGATTTCTTTGCGAGCGTGTACCAGGCTTGGAAGCGGTCTATAGGATTTTCCATCCCCACCAGTTTATACGATTTGACTCAGTTTAGAGCCTCATTTACTTTGATTTTCGATATGGCTTTCCCAGGTAAAAGAACGCGCATCAAACGCGCAAACAAAAAGAAAAAATACGGCAAAAACTCTAAATCTGCTCGCAACAATAAAGGAAGCACGATCTCTATTCCAGTAGAGGGTCCTATTCCTGCAAGTCGTTTCGGTAGAGCAATCAAGGCTGAAAAAATTGTTCTTCACTAAGCCACTCGCTTAGATCCCTCTTAACGGGTGAAGACTCTTTCTCTCCTTTTAGATTCAAAGCTTTATAAAGACCCTAGGCTAAAAAAAAGCCTGGGGCTTTTGCGTTTATGGATGGGGCCCGAACGTGCGCGCCGCCCTGATAACTATCTCAACCAAGAAGCCTATCTCTCGGCCTATCTCGCATATTATTTTCCGCTCCACCTTCCTGAACTTTACTGGGTACTCGATCAGGGAAAAAAACGTGGATTCACTCTCAATCCTAAACGCGTACTAGATGTGGGCTCAGGGCCCGGAACATTATCACTTTCATTATTTTTCTGGTTACAAAAAGAAGGTATCCCTTATCCCGAAGATTTAGTTCTTTGGGATCAGTCAGAGCGCGCGCTTAAATTTGCAAAAGAAAAACTCAAAACTTTGAGTGAAAAAACTCGCGTTCGTTTTGAAAAAGTACATTTGCCTCGCACTCCCAAAGAAGACAACTTTGATTTGATTGTGATGGGGCACGTGCTCAATGAATGGGGCTCAGGGCCTCGGGTGCGTGAAAAAAAGAAAAACGTTTTGGATCAAGTCCTCAAGCAATTATCTCCAGAGGGCTCATTGATTATTCTTGAACCACCTTTGAGAGAGCCCACTCTTGATTTGATGGTCTTACGTGATGAGCTCAAAGAAGAATTTGATATTGTGGCTCCATGTCCGCAGTCCTCTCATTTGTGCCCATTATTAGTTGATAAAATTGGCTGGTGTTATGCGCAGCCTTCACGAGCGCTTTTTAAAGAAAATGATTTTACTTTGTACGACAAACAAATTGAGCGTTTACTTTCTATAAAGCTCACACAACAAAGTTTCTCTTATCTCTGGATAACACGCAAAAAAGTTGAAAATCAAAAAACTGCTATTTCGGTTACAGATATGAATTCTCCGCGTAAAATGATGTGCGTACCTCAAGGAAAAATTGTGAATGCGCCTCGCGCGCACTTTCGTGGCGAGAATATTAAGTTAGACTAAAACGGTGAATATCTTTGATGCAGCCATATTGGGCGTTGTAGAAGGCATAACCGAATATCTCCCCATATCCTCTACAGGGCATTTAATTTTAACAAGTCATTTATTGGGACTGTCTGAAGATGATTCTGCAAAAGTTTTTAATATTGCTGTTCAATTAGGTGCCATTGTTGCAGTGGTGGTTTTGTATTGGGATTTTTTTCTACAAAAGCTTAAAGGTCTTTTTGCAAAAGAAAAAAAAGCTATTCATTTTTTTACGAACCTTTTTATAGCTTTTCTTCCAGTAGCCGTTGTGGGCTTGCTTTTGGGCTCGTGGATTAAGAGGGTGCTTTTTTCTCCTATGTGGGTACTCGCTGCTTTAGTAGTGGGTGGAGTGCTCATGATCGCTGTAGAAAAGTGGATTAAGGGGCAGCATAAAAAACCTAAGGAGATTGATGCTCTAACACATAGAGATGCTCTTGTTGTGGGTCTCTGCCAGATCTTAAGTTTGTGGCCTGGGTTTTCGCGCTCAATGTCGACAATCTTAGGCGGACGTTTTGCAGGTTTAGATGCCAAGGGTTCGAGTGAATTTTCATTTTTCTTAGCGGTTCCCACTCTAGGTGCAGCAACGGTTTACGAAATGCTCAAAGCCTTTAAATCAAGTGAAGAGGCATTCAATTCTCAGTGGTGGTCTGCGCTAGGTGTGGGTCTATTCGTGTCGTTTGTTACCGCAATTGTGGTGATTAAAATATTTCTAATTTTCTTGCGTAAGTATCCGCTTTCTATTTTTGGGTATTATCGCATAGCCTTGGCAGGCGTTCTTTATTTTCTAATGAACTGAGCTTTAAATACTGGAAGCTTTTGATTGAGGAATATTTCTTCAAAACGACTTTGAGCAGCACCAGAACGTTTAACAAATGTAATTTGTTCATCAAAAAGGTCCCAGCTGTTTACGATGGCCATGATTTCTTCAAAATAATCGGGTTGGTCTGTTGAGAGTCTTAATTCACCACCCTTGCGAATCGCCGTGGCCCAGTGCTTAGCGTCTGGGGAGCGAAAAAAGCGATGTTTGTGATGTCTTTTTTTCGGCCATGGATCGGGGTGATACACATGTAAAATATCTATGGGAGGAAGTTCTTGTTCCATAAATAAACGTGCATCACAGCGCAGGAGTTGCCAGTTTCTTTCTTCAAAGCGTTCTAACTTTTCTAAAGTAGAATCAATGCGATCTTTTTTCTTATCAATCCCGATAAAAAATCGGTCGGGGTATTTAGGAGCACGTTGAGCAAGAAAACGACCGGTGCCCGCTCCAATTTCAACTTCCAAAAATTTTGCATTTACTGGAACATGATCTTTAAGGGAAAGCGGGTTTTTGGGAGGAAGCGGACGATAGAAGAGCAAAGTGCGTCCGTTTTTAAGTTTAAGATAATTGTTTTCCGTTTTCATGAACTCATCAACCTCTATGGGCTCTTAGTGGGCCTAAAGTGTAAGAGCAGGCCAGAGTCTTGAGTTTGTTGATAGATGCGGTAGGAGTCTCGAAAGAAACGCTCCCAGGGTGTGAGTACTGTAGGAAAAAGGTCGAGTGCAAGAGGAATATCTTTCGTCAATTCAGCATTTTGATAGCTAAAATGAGTTTTTTTACCCGCCACTTGTTTAAACAAATTTTGCAAAGTTCCCAAAACACCAGCACGGGCTGCTTCTTCAAAACCTTTTTCAATAGAATCCTTGGTGATTTCTACTCCTTTTGCCCAAAGTTGTTTTTGATTGTCTTTAAGTTTAAAAAATCCAAGACTCATAGAGACAGCATCGAATATTGATAAAAATTCGCCCTTGAGAGCATCTGCTCTAAGTCCACTGTCTAACAATTGATTAAAGAATCCATCGAGAATGTTTTTATCTCCAAAGCTTAACAAGGTGGGAAAATATAGGTATTGAGCCTTAGATGAAAGGCCTTTATCTAAGTGAGTACTTTCTACATACTGTAAGGCATTTTGTGGCAATAGAACAAAACATCTTTCAATACGTGGATTGAACTCGCACAGTATAAGTACGTTGCTTAGTTCTTGTTTGGATTCTTCTGTGAGCTCAGAATTAAAAAAAAGTTCATTTTGAGGGGCCCAAATTACATTTCCCTCAAACGATTCAGGAATTTCTAAAGTATCGCTATTTTTGGGGTGAAGTGTATCCACAAGCTTTTTGCCTTCTCCACCATTCGTGAGCGCAAATACGTCCATCCCAAGACGCCCCAATCCCGCGAGTAGCTGTAACTGAAAAGGTCGCTCGGCTCCCCAGAGTAGCAGGGAGCGGTTTGTTCCCAAAACTTGCATTGCAACATAGATAGCTCATTCTGCGTGTACGTGCATCTATATCTGATTTATGCTCTTAGGCATGTTTGAAGTTTCTGGAACTCACTTCGAAAAAGGTACTTTTGAAATCTATCTCGATAAACGTGCTCCTATGCCCTTAAGTTGGTTTTTGAAAATAGGGCCTATTACAGGGCGCCTGGTGGGTATTTCTATCTTGGCGTTTAGTTTTTTGTTCTCAACTTCGCACGCTCCTATGCGTTTTATGATGGAGCGTGGAATTGCGCAAACATCTGAGCAAGCACTTAAAATCCAACAAGATATGGGATACTTCTTCTTTTTCATTGCTGTCGTTTTTTACATGACTATTTTCTTTTTTAGAAAAGAAAAGATGGCATTGGTATTTGATAAAGGTTCTAAGCTTTTTTCAGTGGTTCGTGAGCCCATGTTTCGCTTTAGCTCTACTCAAAGAGGACATGTTCCGTTTCAAGATATTCAAAAAATTGTATGCGTTCCTCCCGAAAAAGCTCCTGAAGCTGAACATGGAAAAATCGTTCTTCATTCAGAAAAAATGCCTCAAGGCTTTCAGCAAATTGAATTTAAAGTGCTCACACGCGAACAATTTGAGTTTTTTCCTCTTAACATTGAGCGAATGTTAGGTAGATAAAAATTCTCTTCTATTGGGGAGTGTTACGGCTAATCTCTACTAATCTAAAGCGCTCAGTAGAAGCGGGATCAATGGCCATAATACTTTGTATGCCCTGAGGGGGAATCCAAAGGCGAGTGTAATCCGTGAGGGGTTGCATGGGGTCTTGTTTTAGTCTTTGAGTCCACGCCGGGTTTACTTGAACAATAATCATGATGTGTTTTTCGGGCCTATATTTTTTGGAATTCATTTCATTTTTTGCAAAGTGAATGGCTGAGGGAATGTTTCCAAAGCTGTTTCGCATCTGAGTAGACTCGCTAGGGTCGAGTCCGTTTTGGGCTATGTTTTCTAATTGCTCTTGGGTTACAACGAGCCCTCTAAATTGAGTGGTTTCAATGTCCTTGAGTGTTTCAGGTGCATCATAGTTGTAAGCCAGAAGTGAACTGTTAGGAGCTTTGTTGCCAAAGTAAGGGGCTAAATTTGTTGATAATTCTACGGGAATAGTCTGGGTAGCGGGAGTAAAGCCTCTTTGGATGGCCACTAAACACTTAGTGAGTTGATGTCTGACATTAAAGGCATGGCTTTGCGGCAAATGGCATATGATAGTTAGCGCCCAAAGGACTTTTGACCTCATACCCATATTATGCCATGAGACTTAAGCTTTTTGCTGGTCTTTTCTATTGCGTCCAACCCCGCTATGCCTTACTAAAGGTATATGGCTCGCGTTACGGTTGAAGATTGTCTCCTTGTTTGTCCTAATCGATTTGCTCTCGTTCATTTGAGTTCAAAAAGGGCTAAACAGCTTATGAAGGGATCTCGCCCACTTGTTGAGAGTCCTAATAATAAGCCTGCTGTAATTGCATTGCGCGAAATTGCTGAAAAAGTTGTAAGACTTCCCGAAGGTTGGGTTGTTACTGACGTTGATAAAGCAGCAGAAGCAGAGCTTCCCCCCGATCAGCGCGAAGACTAAACATTCAGCCCAAAAAAATACCAGCTACTTCGTTCTCAGTCGCTCATGGCCCTCGCGTGGCCACTTCGCTCCTTGCGGCCTCGTATCTGGCGCCTTTAAAGCCGCCAGTTTGCACAATCAAACAATTTAAAAAAAATAATCTTACAAACTTCGAACTTTTTTAATCATTGATAGTGACAGCTTGCCGATCTACTCTGGTCTCCCGTGGCGCAGTCGGGAAAAAAATCTAACAAAAATTTAAAAAGTCCTAAGCAACCTAAAATCGTATTTGTTACGGGTGGAGTGCTTTCCAGTTTAGGTAAGGGCTTAAGCTCAGCTGCTTTGGGTCTAATTTTAAAAGATCGTGGCCTTAAAGTTCGTCACTTAAAAATGGATCCCTATTTGAATATAGATCCAGGAACAATGTCGCCTTTTCAACATGGTGAAGTGTTTGTAACTGAAGATGGTGCTGAAACAGATTTGGACTTGGGTCACTACGAGCGCTTCTTAGATGAAAACGTTACACGCGGACAAAACATAACTGCGGGTCAAATTTATGAGCGAGTTCTAACTCGCGAACGCAAAGGCGATTACCTAGGCGGTACCGTACAAGTTATTCCGCATGTTACGGATGAAATTAAAAAACATCTTTTGTCATTGGCAAAAGGTTACGACATTCAATTGGTAGAGATAGGTGGAACAGTAGGCGATATTGAATCGCTTCCGTTCTTAGAAGCGGCAAGGCAGATGCGTTTTGATTTAGGTGCCGAGAACGTGATGTATATTCACGTGACACTGGTGCCTTATATTCAAGCCGCCGATGAGTTAAAAACAAAACCTACTCAGCATAGTGTGCAAGAACTTCGCCGCATTGGTATTCAGCCAGACATCTTGCTGTGTCGCGCAGATCGCGAACTTGGTGATGATTTAAAAAGAAAAATCGCACTCTTTGCCAATATGGATTTAAGAGATGTCGCAACAGCGCGCGATGTTCGTTCCATATATGAACTTCCGCTTTTGCTTAAGTCCGAAGGTGTAGACGAGCGTGTGTGCGCTAAATTAAATGTAAAGGCTCCTAAGTCCCAATTGGTGGATTGGAAAAACTTTCTTCATAGTCTTGAGCATTCCGATAAACGCCTTTGTATTGGTGTTATTGGAAAATACGTTGAACTTAAAGAAAGTTATAAGTCTTTGCACGAAGCTCTTGTGCACGCGAGTGCGCACTTGGGAGCCAAGCTTGAAATTGAATATATTGATTCTGAAAAATTAGAGCATCCTCGTTTTGCATCTATGGAAGCGCGCCAAACCGTGTTGGGCAATGTCCATGGAATTTTAGTGCCCGGTGGTTTTGGAATTCGTGGAGTAGAAGGAAAAATTCGAGCGCTTGAGTATGGTCGCAAATACAATATTCCATGTTTTGGAATTTGTTTAGGCATGCAATTAATGGCTGTGGAATTTGCGCGCGATGTTTTAAAGCTTAAGAATGCAAACTCTGAAGAGTTTAAAAAAGGTAAGTTTCCAAACGTAATTCACTATCTTCCAGGACAAAAGTTTATTCACAAGGGTGGCAGTATGCGTTTGGGAGCTTTTGATTGCAGTCTCAAAAAAGGAACGCTTGCACACAAAGCTTATAAAAAAGCTATGGTTCAAGAGCGCCATCGTCACCGTTTAGAATTTAATAATAAATTTCTAAAAGCATTTGAGAAAAACGGCATGCAAGTTTCGGGTGTAAACAAAGAACACAAACTCGTGGAAATGTTAGAACTCAAAAAACACCCATGGTATTTGGGTTGCCAGTATCACCCTGAGTTTAAATCTCGTCCCACGCGCGCACATCCGTTGTTTGTAGAATTCTTAAGAGCTTCATTGAAAAACACAGATTAGGATCATCGGGACAAAAAGAGGGCTAACCCTCTTTTTGTTTGTTAAGACCAGAGGACTTACAAGTATTTAAGTGTCCCCTGTACCTAACGAGTAAGCTCAAATAATTTCATCTCAAGGGGAAAGTCTTTTAGTAACTTTTCGAGTTGTTGAGTGGCGGCACCATTTCCTTTTTGAACTTTCTCCGCCAAGATCAATTCATTCTTCATAGAATGTTCCCAGCCGATAAGTTCGGTGACTCGCACTTTGTAGCCTTTAGATTCCAAAAATAAACAGCGAATAACGTTTGTTAAGTGAGAGCCAAATTCTCTGCGGTGAAGATTGTGTCTCCAAAGATTTTTAACTTCGGATTGTGTGCGCAAATCTCCCAGCAATCGAGCAACTTCAGCCTGGCAGCAGGGAACAAGTGCAATGAATTTTGCATTCTTCTTGAGTGCAAATGCAATGGCTTCATCCGTTGCAGTGTCGCAGGCATGTAGGGCCATTACGGCATCGATGTTTTCAGGTAACGAAGCAGATGAAGTTGCTTCTAGAATACTTTCGGCTACAAAAGTGCTGCGGCCAAAATCACAAGCCTTAGCAATTTCCTTGCAGCGTTTTACTAATTTTTCTGAATGCTCAACGGCCCATAGGTGCGAGTCTTTGTGCTCGCGCATCCAAAGATCGTAGAGCATAAATCCAAGATAGGATTTTCCTGCGCCCAAATCAGCGACACTTTTTAGCCCTTCCAGGTGCGGCGTAATGAGCTGAATGAGGTGCTGCACCTGTTTGAGTTTTCTGCGCGAATCCTGATTGAGGGCTCCTTCACGAGTAAGGATATGAAGTTCCTTGAGAAGCTCAATGGACTGAGTGGGCCAGAGATCCTTTAGGTTTGAGCTGATCTCTTTCTTCATGCGCTGAGCCTACAATTGCTGAGGGTGCCGAAACAAGGAGTTTCAGGCATCAGAAAGGCTCTTGAGGGGAATATTCACCGCCGCTTAGGGTAAAGATATTTACTTGAGCAGGAGTGGAGGCTATCTCCTTTCGTATGTTGAATTACGAAGAACTCCTCGGCCCTGATTGTAAATCTCTTCTAGATCACAAGTGTGAAAAAGTTCCTGCTTCTATGATTAAGAGCCCGAACAAAAACTGGGTTGACGAGGTTTTCGTAAATTCAGACCGCTCTCCCGCTGTTCTTCGTAACTTTCAGTCACTTCTTAGCCACGGCCGCTTGGGCAACACCGGTTACATCTCTATTTTCCCTGTAGACCAAGGTGTTGAGCACTCTGCTGGAGCTTCTTTTGCTCCTAACCCTTTGTTTTTTGATTCCGAAAATATCGTAAAATTTGCTCACGAAGCGGGTTGTAGCGGCGTTGCTTCAACTTTAGGAGTTTTGGGGCTTACAGCTCGCAAATACGCTCACAAAATTCCTCACATTCTTAAAATCAACCACAACGAGTTCCTCACTTATCCCGACAAGTTCGACCAAGTGATGTTCGCAAGCGTTAAGCAAGCGGCTGATATGGGTTGTGTGGCCGTGGGAGCTACTGTTTATTTCGGCGCACCCGAGAGTTCACGTCAGTTGATGGAAGTTTCTAAAGCTTTCGAAATGGCGCACTCTTTGGGAATGGTTACAATTCTTTGGTGTTACCTCAGAAGCTCAGGCTTTAAAGTGAATGGAGTGGATTACCACACCAGTACGGATTTAAGCTCACAAGCCAACCACCTCGGCGCTACTATTGGCGCAGACATCTTAAAACAAAAGCTTCCTACCAACAACGGTGGATACAAGGCTACCAAGCACGGGAAAATCTCGGATAAGGTTTATAGCGAGCTCACAACAGACCATCCCATCGACCTTTGCCGTTACCAAGTTATGAACGGTTACGGGGGCAAGATCGGCTTGATCAACTCCGGTGGGGAGAGCAAAGGCGCTAGCGACCTTTCAGATGCGGTTAAAACCGCGGTTATCAACAAGCGTGCGGGCGGAATGGGCCTTATTTTGGGTCGTAAAGCCTTCCAAAAATCATGGAAAGATGGCTTGGCACTGACTAACGCAGTTCAAGACGTTTACCTTGACCAGCGAATCACCGTTGCCTAAGTATGTAGGGATGGCTACGGATAACAACAATAAGCCCAAAGTTTTGGGTCCAGATCCCCTTGATACTCGTCTTCGCAACCAATTTTTGAAGACTAACAAGATTTCTCACAAAGACGTTGCCAAGGGTCTTGAGCTTTTGCCTGATGATAGCGAGTGGGCAACTTGGGTTCCCATGGAAAGTATCCTCAAAGAAGATGACGATGAAGAAGAAGAACTTCCTTCTGAAGCATCTTTAACAAACTAGTTTTAAATGGTTTGTTGAATACTGCTATGAGCATAGGTAAGTAGCTTGGAAAATAGCGAAATCAAAGTTGCAGAGAAAAAACGAGGGGTCATTGTTTACCTTCTTCCAAATCTCTTCACGACTGCAAATTTATTCTTAGGATTTTTTTCAATCGTTGCTTCTACGCGTGCTGTTCAATCAGAGCAATGGGTGGCAGCGGCAGTTGCCATTATGATTGCTGCTCTAGCAGACGGTATTGATGGTCGCGTTGCCCGTCTTACAAAAACAGAATCTCATTTTGGTGAACAGTATGATTCTATGTCTGACTTGGTAAGTTTTGGTGTGGCACCTGCTATTCTAGTTTTCGAATGGGCACTCTCACCGTACGGTAAGTTTGGATGGATGGCAGCCTTCTTGTTTTTAACATGTGCAGCACTTCGACTCACTCGATTTAACGTACTCAAGCAGTCGGATGAGAAGAGATACTTTCAAGGACTTCCTAGTCCTGTTGCAGCCTCAATCGCAGCCTCTGCGGTGCTTTTTCATGAACAAGTAAAACCCTTTTCGGGTAAAGACCTTTATATTATTTTCGTCATGGTTTTTTTGGCCATCACGATGGTGTCTACAATTCGTTACAGAAGCTTTAAAGATCTCAAGATCAAGTCGCAGGAAGGCTTTGGTTATTTACTCATTATCATTATGATTTTGATGTTACTCACTATGGAGCCAGAGGTTTTAATCTTTCCCGTGGGTGTTTTGTATTTATTGTCAGGACCTTTGGGCGTAGTGATGCGCAAATTTTCTAAGCCTGAGCCTGAAGAAGTAGAAGCATAATTTTTGCTGCTTATAGCAGTAGGGTATTCATTGAAAGGTATTGTTATGAAAACGAAACTAGCAGTCATCGGAGCTACAGGTCTTGTTGGAGAAGAGTTTTTAAAAATTCTCAAGGAAGAAAATCTTTTAGATCAATTTGAAATCCTAAAATTTCGCCGCGCACGTAACCCTGCAGAGAGCGAGTGGAGCATTGAAGAAGACCATGAAAAGCTCAATGAATGTAAATTCATTTTCAATGCAGCAAGTAGCGACTCCGCTAAATTTGTTGGCTCTCGGCTAAAAGCAGGTCAATACTTGATTGATAACTCTTCTGCTTATCGAATGGATAAAGCTGTTCCTTTAGTTGTGCCTGAAGTTAATGGATCTCTAATAAACACTAAGCAAAACATCTTTGCGAATCCTAATTGTACAGCTGCTATTTTGTGCACAGGTTTAAATCCTCTTCGTTCTTATGGAATTAAACAACTTTTTGTATCTACCTATCAGGCGGCGAGTGGGGCCGGTAAAGAAGGCTTGTCTGAACTTCGTTCACAACTCGGTGTTGATAAAAATGCTCAGGTTTCTACAGGAATTTTTGGTTATCGATTAGGCGGCAACGTGATCAGCCACAATTCCCCTGTGCGTGGCAATGATGTAGAAGCGCCTGCTTACAACGAGGAGGAATTTAAAGTTATGGAAGAAACTCGCAAAATGCTTGAGCTTCCTAATCTTCCCATAGCAATTACTTGTATACGTGTTCCTGTTGAGAGAGCTCACACAGAAAGTGTAGTGATTGATTTGGAAAAAGATATTTCCTTATCTGAATTACGCGATCTTTATCGTGAGCAACCAGGACTCAAAAAGGTAGATCTACCTGAGCAGAACTATTTTCCAATGCCTCTCGAAGCCGATGGCAAAAGAGAAGTTCTTGTAGGGCGTTTTAGAAAAGATCCTATTGTTCCCAAACGTGTTTTGATGATGGTCTCTGGCGATCAGCTTCTTAAAGGCGCAGCGTGGAATGCCTTTCAAATTTTTCAGCAATTGAATTTGCAACTAAATTCACAGTCGAAAGGTTAATGCGTGCGTTACGCGCTGAGGTTGGAGTTCGATGGAACTTCTTTTTGTGGATGGCAAACTCAGGGGTCTAAAGTTGAAAGAAAATATCCATCCGTTCAAAACACTGTTCAAAAAACAATTAAAAAACTTTTAGGTACTCGTAAGGCCATTAAGGTACATGGCTGTGGTCGCACAGATTCTGGAGTGCATGCTGAAGAATATATTGCTCATGTTGATATACCTAATGAGTTTTTACCTAAGTTCAAAAACGAAGCGCGTCGTTTAAGGCTTGGATTAAATTCACTGCTTCCAAAAAGCATTTGTGTCAAAGACATAGCGGAAGTGGATGCTACATTTGAGGCTTTGGATTCTGTGACTACAAAAGTTTATGAATACAGAGTTTTGGTTAAAATGACCAAACCCGTGTTGGATTTGGGTCGTGTTTACTGGATTCCAGCAGAATTAGATCAGCTAGAGCGTTTTGATTTAGACTTACTTAAAACGACGCTCAAAGTTTTAGAAGGTAGAAAAGATTTTGCTGCATTTGCTAGCTCTGGACACACCGTGAAGTCTACAGTTCGTAATATTATTCGTGTAAGCTGTGAGGATGAAATTAGACCAGGCTCGCGAGGGAGACTCGTGCGCATTCAATTTGAAGGAGAAGGCTTTCTTAAACAGCAAGTTCGCAACATGGTGGGCGCATCTTTGGCTGTGGCAACTCATAAACGACCAACAAATTTTGTTGAAAAACTTCTTGAGCAATCTAATGGGCCCAGTACACGCATTCCTAGTTTGTTCTGTGCGCCTGCAGAGGGACTTTTCCTCGTGAAAGTGAATTATGATAGACCCATCTTTTCTGAAGAAAAGAAAGTCTAAGTGGCGCTACCCTATTGGGGCGTTGCTCTTTCATATTGCAGTGGTAGGAGCCCTTATCCTGCTTGAAATTCATTTACGCCGTGAAATGATTAAAGATGAAGTCACTAAGATGTTAGAGGTGCGCCCTATAAGCTCTGACGATTTGAAAAGAATAATGAGCCGAGCTCGCGTTGTAGAGACTGAATGGGTTGAAGAGAAAGACTTAATTCCAGTTACAAATAACCAAAAAGCTTATGCAGGTGAAAAAACTCAACGCGTAAAAGAAGAAACACAAAGTAAAGCATCGGGATCAGTGCGCGGAAGTGACGATACTTCGACTGCGCCCTCTATAAAGTCGTTAACTCTTCGAGAAGATTCTTTTGGACGGAAACTGAAGACTTCAGAGAAAACTAAATTTAAAAAGGGTACCTATGATGTTCTTGATCCAGCGATTAAAGTTTCTGATCACATTGTTTTAAATACAGATGCTTATATACACGCAACATTTGTAAATCGCATGAAAGAGGCAATCACTGCCGCTTGGACTCCTCGCTGGAGAAAAGTTGCTGATCGAAAGAAAAAAGAAATGTCCACGGGAGTTTATGTTACAGTCACTCGCATTTTTATTGAGCGAGATGGTACTGTAACAAAAGTCAATATAGACCGAAGCTCAGGTCATCCAGATCTTGATAAAGCAGCAAGTGACGCAATTTTAGAAGTCCGAGCTTTTCCTAATCCGCCCCCAGATATTTTTGGTCCTAAGATGAATGGAAACTTTGATTTTACCTTCGTGGTATCGCTCATCCCAGGCAGAACCTTTCGCTTTAATTTCCTCCCAGACGAGAAGCTTGACAGAGCGAGGTAAAACCCTCCAATCTTAGGCTGTGATCAACGATAAGACTCAAAACATTGAGGGTTTTTGGGAAGTCACTCCTGAAACTCTCCATAAACATAAAAACGATGTTCGCATTATTGATGTGAGACGTCCGGATGAATTTACGGGAGAACTTGGGCACGTAGCTGGAGCTGAACTTGTAACACTTGAAACTCAGTTTCAAGAAGCGGTTCAAGCTTGGGATAAAAATCAAACTATTGTTTTTGTATGTCGCAGTGGAATGAGATCTGGAAAGGCCACTCAGTATGCTCAGGCCTTAGGTTTTAAAGAAGTCTACAACATGGAAGGTGGAATGCTTCTTTGGAACGAAAAGAAGCTACCAACGGAACGCGAATGATTGATGAACTTCTTGTGGTTGCACTTCCCATTGGAAATGCAGAAGATTTAAGTGCGCGCGCTAAAAAAGCATTGCTCTCTGTTGATGGAGTATTGGCCGAAGACACAAGAAAGTTTAAAGAGTTTTGTAAATGGGCCGGGCTTACACTCAGCTGTGAGGTGCACAGTTTTGATTCCAATACAGAACGAGAAATTGATGCTCAGAAGTTCTTTGGAAAACTCACAGGAAAATGGGCTTTGGTGAGTGATGCGGGAACTCCTGCGATCAACGATCCCGGTTCTTGGATTGTAAAAAGTGCAAGACATCATAAGGTAAAAGTTACTTCTCTTCCTGGAGCCAGTGCTCTCACTTTGGCTATTCAAATGACGGGCGGTTTTGGCAATCCAATAAGTTTTCTGGGCTTTACTCCAAAAAAAGTTAAAAAAGAATTTTTCGAAAACTTTGCATCTTCTAAGACTTTGGTTTTTTTTGAAAGCAAACACAATGTTTTAGCTACGCTCAATACTCTTCAAGGGTCTTTGTATAAAGATGCGCAACTCTATTGTTTGCGGGAAATGACCAAAGAGCACGAAGAATTTTTTGAGGGTCGCATTGAAGACCACATAGCTTTTTTTAAACAGAAGTTAGAAAAAGACCAAGTGGGTGAGTTAACATTCGTGCTTGAAGGTTTGGGTCGCGAGTCTACCGGTGTAGAGATTGACCCTAAGCAGCTCGTAGAGCTTCGAAAAGCTAGCCCAACTCAAGCTGCTAAAATTGTTGCTCATTTAAGCGGACTTAGCCGAGACGAAGCCTACAAGATATTGACGGAAGATTGAGCGTTCCATCCTTTATTATTAAGAGAGGTCGCACCGCTGTTTCATAGTTGGGCCTCAGTGCGCAGAGTTTAAAATGCGTAGTAAATTTCTTTTATTATTTTTAGGGTTCTCTTTTGGAAATTTATTAGAGGCAAAAAAATTCTTGTGTTTACTCACGCTTAGTAAAGAGGATTCAACGTATTTTCGGTTTTCCAATCCGCATGATCGAAATTTAGGAGTACGAATTTCCACTAGAGCGGGATCTCATCCGGATACTGAGCTTTTGATTATGGATTTTTATCCAAACTCAAGGCAAACAAAGGGATTGAGCGATCCTGCGAAGATAGAAGAGTCATTCGAAGAGTTTATAGCCTTTGTAAAAAATAATTATTTGGAACGTAGAGGCGAGGGAACCCGACATCAATGGAGCAATGAATTTATTTCGAAACTTAGGAAAGATTTTATTGAAGCCGTTCAAAAAGGTGAAACCAAATTGATTATTGCTCGAAATAAAAACACTCAGGAGATTCAAGGTACCATTCGTTTAATCAATGCTAAGTCTGGAGGGCGGACTCCGGGCTATCTTAAGGCTGAATTACCTGTATCAACTTATTTAGGATTGAATATACAAATCCCATCCTCTCCGTATGTTGAAGTGAATTTGTTTGATCCATTGATTGCAAGTATGGAGCCTGAAATGAATAAGGCGCCCGGAATACCTTCTCATCTTTTGGGGCGTGATCCAGACTCTGGTGGTCCCGCTTATTATGGGTCTGTATTTGAGCCATCAAGTTTTGTTGTTTCGAACGAATTGCCGGAAGACATTAAAGCAGCTGTGCGAACCGATCTATGGTTGTCTTACACTCATGAGGTAACTCAAAATCAGAGGGTTCCATATTATGCGCAATTTGGAAATCACTTTGTATCTTATGCGGACCCCGCTTCTTTGCGTATGTACCGCAAAATTGGGTGGTTGCCCCTGCACGAGGTTGCAGAAAAGTATGGCATACGTAATGGAAATGATCCTCATGGAAAATTCCCTGCAGAACCCATTGAAAAGGAGGGGGTGAAGTGGGTTCCTATTTACACGAACCCCATGCTTTTGATTCAGAATGAAGACGCTAACTTTTTTAATCCCAATGCGAGGGCACGTATTGGCGCAGATACTATGTACAGGGGTTTAAGTGCGATAGCAGACGCAACATATACAAAGGGATATGATTTTGCTGGCCAGCCTCTAAGTGGTGATGCTGCTGTTGAAGCAAGGCAGACATTACAATACCCCGGAACTTATTTATTTATGATGCAAAAAATCCTAAACAACGAGGGAAGGGGTACTTCTAAATATGAGGGAAGTTTTAATGTACTTGCAGAACAGCTTTATCAAGTGTCTGTTCTTAAGGACACCTTAAAGAAGCTACCAGCTTCAGAGTTGCAAGGCTCTAGTGAGCGAGCAATATCACTTCGCTCCTTTAAAGCTCAGGCAGAAGATTTCCTTGGTTTTTATGAAAACAAGCGTGAAATATTAGGGAGAGAATTAAAAAAGCATTTGGAAGATACCTTTAAAAACGGGACAGCGGCGCAAAAAGCAGAAACGTTAAATGGGTGGACGAGTCTTTTGGCATTTGATCGTTGGACTCCCGGTGTTTGGAATTCGTTTGGTCTTTTCTCAAAGCAAGAAGCCCGTGAGCTTTTGGCTAAGGTGCATAATCCTTCTGAGAGCCCCGATCTGCAGCGTTTTTATAATAACGCCCGTTTTTATCTAGAACTTTAGGCCGATATAACACGAAAATTACAAATTTACTTTTCATTATTACCTATAAAAATCATATAGTTATAAGTAAATTTTGACAGTCTGTTAAATTAAAATGGCGCCGATAGACACCTGGCGTCACAATGGTTGTAGGCAGGAATATAACCATGAATAACTTAAAAAGAATAAAGCTCCGAACTCCTAAATTCGCGATTTTAGCATTTCTATTTTCTTTCTCACTTTTAACGACACCCAAAGCACGAGCGGCCGCACCTAATGATGTGGTCATCATTACGGATGCTTTAGACGACGATATTCGCGCAATTGTTCATATGCTTCTTGATCCAGGATCAAGGAACAGAGTGAAAGCAATTGTTTGTTCAACCGGTAATGTGCAATTGAAAACTGCCATCATACGCAAAATAGTTAAAGGACTTGGGTTAAACATACCTGTATATGCAGGAACTGCCACAAATCTTAGAAACAACTCAGTCACAGAATTTGCGGGCTTTCTTGAAAAAGAAGGTGGGCCACTTTTAACACCACAAGAGCGAGCTTATTACTCTTCGATTTCTGAAAAGTCTGGAGATGGTGCAGAACAACTCAATCAATTGATCGCTGAGCAGGCGGCATCAGGAAAAGTCTTAGATACGCTACTTTTAACAGCACCCATAGATTTGGTTCCGGCTATGCAAAAAAATCCGAGAGATTCTCAGAAAGTACTCGGTGATTTATTTACAATGGGCATTTGGAAAAACATCGGAAGCGATACTGATGCAAAGTTTGTTTCTCCGTACAATACGATGGCAGATCCTGAAAGTAGTCTTTCATTAATTAGAATGGTGAATGGTGGCTTTTTTAAAAGAGCATTTCACGCTCCCTCAGACACTATTCAGAAACGCACAGGTCTTGAAGGGGGATACATTCCTGAGACTGTTGAAGGTAAAGCACTTAGACAAAGATTGAAAGATGCTATGAACCAGCACCCAGTTTTGAAAGATGTGTTTGGAGCTGCGCAAGAATACGGCCTTTCATGGATTCACACTGCAACTCAAAGAGTAGGGATGGGACTAAATGCCCATGACCGTTGGGTGCCGAGTTCTTTCAAAGATCCGGAAGCAGCAGCTGGTTTTTATCTTGCAGACATGACTCCAACAGTAATGTCGATGATGAATGATAGTGAACTCGCGAATCTCAAATTCACGCCAAGATTTATGACCGGAACTGGAAACATAAATACTTCCAGACCTGTTCTAGAATCATTTACATTGTTTGAAAACAAGCAGTCGAATGGACAGGGTGGTTTTTTAGATCTTGTCGAACTTGACGGGCCGGCTGTACTTGAAAAACATTTAGAAGCGGTTGAATCAGCCCCAAGAAAGTTTCCGGCGGTAGCCAGTTACCGTGACGCCATTCCAGAAGCATTAAGCTTTAGAGTAGAAGAAACGAAAGCGATTGTGAGTCATGGGAAAAAGAAAAATCTCGTTATAATTTTTAAAAATTCTCCTGATGATTGGTTTGGCCTTCTAAGAATTCTTGGAACAGAAAAGGGAAGGCAGGCTCTTTTAAACGGTGGCATTATCGCTGAAGGCTTTAATACTCACGAGATGGCTCTCAATATCAAGGCCGTATTGAACGACTTAGGCGTAGCCTCAATTCCTGTTGCTGCCGGACACAATTATACTCAGGAAGAGATTGCAAAAGTACCAAACCTTGCTCTTGAGGCAGCTTTACAAAACAACAATTTTTCATCAGAAGCATTCAAAGATCTGCCACGATTAAGCGAACAAAGTGACGATGGAAAAATCTTAACACCTGATCAACTCATTGGAAGAAGTGCAGTTTGGGCTGAAAAAAATAATACACAATTTGATGCCATAGTATTGGGCGAAGGTATTGATCTTATCAATCATGTAAATTCAGATGCAGAGTCTCGCAAAAGACTTGGAAGTTTATTTGTAATGGGTGGCGGGCGCATGGCTCAAAAAGACGGCGTAAACCAATTTTCTTTCACGCGGAACTGGCTTCCACATGAAGCGGTTGTTGTACCTGGATTAAATCAGCTTGGTAAAGAAGGAAAAAATATTTGGACTTTTTCTTCTGATGAATTCGGAGGCTCTCTAGTTGCCGCTACAGAAGAGAATGTTGGTAACGCAGAAACTGCGTTTAATCGATTGAAAGAATTGAGTCGTATTCCGGGAATTAACTCAATTTCCAAGCACTGGGAAAACTGGTCCAAAAACGTTGCATGGTTTTTTAAAGATAAAAAAGAAGGACTCCCCTTTGATCCTCAAAAGCCCGTCGCTAAAGTTACGATTTCGCCACTGGGACTTGTGATTGCAGATGAATATGTAAAAGGTGAATTAGAGAACGGATCTAGTCCCATTCAATATGACGCCATTGATTTGGAAGAAACGCGAGCGACAAAGACAGTGTCGATAGCACAGGAATCTACGGGAATTAAATGGTTACGTGGAGCTGGTCATAATAATGTCGTTGCTCTAGCCAGTCGCTTTAGTGATACTTTAAATGAAGTGGAGCAAACTCGCGTCGCAGCTATTCATAATGATGGAGTTCGAGATCGCGGGCTCTTCGGTGGTGAAGGTGATCGTTTTTTTGCAAGCGATGCGAGTAAATTAGGCAAGACAGATTGTAAGAGCAAGCTACAATAAGGGTGAGTGTCATTGGGATAAATGAGCAAAAACTATGTCGAACTTCTTTGGAAGCTCTTTGCAGTTACCCCAACACCTTATGAAAGAAAAAAACTCGAGATTATTCAAGCGGCCGTGAAAGTTTATGCACGCGACGGTTTTGAAAAAAGTAACTTCGAAAGTGTCGCTCGAAAATGCGGAATCTCTCGCACGCTCATGCACTACTATTTTGAATCGCGCGAGGAACTTTTTGAAAAGACCGTGACCTATGTTCGTCACCACTGGCAACAATTTGTTATTCAGGAAATTAAAAAAGCTAAGGGTTCGGCGCGCGATGAATTGAAGCGATATATTTATTCCACACTTGATTGGACTTATCGGTATCCGACTTATTATCGAGTTCAGGTCTTGTTCTATGTTTTTGCTTCACACAAAGGCAAGATGCGAGAACTCAATACAACAATTGTGCAAACAGGTTTGGGGCGAGTTGTTTCCTTGGTAGAACTTGGAAATTTAAGAAAAGAATGGAACGTTAAAAACCCCTATCAGACAGCACTAAGAATTCACGTTCTACTTACCGGGGCGGCCCTGAGCTTAAATACAGAAAATAAAAAAGAGTCCTACGAGGAAATCTCACATCTGGTTTTCAGTCAGATCGATTTACAGGAAAAGGACTCTGTAACGGAAAACACTCAGGAGAGGGGCTAGCTAAGCGCTATCTGGGCTTTCTCTATAACGCGCTTTGTCAGGCTTGCCTTGAGGACATAGGCGCCTTAGGCTGGCTTTTTATGTTTCTCGAGAAGAAAACGCCGGGCATTCGCTCTCCAAAAGATCCTGAGAGTCACCCATTTACCGCGCCCGAAGGTTATTGGGTAAAGTGCGATCAATGCAGCAGTATTTTTCAAAAAACTGTTCTACAAAGCAACTTTGATGTTTGTACGGAATGCAGTTTTCATTTTCGTATCTCAGCTCATCGCCGTATTGAGCTTTTGGTGGATATCAATTCTTTTGTAGAAAAAGACGCACAACTTGAGACAACGGATGTGCTTAAATTTGTAGATTCAAAACCCTACACTCAGCGCTTAGAAACTGCTCAAAAAAATTCAGGCTTTAAAGACGCATTTATTTCCGGCTCTGCCAAGATCAATGGCATTCCTGTAGAAGTGGGTAGTTTTGAATTCTTTTTTATGGGTGGATCCATGGGAATGGTTGTGGGCGAAAAGGTTGCGCGTCTCCTTGAGCGAGCCATGCAAAAAAAGCGACCCGCAATTATTTTTCAATCCTCTGGAGGCGCTCGTATGCAAGAGGGAATATTGTCTCTCATGCAAATGGCTAAAACGGCTGCTGTTTTAGAAAAGTTTAAGAAAAAATGTAAACAACCTTACATTTCAATTTTGACTGATCCCACAACAGGTGGGGTAGCTGCATCCTTTGCGATGTTAGGCGACTTTCATATTTCAGAACCTAAAGCACTTGTAGGTTTTGCTGGACCACGCGTGATTCAACAAACCATTAATCAACAACTTCCAGAAGGCTTTCAGAGAGCTGAGTTTTTGCTAGAGCACGGCATGATTGATCAAATTGTAGATCGCCGAGATCTCAAAGCGGAAATTGCAAAAATTCTGAGTTTCTTTAAGGAATAGTGGATGAAGGTCCGCAACCTTATAAGAATTATAGCTTCTTGTTTTTTTGCTTTTACATTGCAAGCGCAGGAACTATCGGACCTTATTGAATTTCAAGCAGACAAGTATTCTACCAATTTAGAAACTCAAAAAACAGAAGTTGAAGGCAACGTTAAGCTCAAGCTTGGTGATAGAGAACTCTACGCGGATAAACTCGTTATTGATCCATCTTCGGGAGATGTTGAATGCACTGGCAAAGTTATCTTTAAGCAGGGCGAGTTGGTTATCGAAGCCAAAGGCGTTAAGTTTAATATGAAATCCGGTTTGGGGGTGTTTTATGAAGCTATCGTTAAGCAGTCAGGCGCTTTTCAACTTGAAGGACGAGAAATCAAGCGTGAGTCAGATACCGTTTACGTAGCCAAAGTTGCAAAAATTACTTTTTGCCAAGATTGCCCTCCTTCGTGGAGTCTTACGGGCGATCGTATTCGTGTGAATACAGAGCAGTATGCAGAAATCCACCACGCACTTATAGCGGTAAAAGATGTTCCCGTTATGTATCTGCCTGTGGTTTATTATCCAGCACAGGATAAGCGCTTTACGGGCTTCTTGATTCCTTACTTTAAATTCTCAACTGCCTTAGGCGCGCAAATTGGAATTCCTTTTTATTACGCACCTACAGATAATTTAGATTTTACTTATGACTACAGATATATGAGCCGCGGTGGGCACCGCAATGCCCTTCAGTCTCGTTTGAAGTTTTCGGATTATACTTTTTTAGAATCAAATACTTCTTGGATTCGTACTCCAAGCGATTCTCAGTGGTTTCAAGATAGATACGGTATTCATTACGCAGGTCGCGCTCAAGTTCTTAAGAATTGGTCGATATTAGCACGTGGTGATTATGTCAGTGATGTAGAAATGTCTCAAAACTTTGAAGATGATAGTTTAGAATCTCGTCTACCTACTCTTTCAAATGATCTCTTTATTGAATCGCAATACGAAAACTTTTCACTATTTGCTGGAGCACGCATTCCTCAAGATAATTTAAATCGTGCAATTGAATCACGTGGAAATGCAAGTTGGGTATTACCTCAAGCCAAAGCAGGAACTCCCTACATTTCTATTTTTGAAAACACATTATTGGGAGCAGCTCGCATTGAATCCTTAAGCATTCGTAGACTTGATGATGGAGACATTAACGAAGCGCTCGCAATTGATCCCGATAGTGGCTTTATAGCTTCGGGAGACCGTTACAGTGGAATTGTTGATCTATCAGTTCCGCTTAGCTTTGATTACGTTAGAAGCACGAGCAGTGTTCAATACCGGGGTGATTACTATCAATTTCCTTCCGATATACAGCCCACCACTGCCTCACGATCTCGTTTTGTATTTCAACAGGGTTTAGAAGGCGATTTTTCAAAGATTTGGAACATAGACGCTGCTGGAATGCCGCGTATGAAACACGTTCTCACGCCTTTTGCTGAATATTCATATTCACCAGAGGATATGAAAACTGGCCATGATTTTTTCAAAGATTGTCCCAATGGTCCATGTACCACCACAGCGACTCGTTTTGATTTACACGATGGTGGAATTGAAGATATTCGCTTGGGAACAGAAGAAAGCGAAAAAAGACTTCGTCAGCATCATTTATTAAACTACGGATTTAAAACACAGCTCTTAGGAAAGTTTTCTGCAAATAATGAAATTCGAGAAATTCTTTATTTAAAAGTCGCACATGAATATGATTTAGAAAATCAGGAAGCTGGAAATATTCTCATCAATGCTCAAGGTAACTACTACAGCTTTCATTTGAGCTCTCAAATTTCTTGGAACTACGAAACAGCCGCACTTGATTTGCAAAATGATTTGCTTTGGAATGAGAAATATTTTTCTCTTATTTTTTATCAAAGTATTAAACCCGATACTGATAACATTGGCGGAGAGTTGAGACTTAAGAAAATTGGTCCCTTTGAATTGGCGGCCGCTCACAACTACGATCGTCGAGAGCAACAACTTTTAGAGCAAAATTATTATCTCTCTTATACAAGTTATTCTAAATGTTGGCGCTTTGATATGGGCTTACGACGTCGACTTGGAGACAACGATTTTGAGTATTCGCCGAGTATTCAGGTTCTTTATTCTGAAGCTGTTAAAAATCGCGATTCTGTTTTTAAAGACTCAAAAATCTAAAGATTCTAATCAATTCGTTTTAATTCACCCAATACATTAGTGTGCATGTTTGTATTGGTGGCGAGAATTTCTCCCGTCCATGTAGACCACTCTTCGCTTCTTTCGAAATGTGAAACAATTCCACCCGCTTCTTTTACCAGTAAAGAACCAGCGGCTACATCCCATGCACTCAGCCCGCATTCCCAATAGGCATCAAGTCGGCCGCATGCAATGTAAGCAAGGTCTAGAGCGGCAGCGCCAGTGCGGCGTACTCCCAAAGTTTTTCGTGTAAGTTCTATAAAGCGCTTAAATATAACTTCTTTTTGGGTCACACGTTCGGCTGCAAATCCAGTAACAAAAATAGATTTTTCAAATTCATTCACAGCGCTTACCGATATTTTTTTTCCGTTGAGATAAGCTCCCATACCTTTGCCGGCATAAAAGAATTCATTTCTGACAGGATCTAAAGTTGCACCTATTACAACTTCAAAACGGCCATTCACTTGTTGGAGTAAGGCAAGTGTAGTGCAGAAGTAAGGGTAAGAGCGAGAATAGTTGGCTGTGCCATCAATAGGGTCGAGCACCCAAAGTAGTTCTTCTTTTTTAAAGGTTGAATCAGAAGGCTTCTCTTTAATTTTGTATGCGCTTTCTTCACCTAAGATGGCTTCATTAGGAAAATTTTCTTTGAGTTTAGAGACGATAAAGTCTTCTACTTTTTTGTCAAACTCTGTCACTATATCGTTAAAAGCACTTTTATGTTCTGTGCTAAGTTGAATGGGTTCGGCTCCTGGATTGAGAGAGAAGCCAGAAAGACTTATCTTTCCGGATTCTTTAAGTATTTTTTCTATAATGGATATACGAGAGGACCATTCTTTCTTGATTTCAAACATTGCACTCTAGGTATAGGTTTTTTTTAACGCTAAACCAAACAAATTCTATTAGCGCTAAGCCTGTGTTTTAATACACTCATGGTAGAGCCAGTTAGCGCAAATAGCACCTTGGATTTTTATAAAAATCTAAAACCAGTATACGATTATCGTCGTATATGCGATTTGAGCTATTACCAAGATGTTCCTGATGATTGGACTTTAGTCCTTTGTGATATTCAGAATTCAACACAAGCTATTCAGTTAGGTAAGTATAAAGAGGTAAATTTTGTTGGAGCGGCTTGTATAATAGTTTTGGTCAACACTTTAAGTGAGTTTAAAATTCCTTATGTCTTTGGTGGAGATGGCGCTACTTTGCTTCTTCCATCAGAAGGAATTGAGAGAGCAAAAAGTGCTTTAATTTCTATACAGAAAATATCTCTTGAGGAATATGGACTCACTTTAAGAGTTGCTGCTGTTCCTATTTTAGAACTTAAACAAAAATCTTTTATATTTAAGGTAGCAAAGTTTTCTCTATCAACGGATTTATCTATTGCATTGTTTTCTGGGAATGGTTTTTTTGAAGCAGAAAAAAAAGTAAAATCTTTGGAAGGTACAAAGTATTTATTAAACTCAAAAAACTCTTTAGAGGAAGTCGTGAATCTTGAGGGCCTAGAGTGTAGGTGGGAATCTTTTCCGTCCACCAGGGGTGAAATAGTGAGTGTTCTTGTAAAGGCAAGAAGCGACAAACCGGAAGATGCAGCAAAGATATATCAAGAAATAATTGAAGAGATTGAGGTGATCTGCGGAGGCAAAGATGAGGCAAATCCGGCTACTTTAAATAAACTTAAATTGAATACTCGAGCAAAAGAGTTAGCTATAGAAAAAAAAGCACGAAGCTACGGAGAAAGTTTTTTTAAAAAGACGATGTATTTAATAAAGATTCTTTTTGAAAATTTTCTTGGAAAGTTTTTAATGTTTTTAAATTTGAAAGCTTTAGGCATTGATTGGGGACTTTATAAAAAGCAAGTTGTAAACCATAGTGATTTTTGGAAATTTGACGATACATTACGTTTTGTATTTGATGTTTCAGGGGCTCAAAAACGAGCACTTATTGCTTGTTTAGAGGCTAAGAAGAGAGAGGCTAAGGTTTTTTATGGAATACATTCTTCTAGCTCAGCATTAATGACCTGCCTGATTTTTGATCGCCAAGGCGAGCATGTTCACTTTATAGATGGAGCAGAGGGCGGTTATGCCATTGCAGCTTTGCAGCTAAAAGAAGAGATGAAAGTTTTTTGACAGAGCAATTTTACATTTATTCTTGAGAAGATAGTCATTATGGCAAATGAACCCAAAATAACGAACGCTAAAGTTAAAACAACTAAGCTGCCTAGAAGTATTGAGACTATCAATCAGGAAGTACTTTTGGTTGCCAGACGTTCTTTTGCTGAAAAAAACTTTGATCAAGTAAGGCTCGAAGATATAGCCAACAAAGCGGGAACTAGCGCGTCTCACATAATTCGCGCATTTGGTTCAAAAGAAGAGCTTTTTCAAAAGTGTATTGATCAGCAGTTTAAGCTTTGGGACATGATGAAATCAGATCGTGAAAAATTAGGCGAGCGTTTGGTTAAGTATGTGACTGCGCCTATTAAAGAGGGCGACCAACTTCAACACGTTATGCTTTTTATCCGAGGAGCGCTACATTCCGATTCCCATAAAGCATTGCGAGATCAGTTCGAAGCACAATTTTTAAAACCCTATGCTCAATGGCTAGGTGGGGATGATGCAAGTGCGCGGTCAGGTCTCATTACAAGCATACTCTTTGGAATTACTTTTATGCATTACATTTGTGAATGTGAACCCTTTCACGGTAAAGACTTGGATGCTCTGCAAAAGCTAGCTGAGCCTCTTGTGCAGCAGTTAATCGACGGAAAATCTACTTAGTTTATTCTTTAAATTGATTCCTGAAGCGACAAGTGCCATTTTGTCCGAATGAGTTCTCCGCAAATTCCTTTAAAAGTTTGGTGGCAGTACCTAATGGGAATTATTTTTTATGCTCCATTGATGTGGTGGGTTATCGCCGGAGTTAAGTTGCGTTGCTGGCACGTAAAAGATTTAAAAAGTTGGCGAAAATTTTACAAGGAACTCACTGACAAAAAATATCCACCGCTCGTCATTTGCGCAAATCATCTTACTTATGTGGATTCAATAATCATCATGCATGCCTTCGGCAACCATTTTTGGTATCCGTTGAACTTTCGCCGACATCCTTGGAATTTAGTAGCCAAAGAATATAGCAAAAATCTCTTGTTTCATTTTGTCTGTTATTTTTCTAAGTGTCTTTATTTAGATAGAGAAAGTGAGAAGAAAGCAAGTTATCCCACCTTAACCAACGCTATTAATTTGTTACGCTTGGGTGAAATTGTTCTCGTTTTTCCAGAAGGAAGGCGTACGAAAACGGGTCGCTTTGACGACTCTAAATTAGCTTACGGCGTGGGCAAGATGATTAATGAAGTGGGTGAGTGTCGAGTGCTTTGCACCTATGTGCGATCAAACAAACAAGGCGAGAAATCTTCGGGTTTTCCTCCAGCTCATTCAGATTTTGAAATATTAACTGAATTGGTACATTACAATCCAAAAGATCACGGTGAGCGAGCGGTGGCCCTCATCACTGAGGATATTGCACTTAGAATTAAGAATTTAGAAAATAAGTATTTTGAAACTTTAGGTAAGAGTTAGGTACCCAATTAAAGTTTATCTTTTGGATAAACTGCCTACATAATTGGGTACCTTGAACGATTATAATTTTTGTTGATTTACGAGACTATCCCCTAAAAAGGTGAAGTTTAAGTTGGCATATTCGAAAACTGTAAAAAAAATATGCATTTACATGCTATCTTTTGATAGGAAATAATTAAAGTTATGAGTTTAGCGAGTGTTTTTGTATTGTTTTATACCGCTATTTTCGTAACTACCGTTATTTTAATCACTTACGCTATTCCCTATAGAAAACTTCTTTCTGTAAAACTCATGATGGGATTGGTTGCATCTTTTTCGATTATCTCTTTTTGTGCACTCAATGTTTATATTTCTGATAGTTTTGAAGCTAAAGTCCTCTTCTCTCGACTTAGATTTATTGGGTTCTCAGTGCTGGCTCCTTGTTGGCTACTTTTTGTGGTGACAGCATTTAATCGTTTTAATTTTATTAAGAACAAATATTTCGTCTGTCTTCTCTTCTCAGTTCCTGCAGTAACGATTGTTTTAACGCTTGTTCCTTCTTTGCGAGACCTTCATGTAACTAACTTTGAAGCTTTCTCGGCACATGGTTTATCCGTAGTTAAGTTTCAAGGTGGGCCTTGGTTTCCCATTCACGTGTGGTGGGCCTGGTCCGTGGTTTTGAGTTCCATACTTCTTAGTATATGGATTTTTATTAAAGAAGAAGGAGATAAGCGAAAACAAGTTTTTGCATTAATGCTTGGCGGTGTTTTGGGAACCTTAGTAGACGCCTACTGTGTTTACGCCGATTCGCCATTTAGATGGTTGATGCTCTCAGGAGCGACTTATATTTTGAGTGAAGCCGCTATTTTCTATGCAATCTTTAAATATCGATTATTAGATATTGCTCACATTGCGATGGAAAAAGTTTTTCGTGATTTTCCAGATCCTGTTTTAGTTTTAGATTCTCGTGAGTGTTTACAGGCCATAAATCTCTCTGCTATTAAGATTTTTGACATTTCTAAACAGCAGATTGGTTTATCTTTATCTGAGTTATTCCCAAATTTTTTAATCTCCGAAGGAAATGAAGTTCCTCTTGTTGATAGGATGGGTAAAGAGCGTGTTTTTTCTTTAAAAATAGATGCATTGAAAAATGATCGAGGAGTTATTACAGGCAAAATTGTTTTTTTTCGTGATATTACCATTCAGAAAGCGATTGAAAAAAGCTTGCATGAAAGCCTTGAGTTTAAGACGCGGCTCATGACTTTGATAGCTCATGATATGTATGGAAATATAAAGAATCAGGCTATCTTATCTTCTTCACTTCGCGACAAGGTTCAATCTGAGGTCAAAGATGTCGCTACGATGTTAACAGATTCGGTATTTGCTTCTCAGGACCTTATTTCTAATATTTTAGCATGGGCTAAATTACAGCAAACAAGTTTTGTTCCAATTAAACGTCCCTTTGAGATGAACACGCTACTTTTTGAAGCAGCGGACACTCTTAAAACTTCTCTTCAGCTCAAAGGAGTTGACATAGAAATTAATTCTCAAGAAAAACCACTTATCATCACGGGTGATTCAGAAATGTTGTCCTCAATTATTCGTAATTTAATCTCTAATGCTATTAGAGCTTCTGAAAAAGGCAGAAAAATTCTAATTGATTTAGAAATCACAGCTAAAGAATTATTGCTTAGTGTTCAAGATGAAGGTGTTGGAATGACACCGTCGCATGTTTCATCTGTATTAAATACAGCCTCTGATTCTATGTTTAAGCCCGAACACTCAAGCGAAGGCTATGGAATAGGTTTAGCAATAACTAAACGCTTTATTGAACTGCATGGCGGTAACTTACAAATTGACTCTGAATTAGGCGTCGGAACTAGGGTCTCTTTTTCCATTCCCTTGTAAGTACCACGCAATCATTTCTGCGCTGTTGCGTGTTTTACTTTTATTCATAATATTTGAGCGGTGAGATTTAATGGTCTCAGCAGAGCAGTTGAGTAAAGTTGCGATTTCTTTATTGGTATGACCTTTAGCTAAGAGACTGAGAACTTCATGTTCTCTTTTTGTAAGTGGTGTAGACGGTTTTTCGTTAAACAAACTTTCAACGCTTGGATCGATATAAACTTGATCTTTATAAAGTTCTAGTTCTTTTAATACTTGTGCAATATTTTGAATGGAATATGTTTTTAGTAAAATACCGTTTACTTTGTAGAGTAGCGCTTGATTTAAGAGTATTGGATTGTCATTACTCGTAAGGAGTAGAATCTTAAGATGTGGTGAAATCTCACGTAATGTGCGAATAAGTTCAACACCAGATACATCTGGAAGACCTAAATCTAGAATTACAAGATTAGGCATTCTTTCATTTACCAATTGTAGGAGGTCTTTACCAAGAGCTGCTTTACGAATTTGAAGGCTATCACCAAAAGCATTTTTAAGTGCTCCTTCAATTCCCATTAAGCAAATAGGGTGATCGTCACAGAGAATGATATCGCTATAGGGTGAGGGCGTGTTCATAGAATATATTAATTATAAACATGAATTTCTTTTTCTTGTTGGTGACGATCTGATTAATTACTGACAAAATAGTGCTTGGCGGGGGAACTTTTTGACTTATCTTTTTTCTCTAACTCTATTTCTAAGTGCTTTTATACTTTTTTGGATACAGCCGCTTATAGCGAAAACAATGTTGCCTTATCTGGGTGGAACTCCTGCTGTTTGGAACACCTGTATGCTTTTTTTTCAAATCCTTCTTTTGTTTGCCTATCTTTATGCGCACTACAGTACGGGAAGGTTGAAGAAACTACATCAAGTTTTTTTTGCATTTAGGGCTTCTTTTTTTTTGCTTCACTAGCAGCGTGGTACACTCCAAATGTTCAACAGAGCTTGGAGGCGTGGCCTGTTGTACAAGTTATTCAGCTTCTGGCTAAAACTATTGGTCTTCCCTTTTTCGTTTTAGCAGCAAGTGCGCCGCTACTTCAGTATTGGTTTTCAAGGTGCAATCACGGTCGATCAAAAGATCCTTATTTTTTATATATTTTTAGTAATTTTGGAAGTTTTTTAGCTCTCATTTTATTTCCTGTTTGGATTGAAAGCACTTTTTCACTCAATCAGCAACGATCGTTGTGGTCCTCTTTTTTGTTTGTATTAAGCATTCTTTTTTTGGGTTGTTCGTGGTTTTATTTGTCTAAAAATGAAATCACTCATGAATCTAAAGTCATTTCTCAAAATCCTGATTTGGCACCTAGTAAAAGTCAAAAGCTTTTGTGGGTTTTACTTTCATTTTTACCATGTAGCTTAAGTTTATCTTTAACAAGTTTTTTAAGTACCGAAATCATTACGATGCCCTTATTGTGGATATTTCCATTATCAATTTATTTGGCTTCTTTTTTATTAGCCTTTTCAAATAGGTTAAAAAATGTAGTTTTGTTCACACAGAAATTACTTCCGTACATAATTATTTTAATTTTGTTCATATCACTAAAAGGTTTTGCTGAACCTCTGATTCTCTCTGTCAGTATCCATTTTGTATGTTTTTTTATTGCGGCTACAGCCTTTCATGGTGAGTTAGCGTTTAGGCGCCCCCAGGCTCATTATCTTTCAAGTTTTTATTTGTACATGGCTTTAGGAGGAGCTTTGGGCGGAGTCTTCAATGCACTAGGAGCGCCCCTCCTTTTGAACTCAGTTTTAGAGTACCCACTTATGTGGGTCTTATCCTCTCTTCTGTTGTTAAGCTTTTCGCAATATGGCTCTGGTTATCTTGAGTTAAAGAAATTTTTTCAACCCAAAAAAATTATAACTACAATCATAATGATTCTAGTTATTTTCTTTTTAAGTCGTTTTTTACTCACGCATGATTCTTTTCGTGAATTGTCTTACATTGAGATTTTTTCAGGAAAATCTGAACTTAAAGAAAATACTTTCTTACTTTTTATATCGTCCGCACTACGTGGGATTTTATGTGTATTGCCACTTTTATTAAGACGTTATGGTTTATATGCTCTAGTAATAAGTGTCTATTCGTTAAGTTATTTTGCAAGTACAGGTTATCGCCCTTCAATTATTTATCAAGAACGTAACTTCTATGGAGTTCATCGCGTTGAATTTGATAAGCATAGTAAGCTTAATCTTTTGTTCCATGGAAAAACTGTACATGGTGTTCAAAGCACAGAATTAAGTAGAGTTGGAGAAGCATTGGGTTATTACCATTCAACGGGCCCAGTGGGGGAAATATTTAATGAACATAGAGCTAGTCCTGAAAATGGAAGTCCAGTTGCTATTGTAGGGCTTGGTACGGGCGCTCTTGCGACTTACGCATTGAGTGGCGAGGATTGGATTATATATGAGCTAGACCCGAGTGTTTTAAAAATAGCTCAAAAGCATTTTTCATACATAACTAACAGCAAAGCCAATATCCAAACAAAACTGGGTGACGCACGACTTCAATTGTTAAGTGCACAGGAGGGTACATTGGGAATTTTGTTTGTAGATGCATTCAGTTCTGATGCAATTCCTGCGCATCTACTCACAAAAGAAGCCTTTGCTTTATATTTAAACAAGCTCAAAGAAAATGGGATACTAGCCCTCCACATATCTAATCGTTATGTTTCGCTCGAGCCGGTGATTGGACGTTTAGCTCAAGAGTTTAACTTAGATGCGCGTGTTCGTAGGGACCATGTGACTGAACCTGAGGGTAAATTCGCATCTACCTGGGTAATTTTACGAAGAAGAAATGAAATTCCAATGAAATTATTAAAAGATCCTACATGGAGAGGGCTTCCTATTGGAGAGTTGTGGACGGATGATTATTCTAACATAATGAGACTTTTAAAATTAAAGCCTGATTCTGAATCATCTATTTAGCTTTGTTTGACGAATTCTTTCTCCCTACTGCGCTGACAATAACTTTTAAGTGTGTAAGCTTGGTTTTGTGAAAATTAGACTTTTTGTATGGGGTATATTTATGAGTGTGGCACTTAATGTAACGGCCAAAGAAAACAATAAAGCAACAGGTGGCAACTTACTTATTGAGGAGTGGTCAGGGCCTTATGGTGGCATTCCTCCTTTTGATAAAGTAAAGGTGTCTATGTTTAAGCCAGCCCTTGAAGCTGGAATTAAAGAATCTTTGGCTGAAATTGAAGCGATAGCAAATAACAAAGAAAAAGCTACTTTTGATAATACTTTTGTCCAGATGCAATTAAGTGGGAAAAAGCTTTCTCGCGTAAATACAATATTTGAAATTTGGATTGGTTCATTGAGTACGCCCGAACTTCAGAAAATTGAAACCGCTATGTCCCCAAAGCTTTCTGCTCTTAGTGACAAAATTGTACAAAACGAAAAACTATTCAAAAGAATCGAAACAGTTCTAAACAGTGTAGAGTTTAAGGATCTTAGTCCTGAGCAAAAACGCTTAGTAAACTTGACTCATATCCGATTTGTAAAAAGTGGAGCAAAACTCAGTGCAGCTAAAAAAGCAAAACTGGCAAAAATTAATCAACGATTATCTGTGCTTTCTACAAAGTTTGGTCAAAACTTATTGGGCGATGAAGATAAAGATTATTTACTGATAACTGATAAATCAGAATTAGAAGGCTTACCTGGCGAAATGATTAACTCAGCAAGTGAAGAGGCTAAACGTTTGGGTCATAAAGGTAAGTGGGTAATTGCAAATAGTCGTTCATTTATGGAACCGCTACTCACTTATGCACCTAATAGAACTTTGCGTGAAAAAGCTTTCAAAAAATGGACGAGCCGTGGTGAAAATAAAAATGTTTATAACAATAATAAAATTGTTACAGAAACTTTGGAGCTTCGTGCACAGAAAGCAAAAATTCTGGGTTTCGAGACTTACGCTCACTGGAACTTGAGCGACACCATGGCAAAAACACCTGAGGCAGCAATGGATCTTATGTTAAAGGTTTGGAAGCCTGCTGTTATACAAGCCAATAAAGACATTCAAGAAATGCAGACTTTGGTAGATGCCGAGAAGGGTGGCTTTAAAATTGCTCCTTGGGACTATCGCTATTATGCAGAGAAACTTCGTAAAGCTAAGTACGATGTGGATTTTAATTTAGTCAAACCTTACTTGCGTTTAGATAATATTCGCGAAGCCATGTTTTGGGTTGCCAAGGAAGTGTTTGAATTAAATTTTGTCTTAGTGAAAGATGTTCCCGTTTTTCATCCTTCCATGAGTGTTTATAAAGTTTTAGATAATAACAAGAACTTTGTAGGACTTTGGTATTTTGATCCTTATGCCCGAACTGGAAAAAACTCTGGCGCTTGGATGAGTGATTATCGTGAGCAATCTCGTATGAATGGAAAAATCATTCATCCTTTGGTCTCCAATAATTCTAACTTTGTTCCAGGTGTAGGCGGCGAGACAGAACTTTCATGGGATGATGCTGTGACAATGTTTCACGAATTTGGCCATGCTATTCATGGCTTAAGCTCGAATGTTACTTATCCCTCCTTGTCGGGAACTAATGTTTCTCGAGATTATGTGGAATTTCCCTCACAAGTTTATGAAAACTGGCTCATGACTCCAGAGGTAATGAAGTTTTTAAAAGATAAAAATGGAAAAAGTATTCCAAAAGACTTAGTTAAGAAAATCGAAAAAGCTAAGTTCTTTAATAAGGGATTCGATACTGTAGAGTTTTTGGCCTCAGCAATTGTAGATATGAAGCTACATTTGGAAAAGGGCGACAAGAAAATTGATCCCGTTCATTATGAAAAGAAGACACTCAAGGAGTTGGGAATGCCCTCTGAGATTGTTATGAGACATCGCATTCCTCAATTTGCACACATTTTCTCGGGTGGTTACGATGCAGGTTATTATAGTTATCTTTGGTCACAAGTTTTAGATAAAGATGCCTTTGAAGCTTATGTGGAAACAAAAGATCCATTTAACAAAAAGGTATCTAAGAAGCTTAAAGAGTTTATTTTTTCAAAAGGAAATACTCTTGACCCCTCAGAAGCTTACCGCCTTTTTAGAGGAAGAGATCCCTCTCCGGACGCTCTTTTAAGAGCTAATGGTTTTATGTAATAAAAAACCCCCGCACACTTTTTTAAGAGTGTGCGGGGGTTTTGTTAGAGCTATTTCTTTTTAATTTCTTCAGTTGTTGTTTTAACTTCTTCTACAGTTGTTTTTGTAGCAGTTGCAGCATCTTTAGCTGTTTCAGTAATTTTAGCTTTTTGTGCAACAGCTGTTTTTTTAGCGTCAGCAGCTACAGTTTTTGCATTTTGTTTTGCAGTCGTAGCTGTATCGGTTGCAACAGCTTTAGCATTTTCTACAGTTGTAGTTGCAGCTTGTTTTGTTTCTGTAACTTTTGTCGCTGTAGTTGTAGGTGTTCCGCTAGCGAAAGCAGTTGCAGTTGAGAAAAGGGAAACTAATAAAAATTTATTCATTTGAAAGGACCTCCTTGTCCAAAGACAGATTCTTTATACTCTTTTTGTTGCAAGCTTTAGATAGGCTGAGAGCATGTAATGCTATGAAATATTTTAACGGCTAAGGGTTTCTGATTATTGACAAATAGGGATTGAAGTATGAAGGAACGTTGGACAAGTCGAACAATTAGACAAACCTTTCAGGACTGAATCGGCAGTTCTTACTTTCGAATTTGTCGTTTAGACACTTTTCAAATATTTACTGATCAGATGAGAAAGAGCAAGAAAAGTCCTTTGGATTGGCGAGTCGTAACATTTATAAGATGCACCGTGAATAAGAAATTCATTTTTGTCTTTTGATACTTACAGCTATATTTGGATTCGAAATTGTAAAGCAGAGCCAGGCATTAATGTTTCACTAATAGTAGTCTCTATAGTTTTATTGTGATCAAACATTCAAGCCTCAAATCCTGCAAACTTCTCTGATGCACCCCGAGTTGTGACCAGCTTGTCTTGTAATTGCTTTTTAAGAAAATTAAAACTTTGGCTGATGCAAGATGCACCAATGGAACTTAATTTGGAAGTTAGCTAATCGGACATGCAAATAAAAGTGATCTGGTAGCTGTTGCGATAAGCCCGTAGAATCTTATTAAGTATAGCTTAAGCAGGAAAAAAGATTAAAATTTATCTACAACTTTGGCATTTTCGAACGAAAGGGCACAGCCCAAAAACCGTCAAAATTTCCCAGCAGTGTTTACCTATTTTATGCCCTTATGTCTTTTATAATTATCATTATGATCTGTGCGAAGAATCTCAAACTGCAAAAGGGGGCTTGCAAAAATATGTTCAAAACTCTTAAGGATTATATTAGAAAATCAAACACAAATATTTTTTTTGGTATTATTATGATCTTATTGAGTGGCACAAAAGTCGCTTACTGTGAAGGTGTCGTTCCAGCTTCAGATATCGAGGTTAAATTTACGAATGATGGCGCCGACATGCCTACCTTGATTTCAATTGTCCAAAAAAGCACAGGTAAGGTTTTGGCATCTGAAAGTCACCAAGGACATTTTTCTTCAGTTGGTGAAAGTATGACAAAAAAAGCATACCAATTGGGAGTTCAAATGGGTTTGGCTAGTTGCCCTGGAAATAACGCTAGTGTTGAACAAAATGGAAAATGGACGTGGATTCATGTTATCGAACCCAGTTCAAACTCGCCATTGAAGCAGCCAGTTAAAACACATTAAATGTTATTGGCTAAAAAATTGCCAGAGGAGGGTTTACCTTATTACGCATTCTGCAGCCAGCATAAAAAGTTAGTACTTTTTCTCAATCTGAGCCTAGGTTCTTAAACGTTAATGGTGGGAAGCGGGTAGTCATCGTCTAAATGTTCCGC